>JAAYQM010000013.1 GCA_012519315.1 Clostridiales bacterium | reverse complement strand
TCAACAGAATGTATCCCCCGGCAGCCCTCTTTGTCGCTGCCACATCTAAGGGTAATCTTTTAGCGTTCTTTGCGTTTTTCCTGCTTTCCGTAGCTCCTTTTGCCCTCTTTGCCCTGATCGTAACAAAGGTTTTTCGAACTTTTCGCACCTATCTCACTACCACCGCCACCCGAAGCAAATTCGATATCAACCAAGGGTACGCAAAACAGACAAGGACAAAATCCGCACTCCATACCCTTTATCTCAAGGAAGCTCGCCGATATTTCGCCTCTCCTATTTATGTTGTGAATACAATTGTCGGGGTGGTCATGGTCTTTTTGTTATCCGTCGTCCTTCTTTTCGGCGGAAACGCCATGCTCGATGAGCTGTTCAAAATTCCCGAAGTATCACAAAAAATCGGCGCCATTGTTCCCCTGCTCATAGCGTCAATTGTCGGAATGACAAACCCCGCCGCCATCTCTCTCTCCATGGAGGGAAAGGCCTTCCCCTTGCTGAAATCCCTTCCGGTCTCGGCAATGACCGTCTTTAGCGCAAAAATACTTTTCACCCTTACACTTACCGTTCCGACCGTTCTGATTAATGCGCCGCTGGTTATTTTTGCCCTTAAGCTGGATCTCTTTAAAAGCATAATGACCTTCCTGATCCCGCTGCTCTTTTGTTTCTTAACCGCCCTTTTCGGTATATGCGTAAACCTTCTATTCCCTAATTTCAAATGGACAAGCGAGGTTTCTGTTGTCAAGCAATCCATGGCGTCCATATTCGGGGTGCTTGTACCTATGACGGTCGGCTTTGCAGGAGCAATAGGCATCGGATTTATCAAAACTGAAATAGCCGATATTGTCCTTATCGCTATTGCAATCCTCTTTACACTGCTTAGTCTTCTCTTACACACATTTCCGCGCAAGCGCGGGGAGAGCATCTATTTAAAGCTGATATAGACATATACCTGTTTTCACCTGTGCGCAAGCGCAATATTGGCAACAATCCTATAACCGAACCATAATAAATATAGTCAGAGAATTAAGCATAAAAAGCCGCTTAATTTCTCTGACTATATCCTTTTTAGGACGGCTTGTCATAATTTTCTCTGTCCGGCCATATGATGTTACAGTAATATCTTAGCAAAAGTGAAATAACATCATTTAAAAACTCGGAGCGGAGGTAAAAATATGGCAAACTTGTACAAACCTGAAGGAATGCTTATACAGACCCCGGAAAACAGAGAGTACATATCAAGTCTTACCGGACTTGAGCGCGCAATGCAGCAGGGAAAAATACTGGAATCCACAGCTCTTATGTGCGACGAAGAGCTGAATCTGCATATTGATTTATACGGAATGCAGGGCATTATGCCTAAAAACGAGGTTCAAAAATGTGGGAAAGGAGAGGAAATTAAGGATATCGCCATCATCACAAGGGTAGGAAAGGCCGTTTGCTTTAAGGTGATCGGCTTTGAGCGAGCGCCGGACGGGCAGCTACGCGCGATTCTCTCCCGGCGGGCCGCACAAAACGAATGCACCATGAACTACATCTCCTCTCTTATATGCGGAGACATAATTCCGGCAAAAATCACCCACATGGAGCAATTTGGCGCTTTTGTGGACATCGGATGCGGTATTATCTCCCTTTTATCGGTCGACTGCATTTCTGTATCACGCATCTCTCATCCCCGAGACCGCTTTTTAATCGGCGAATACATAAAAGTTGTTATTAAAAGCATCGATTCTGCAAGCGAGAGAATCTTTGTCACCCATCGGGAGCTTCTCGGAACATGGGAGGAAAATGCCGTTCTATTTTCACCGGGGCAGACGGTTGCCGGGATAGTACGAAGTATCGAGAGCTATGGCATTTTTGTAGAGCTTACGCCAAATTTGGCAGGTCTTGCAGAGCTGCGCCCCGGCATCTCCCCGGGGCAAACGGCTGCCGTTTATATTAAAAACATCATTCCCGAGCGCATGAAAATAAAGCTTGTTATCATCGATACCCATAAAGAGGAGCTTCCCATTCGCCCACCAAAATATTTTATTGACACTACAACAACAACCCATATCGATAAATGGAGATATTCTCCTGAATACTGCGATAAAATAATCATGACTGAATTTGTGTGAAATTAAAATTTTTATTAATATTTAACAAAAACTATTTACAAATATCAGTTTTTTGATATAATAGTGCTATAAACTATTTAAGATAAGGGATTTATAAATCTTCGAATATCAGAGGTAAAAAAATGAGCCATCACGTTGTCATCACCATCGCCCGTCAATACGGAAGTGCCGGTCGCGCCATCGGACAACATATTGCAAAAAAGCTCGGCATTGATCTTTATGATAAAGAATTGATTACAATGTCGGCAAATATCAAGGAAATGAGTCCGGATGTGCTGATGAGTGCCGACGAAAAAGCGCCAAACAGCCTGCTCTACACCCTTGCTCTCGGCTCATCAATCTATGCCAGCAACTCGACCCTCAGCAATCTTCTTCCGATCAACGATCAGCTATTCATCACCCAATCGGATATTATAAAAAATCTTGCAAAGACCGCGCCCTGCGTGATAGTCGGCAGATGCGCCGACTATGTGCTGCGGGAGCATCCGGGTCGAATCTCTGTCTT
The DNA here is from genome assembly GCA_012519315.1 of Clostridiales bacterium. Lineage (GTDB taxonomy): Bacteria > Bacillota > Clostridia > Oscillospirales > CAG-272 > JAAYQM01. Next base: position 46,227 of record JAAYQM010000013.1, on the reverse strand, counting down.
CCTATACGCGAATACCGAGTTTCGAAAGCAGCAGGTCATACAGCAGAACAATGTCTCCTCAACCGAAGCTCTTGATATGATGAATAAGGTCGACCGCCGCCGCATAAGTTATTACAATTTTTATACCGGGCGAAAATGGGGATTGCGGGAAAACTACAATCTTTCCATTGACAGCTCAGTTCTCGGCATTGAGGGAACGGCCGATGTTATCGTCGAATATGCAAAAATATTCGCAAAAAAGAATGATTGCATTCTTCCTGGTATATAATCTGGTATATAATAATATAAAAGCTGCAAATCATACCAACCCTCCATATATAGGAATGTCCGTACGACTTTACGTACGGACATTCCTTTGCCGAGTATTGGGAGTCTGTGTCATCCTCTGTCTCTAAAAATGGCAATAAGTCTTTACAATAGCGAGAAAAAAGAGTATAATAAAGCTGATAAAATTATTTCTCACTACATGATGCACGAACTAAAGAATAGTTTATCAATGCTTTAACAAATAAATATCTCAAACCATTATTCTGGAGGCATTAGGTTGAAAATTACATTAACAAATAAGTGGGTATCAATCATACTGATCGCTCTGCTACCCTTTTACATCGTATTTTTAGCTGAAATAAACAGCACCCAAAGCCTCAATGATACGCTGACCTTCATACTTCGTCGTCCAACGGTGATAATTTTTAATCTTCTGTTTATCTCCCTGCTTCTTTTTTCTCTCACCATCCTTTTTAAAAAGCTGTATATTTCAATAATTATAGTCGGCGGTCTTCTCTACATTCTCTCCCTTGTAGAATATTTTAAGCATTCGGTAAGCTCCAGCCACTTCCTCATCACCGATATCACCATGGTCGGCAATGCGGCAGATATCGCCAGATTTGCGAATATCAGCATTCACATCTGGATGGTTGTTAATTTAATCACTCTTGTCTCCTATGCGGTTGCCTGCGCGCGCCTTAAAATAAGAATCGAAAGCAAGCCGCTTTCCCTTCGGATCTCAGGCATCCTTATAATGGTAGCCGCTTTTTGGATTATTCTGTCTCCAAGAATATCGGGGTACCTATACCGCGCCTTTGATGTGGACACACGACCCTCCACAAACAGCTTTGCCGCCAACGAAAAATACGCGAATAACAGCTTCCTTGCCAACCTGCTCCAATCCTCTGCCGAATCGATCGCAAGTATTGTTTCGGAGCCTGATAATTACAACGCAAACGCCATAAACTCCCTTACAGAGAAGTTTGCCCCTTCCGATCAAGGCAAGCGTCCGAATATCATCTTCATTGCTTGCGAGTCCTTCAGTGACTTTCGCTGCTTTCCTTCTTTAGAGATAGACAGCGATGTCTATCGCGGCTTTGATGCAGTGACAAATATGGAAACGACCGCAACCGGCTACCTCTTTTCTCCCACCTTTGGCGGCTATACCGCCCGTGCAGAATTTGAGCTTATCACAGGTCTTCCTGTTAAAAGCCTGCAAAATGCCACCATCCCTCACTATCTCATAAAGGATACAAAAAAGACTTACAGCATTGCGCGCTCTCTATCCGATGCAAGTTATTATACCAGCTATATTCACCCTTTCAGCAAAAGCTTTTACAATCGGGACGATTTTTACCCTCGCTATGGTTTTCATGAGCTGATTTTTGACACCGATTTTGATGACCTCGGCATTACACCCGAATATTACGGCGACTATATCAACGACAGTACCGCCTATAACGCCATCAAGTCCATTCTATTGAGGAAGGACAATGCGCCAAATTATATTTTCACCACCACTATGCAAAACCATCAGCCATATATCAGCGAGGACGACACCCTGGAATTTGAGGTTTATCTAAATGCAATCAAGACATCCTCCGACGCTTTACACGATTTCGTCCTCTGGCTTGAAAAATTTGAGGAGGAGACTATTCTCGTCTTTGTTGGCGACCACTTTCCCTTTTTCTCAAGTGAGAGCTTGTTTTATGAGAATTTAGGTCTGAATGCCTCAAACTGCGAAATTCTTTACAAGCAGCAATTCATCGTCTACAGCAATAAAGAGCGCCCCGACATTGACACAAGCCGAATTTTCTCAGAATTCTACCTTCCCGGTCTTGTGTTAAAATCAGCAGGCGCCCCATTATCCAAGGTAAATACGGCAATCCTCAGCCAATTTGAATCAAATCCCCTTTATTCGACAAATGCGGACGATTCGACAGACAGTATCCCTCTCTTTGATCTTCTCACCTATGATATAGTCTGCGGAGAGGCCTATGCACTTGATGACAACTCTAAATAAAACAAAAACTCATAACCGCAAAAGCAAAAAACGCCTGTAAAAATCCCTTTTCATAGGCGTTTTTTATTTTATTGATTTGGAACAGATCCTTTCGCCTTTAAGCTTTCTCAACATTGACGATAAACCTATCGAGCCTGTATTTTATCATTCGGGCGAGCCTGTCAGTCTACCCTCGTTTAAGAGTCCGGGAAAATTATGCTGGCGCAACACCTCATAGACGGCAATTGCAACGGTATTTGACAGATTAAGGCTGCGCTGCCCCTCCCGCATCGGAATTCGCACGCAAAACTCATATTTCTCCCGCAAAAGCTCCTCGGGCAGACCCGCCGTCTCCTTGCCGAACATGAGATAAACCCGTTTCGGATAATCTGCCGCCGCATAGGTGCGGTTAGCCTTTGTTGTGAAATAGTATGTGTTTTCTCGGGCATCCGGGTTTTTTGCGTAAAAATCCTTAAGACTGTCATAAAAAGCAATGTCCAGACTATGCCAATAATCAAGCCCGGCACGCTTCAGCTTGCGATCGTCTATCGTAAAGCCGAGAGGCCCGATCAAATGAAGTGAGGCTCCTGTAGCGGCGCAGGTGCGGGCAATGTTGCCGGTATTCTGTGGAATCTGCGGTTGGTGAAGAACAATATTTATGCTGCTCATATATTACCTTTTACTATCTTTTTCTGAATTATCACAAGTTATTATACCTCTACATCCGCTCAAATGCAATACAGACCGCAAAAGGAAAAGAGCCAAAACTGATAAATTTTCTCTTTTTTCCATAAAAACCGGCGATATTTCCGCCATACGAAATAAATTTACAAAATATTCTGGCAATGTTGGTTAATTTATTGTATAATATTTTGATGAACTTACAATAATCACTTTAATCAGGGGGAGCGCCTGCCGGCGCACTGAAAAAATGAGCATATTGACAAAAATTTTCGGAACGTACAGCGAAAAGCAAATCAAAAAACTCGTTCCAATCGTTGATAAAATAGAAAGCCTTGCCCCAAAGTATGCGAAGATGAGTGACAAGGAGCTGTCCTCTGTCACCGCCGAGCTGAAAGAGAGACTTGCTGCCGGGGAGACACTGGATGACATTTTGCCGGACGCATTCGCTCTTGTAAGAGAGACCGCCGATAGGGTTCTCGGCAAGCGTCCCTTCCGTGTTCAGCTCTTTGGCGGTATCATTCTTCATCAGGGGCGCATTGCAGAGATGAAAACCGGCGAGGGTAAGACCCTTGTTGCCACCATGCCCGCCTATTTGAACGCTCTGACCGGTCGCGGGGTACATATCGTTACTGTTAACGATTATCTCGCCCGCCGTGACAGCGAGGAGATGGGCAGGGTTTACGGCTTTCTCGGTCTTACCACCGGACTTGTCGTCCACGGACAAAGACATGAAGAAAAGAAGAAGGCCTATGCCGCAGATATCACCTATGGTACAAACAATGAATTTGGCTTTGACTATTTGCGGGACAACATGGTCATATATAAAGAAAGAATGGTTCAGCGGGGACACAACTTTGCTATTGTAGACGAGGTGGACTCCATTCTCATTGACGAGGCGAGAACCCCCCTTATTATTTCAGGCGAGGGTGACAAGTCTACCGAGCTTTATTACCTTGCCGACAAATTCGCTCGCTCCTGCTCGAAATATGTTATCCGAGAGCTTGACGACAAGGAGTCCAACGACGACATAAGCGAAGACTATATCGTAGATGAAAAGGCAAAAAACGTTATCCTGACTCAAAACGGCATCAAAAAGGCCGAGAGGTACTTCAATATCGAAAACCTCTCCGATCCGCAGCATGCCACCCTTGTCCATCATATCAACCAGGCGATCCGCGCCCATGGTATTATGCATATCGACGTTGATTACGTTGTCAAGAACGGTAGCGTCATCATTGTTGACAGCTTTACCGGCCGTCTCATGCCCGGGCGCCGCTACTCCAACGGTCTGCACCAAGCTATAGAGGCTAAGGAAGGGGTAAAAATCGAAAAGGAATCAAAAACCCTTGCCACCATCACCTTTCAGAATTATTTCAGAATGTACCAAAAGCTTTCGGGCATGACCGGAACAGCCCTAACTGAGGAGAACGAGTTTCGTGAGATATACAACCTTGATGTTGTAGAGGTTCCCACCAACATGCCGATGATTCGAAATGATTGGCCGGACTGCGTCTACAAAACCAAAGCCGGCAAGATGGCAGCCATCATCGAGCAGATAATAGAATGCCACGAAAAAGGGCAGCCTGTTCTTGTGGGTACCGTATCCATCGAAAAATCGGAGGAACTATCCAAAAAGCTAAAGCAACAAGGCATTCCTCACACCGTGCTTAACGCAAAATACCACGAAAAAGAGGCGGAGATTATTGCCCAAGCAGGCAAGCCCTCGGCCGTCACCATCTCAACCAACATGGCCGGACGCGGTACCGACATTATGCTGGGAGGCAACCCCCTCTTTTTGGCAAAAAATGAAATGCGCAAGCAGGGGATTGACGAAGATCTCATCGCCCTTGCCACCGGCACTTCGGAGACAGAGGACGAAGAGGTTCTTTCGGTGCGCAAGCTCTACAATGAGCTGTTAGAAAAATATAAAGATCAGATAAAGCCCGAGGCGGATAAGGTTCGCGCAGCCGGCGGTCTCTTTGTTCTCGGCACCGAGCGACATGAGAGCCGACGTATCGACAACCAGCTCCGCGGACGCTCCGGTCGTCAAGGCGACCCCGGAGAATCCCGCTTTTTCCTCTCTCTTGAAGATGATCTGCTCCGTCTTTTCGGTGCCGATCGAATAATGGGGCTTGTCGACAGGCTTGGCCTTGACGACAGCACTCCAATCGATGCAAGGATTCTGTCAAACTCTATCGAATCCGCACAAAAACGCATTGAGGACCAAAACTTTAACCGCCGTAAAAACGTGCTCACCTATGACGATGTTATGAACCAACAGCGTGCCGTCATCTACAAGCAGCGGCAGGAAGTGCTTGACGGTGTTGACCTGAAGTCCAAGATAATCAACATGATCACCTCCAGCATAGCGGACACCGTCAATTTCTACACCGCCGACGAGGATAAGCACGCATGGAATCTTGAGGGAATGCACGAGCACTTCAAGGGCATCATTATCACGGACGACGATCTCCGATATTCTAAGGAAGAGCTAGATTCCCTCACTCGTGAGGACATTATAGAAAAGCTTACCGACCGTGCCCTTGCTATCTATGAATCAAAGGAGGCCATTTTCGGCTCTGCCGATGTCATGCGTGAGGTGGAGCGTGTAATTTTGCTGCGCAATGTTGACGAAAAGTGGATGGACCACCTGGATGCCATGGAGGAATTAAAACATAGCATCGGCCTCCATGCCTATGCGCAGCGCAACCCGGTCAGCGAATATCGCATTCAAGGCTCTGAAATGTTTGATGAAATGATCGCCGATATCCGGGAATCAACCGTTCGCATGGTTCTCACCGTCCAGCCGCAGCCACAGCCTATTAAGCGTGTTGAAGTAGCAAAGCCCCTGATAGAGGGCTTTGAGGGAGGCAGACCTCCCGCAACAAAAACGGTTGTTAAAAAATCCGAAAAGATCGGCAGAAACGACCCTTGCAGCTGCGGCAGCGGCAAGAAATACAAAAACTGCTGCGGACAGAACAAGGGGGCATCCGGTCAATAATTGACATATTGTCCGCTATAAAAAATAAACAGAAAAATTCCCCGCCAAAGCCTCAATGCAGGCTTTGGCGGAGCGATATGGAGTTATTATGGGTTTCGGGCTCCTCTTTACAGGCTTTTTGCTGAGCATCAATTTCATTTTTCCTGGTTTTACCGATATTTTCGCATATCTTTTGATGTTTGCGGGAATCACTAAATTATCGGTCTACAACCGTCAATTCAAAGGGGCAAAGTATCTCCTTTTTTCTCTTTTTGCAATCGGGCTTGCCTCCCTGGCTCTTGAAATCATCCGTTTTTTGAAGATCAACAACGCCTCTTTAGAAAGTGCCGCCACTTACATTCTTCCTATTACCATGCTTTTTGAGGCGGTCTTTCTTTACTTCGCCCTTTCGGGCATCAGGGCAATCGCTGTTGAAACCGGTCTGCACCATCTTGCCGATCGGGCTGTCCGCAATCTTTTTCTCGGTGCTGTCTACTATCTGCTGAATATCATCATGCTTATCAACCATCCGATTATCAATGATATGTACAAATATTTCAGCGCTCCCGTTTGGCTTTTCGGTCTTGTCTGGATGGTGCTAAATGCCGTGCTGATCTATTCCTGCTATATCTGGATCTGCCTTGAGGGCGATGAAGAAATGACCATAAAGGAGTCAAAATATGCATTTGTCAACTTCTTTCGCAGAATAGAGGACAAAAAAGAGCAGGAAGCTCACAAACAGGGACGCAAGCTGGCAGAAAAACTGAAACATAGCAAGAAAAAACGCTCTAAATAAACCTTAGAATCTGCATTAAGCATTAGTTTTATCATGAAAGGAGCGGGCACAAAAGCCCGATATGATGTCAATGATGAAAAGCAATGCAAAATATCTCGGCCTCGGCTCTGTTATAACCGGTACTTTTTTTCTTTTTAATCCAAACATTAACATCCTTGACATCCTTCCCGATTTTATCGGATATATCTTTATTATCACCGGTATCTCGGCTGTCGCCGATATCAATATGCATCTCTCGGAAGCAAGGCAACGCTTCCTAAAGCTGATTTATATCAACCTTTCCCGCATTCCCGCATTCTTTATCATGATGCGAATTGTATCAAGCGCGATAGATGAACAAACCACTGTTCTGGTTTTAACCTTCGCGTACGCTGTTGTTGAGCTGATTTATCTGCCGGGTGCTTTTTCTGAGCTTTTCGAAGGGTTGACCTATCTTGGAAGCCGCTATGACTCAGGCAGCGTCTTTCGTCTTCCAAAAGGAAGGGCAGATGCCCGCAAGTCAAAGCCGGTTTCTCGGCTGAAGTATTACACGTTCTTTTTCATGTTCGCAAAGCTCTTATTGCCCTGCGTTCCCTACCTGATGTATCTGCGTATAGATAATCCCTACGGAATAATTGATCCGAGCAGCTACGCTCTTGAGCGATATAAAAATCCGCTGATTATCATCACTGCCTTCATTGTTCTTGTTCTGGGCGTCATCTGGCTTTACCGCTTTGTTCGCTATTTCAGAAATGTGTTGCGTGACAAGCCCTTTATTGATAAAATCACCGAAGCCTATAAAAACCAGGTCGTCTCCCGCGAGGGCTTTATCATCAAGAGAAAAATCAACTCTATCACTATCATATTTTGTATTGCCTTCGGTCTTGCACCTGATTTGTTTGTCAGTGATGTCAATCTGCTCCCAGACGCTGCCTCTGCCCTTTTCTTCTTCATTGGTGCGCTGATGCTGGTTAAGTATACCGCCAGTGCAAAGCCGGTCATTCCTCTTTCGGCGTTATATTTTCTCTCCTCCCTTGCAACCTATTCAACATCAATCTATTTTATCGACAATTTTGCCTACGAGGTTCTCGAAAAATCCGAGGAGGCTAGGGTGGCTTATCGAATACTAACCGCCCTTACCATTGTTGAGGCCGCCATTCTCTGTGTCCTGCTCTTTTTCATCGCACGTGCCTTCTCCGATCTGGCACACAGACACACAGGATACGAGGGGGATAACATTAACCATCTCTCTGACAGTCAATCAATGTCTGTCGCAAAACTGCTCTCAAGACGGCTGTATATCAGCTTTGGCTACGGAGTGGCCGCCGCCATTGGTTCTATCTTATATGTTATCTTAAAAGCCAGAACCTACAGCGTCTTCATACAGAATCCATATATCGAGCCGACATACGCTTACTATCCTGAGATTGAATTGCTTTGGCTGTACTATCTTCTCCTCTCTCTTGTGTGGGCGCTTTACACCATTCGGGTGCTGCGCCAGATCTCAAAAGAAACAGAACAGAAATATAAATACTCTTAATATTTATAAAGATCGGTCGCAAGCCCTCGGTTTTATAAAATCCTGATTTGTACTTGCAATTTTTATTCTAATGCTGTATAATATAGAATATTGCATCGATAATAACCCATTTTTACATTTTAAAAATGCTATGATAAAGTCAGCGATACCGTATCACCGCATACAGAGAAGGTCGCCTTTGGCTGCGAGCGACCGGCGGCACGGAGGAGCATTTCACTTTGGAGCATGACCGGTGAAGGATCAGTAGTCGGTCACGGGGATGCCCGTTACAGCATATGAAAGTGTCGGCATTTTTGCCGAAATGCGGGTGGTACCGCGGGTTCTAACGACTCGTCCCATGTTCCATGGACGGGTCTTTTTTTGTTCTGATCACAAAAACATACTGCAACTACAACCGGAGAAATCCATATCCAAAAGGAGATAAAAATGAAAGATACGCTTCTACAAATCAAGGCGGAGGCGGCCGAGAGCCTGTCCGATGCCAATGTCGATATTGAGGCTGTCCGAATTAAATATCTGGGCAAAAAAGGCGCCCTTACCGCTGTTTTACGCGGCATGGGGCAAATTTCTGCCGAGGAGCGTCCTATAATCGGTCAGCTTGCCAACGAGATACGCCAATACATTGAATCGGCGATTGCTGAAAAACAGGAAGAGCTGCGCTATGCAAAGCTGTTGGAAAAGCTCAATAAAGAGCGCATTGACGTCACCGTTCCCGGTGCCGAAATCCCGGTGGGAAGGCGCCATCCCCTCTCGATAATCCAACGGAAGCTGGAGCAAATTTTTATCGGCATGGGGTTTGAGATCGCAGAAGGTCCCGAAGTGGAGTACGGCTACTACAACTTCGAAGCCCTAAACATCCCGGAAAACCACCCGGCACGGGATACGCAGGATACCTTTTATATCAATGACAAGATTCTGCTTCGCTCCCAGACCTCCCCGGTTCAGGTCCGGGTCATGGAAAAGCAAAGGCCTCCAATCCGCATCATTTCCCCCGGACGGGTCTACCGCTCAGACGCCGTTGATGCTACCCATTCCCCCCTCTTCCATCAGCTGGAGGGACTGGTTGTGGATAAAAACATCTCTTTCGCTGACCTGAAAGGAATGCTTGAGCTTTTCGCCAAAAATATGTTTGGCGGAAACACAAAAATACGATTCCGTCCTCATTATTTTCCCTTTACAGAGCCGTCGGCCGAGGTAGATGTCTCCTGCTTTAACTGTGACGGAAAGGGCTGCCGCCTCTGCAAGGGCGAGGGCTATATCGAAATTTTAGGCGCCGGTATGGTTCATCCGAACGTGCTCCGCACCTGCAACATTGATCCTGATGTCTATAGCGGATTTGCCTTTGGACTCGGAATTGAACGCGTCGTCATGTTCAAATACAACATTGACGATATGCGCCTGCTCTACGAAAATGATGTTCGCTTTTTGTCGCAGTTCTGATACTGCCATCAAATAAAATCGAATGGAGATATTTGTTCCTGCTTTTCATGAACAAATGGATGAAGCTATATGAAACTATCACTTAATTGGCTACAAGATTATATAAACATTGACGATATTTCAATCAAAGACTATTGTGACCGCATGACCAACACCGGCTCAAAGGTGGAGGGCTACGAATGCCGCGGCGATAATATCAATAACGTGGTTGTCGGCAAAATCACCACACTTCAAAAGCATCCCAACGCCGATAAGCTAACCATCTGCTCTGTGGATGTCGGAACGGAGGCTCCCGTTCAAATCATTACCGGGGCAGGCAATGTTTTTGCTGGCGCCTATGTTCCCGTTGCCCTTAACGGTGCGAAGCTACCCACCGGGCAAACTATTAAAGCCGGCAAGCTGAGAGGGGAGCTGTCCTTTGGCATGCTTTGCTCCATCTCAGAGCTCGGACTTGATACCCATGATATGCCTTTTGCCGATGAAGACGGAATCCTCATTCTTGATGATTCCCATGCGCCGGGCACCGATATTCGGGACGCCTTGATGCTGAGGGATACCACCGTGGAATTTGAGATAACCTCAAACCGCCCCGACTGTCTCTCGGTTATCGGGCTTGCAAGAGAGACCTCTGCATCCTTTAACCGCCCCTTTAACATTCCCAAACCAAAGCCAACCGTTCTTAACGATGGAGATCGCATCGAAAATTATCTCTCGGTTCAAATCGACGCCCCTGACCTATGTCCCCGTTATGCCGCCCGTGTGGTAAAGAATGTCCGCATAAAGCCCTCCCCTCTTTGGATGAGAATGCGGCTGCGTGCCGCCGGCGTTCGCCCCATCAACAATATTGTGGACATTACAAACTATGTCATGCTGGAGTACGGTCAGCCGATGCATGCCTTTGATTATGCCTGCCTTGATGGCTCGAGCATTATCGTGCGCAACGCAAAGGAAGGTGAAAACTTCCGTTCTCTTGACGATGTTGACCATAAGCTTACCTCAGATATGCTGGTTATCGCCGATAAAAACAAGGCGGTAGCCCTTGCCGGCATTATGGGCGGCGCCAACAGCGAAATCACCGACAGCACAAAGACCGTTGTTTTTGAAAGCGCCAACTTCCTGGGCGCCTCGGTCAGAGTCACCGCAAAGAAGCAGGGAATGCGTACCGAGAGCTCAAGCCGCTTTGAAAAGGGGCTTGATCCCGAAAATGTCCTGCCCGCTCTGGAACGTGCCTGTGAGCTGGTGAATTTGCTTGATGCCGGCGATGTTCTGCCCGGAATTGCCGATATATACCCCGGCAAAAGAGATGCCCGTGTACTCCCGTTTGAAGTCGAGAAGATTAATAGGCTTTTAGCCACCGACCTTTCAACCGACTATATGGCAAAGGTGCTGACCTCTCTTGGCTTTACCGTCGCAAGGGACACGGTAACCGTTCCCTCCTGGCGTGGCGATGTGGAGGGTATGGCCGATCTTGCCGAGGAAATCGCCCGCATCTATGGCTACAATAATATCGAATCCGCACACTTCAGAGCAAATATTACCCAGGGGAAACTCACGCCGAAGCAGGCATATGAACAGTCAATGCACGATCTTTTGTGCGGTATGGGACTTGATGAGATTTGCACCTTTTCCTTCATCTCTCCGAAGTTTTATGACCGTATCCGCATACCTGAGGAGGATGCCGCCCGCCGTTCAATCACCCTTTTAAATCCTTTGGGGGAGGACACCAGCATTATGCGAACGACCGCTCTCCCCTCCATGCTGGATACCCTGGCGCGCAACAACAATCACTCAAATCCCCGTGCTGCTCTCTATGAAATTGCCACCGTCTATATACCGCAGGGTGAGGACGAGCTTCCACACGAGCGCAAAACTATCGTCATAGGCTTTTATCAAAACGGCGATTTCTACACCCTGAAGGGCATGTGCGAGAACATCATCACAAAATCCCGCATCGGGAAATGCCAATACTCGGCATATACCGAAAATCCCGCGTTCCATCCCGGAAAGTGCGCTATAATCACCTCCCCTTGCGGTAAAGAAATCGGAATTCTTGGAGAGATCCACCCCCTTGTGGCTCAAAACTATGATTTTGACCTTCCTGTTTATGCTGCCGTCCTTGATTTTGAGCTGCTCTACAGCTTAATCGGTCCTGAGCCGCAATACACCCCTCTTGCAAAATACCCTGCATCCGCTCGCGACTTCTCCTTTGTCTGTGACGAGACCCTTGAAGTGGGCGCCATCGAAAGAGTGATCAGAAGTGCGGGCGTTAAGCTGCTGGAGGATGTCAGGCTCTTTGACATCTATCGCGGCGAACAGGTCGCCGAGGGCAAGAAGAGCGTCGCCTTCAGAATCAGCCTTCGCTCCCCTGAACGCACCCTCACCGACGAGGAGGCCGATAAGGCGACGGCAAAAATTCTTGCCGCACTACAGCGTGAGCTTAATATCAATATTCGCTCATAAATGCTAAAGAATTATCGAAAAATAACCTTTACCCCATCAAAGGAAGCAAAGGTTATTTTTTCTATCCTTTTTTGCTTTGATACGCTTTATAGTAAAACCGGCTGCAACTCAACATGAGTATGCAGCCGGCCAGTCATACGAAAACTGGTTAGACTCCTGAGCTTTGCGGCCTAGCCTTTCGGGCAGTCCGCCTATTAATGTTTGCTTTTTTGCTACTTATGAGTATGATCGAAAAAAAAGTAATTGCCCTCTCTTGATTTTAAGGACCAGAATAATGCGAAAAACCATCCGATACCTGTCCATCCGAAAAAAAGATTGATTAAAACAATCTTTTTTCTATTAGGATGATCACCCTCGCAAGCAATAACAGTAGGTATCGTGTACATAATAATACTTAACAGGGCAAGAACAGTTAATAAAACAAAATCTCCTGTCAAACAACTCAACTCTTTTCATAAATATTATTGTCTACTATATACTAACATATTTTGTAAAAAAATTAAAGTAACAAATTATTAATAAATCCTATTTTTGTAATTTGTTTATTGTGCCTTATGTCTATTTTTTATTTATAGTTTGCAAGTTTTATGTGCGAGAATGACAACAAGGTTGTCCTGTACAGCGAAAAGATATGAACACAAAAAAAGGCAGAATAATCAATATGTTAATATTCTGCCTTTTTTGTATTCTATTTTAGGTTTGAAGTAATCGCTTTTTATGCTTTTTTCAGAGCAATTGCGGTCTTTGCTTTTTCTACAATTTTCGCCGGGGTCAAGCCATAAATCTCAAGCAGAGCCGGAACTTTACCGGACCGGCCGTAGGTGTCATTGATACCGACCCTGCAAACGGGGACAGGACAGCTCTCGGCCAATGTCTCGCAGACAGCCCCCCCAAGCCCGCCGATTATCGAATGTTCCTCAGCGGTAACAATGGCGCCTGTTTCTTTAGCTGCGTTAATGACGATCTCTGTATCAAGAGGCTTGATGGTGTGAATATTAATCACGCGGGCGGAGATACCCTCATTGGCAAGCAGGTCACGAGCGGTCAGCGCCATATCCACCATAATACCGGTTGATATAATGGTTAGGTCGGTTCCGTCGGCCATCTTAACCCCCTTACCCAGCTCAAAGCGATAGCTGCTGTCGAAAATCACCGGTACCGCCATTCTGCCAAAACGCAGATAAACAGGACCGTTATACAGAATAGCTGCCTCCACAGCGGCACATGCCTCAACGGCATCTGCCGGATTAATGATGGTCATGCCGGGAATGGTGCGCATAAGGGCAATATCCTCGTTGCACTGATGGGTAGCGCCATCCTCACCGACGGTGATACCGGCATGGGTCGCTCCGATTTTTACATTAAGATGCGGGTAGCCGATTGAGTTGCGGATCTGCTCAAAGGCACGTCCGGCGGCAAACATAGCAAAGGTGCTGGCAAAGGGAATTTGACCGGCGGCAGCAAGCCCGGCAGCTACGCTGATCATATTTCCTTCCGCGATACCGCAATCAAAGAATCGATGGGGAAACTTTTTCTTAAAAATTTCAGTTTTGGTTGCCTTTGCAAGGTCGGCATCAAGTACAACAATATCATATCTGTCGCCAAACTCAGCAAGGGCATTACCATAAGCTTCTCTTGTTGCAATTTTTTCTGCCATTATAAACTCCACGAACAACAGATCATCCAGGATAGCTTAGCATCCGGTCTTGTTGTTCTATCCTTTTCTCATATTTTAAATTTTCGCACAAAACTCCGGTTGCTTATAAAGCGCGAAGATCGCTTATCGCTCTCTCATATTGTTCGGCATTCGGCGCGGATCCGTGCCAGGCTGCCTGATTTTCCATATATGAGACACATTTGCCCTTAATAGAATCAGCAATAATAATAGAGGGCTTGTTTTTGACCGTTTTAGCCTCATTGAACGCTCTCTCCAGACCCTCAAAATCATGCGCGCAGCAGGAGATGACGTGCCAACCGAAGGCCTTAAACTTTTCGTCAAGAGGGGTGGGATTCATGACATCTACAACGGCGCCATCTATCTGAAGTCCGTTAAAATCGAGAACCGCACAGAGGTTGTCCAGCTTATAATGCGCGGCGAACATGGCCGCCTCCCAAATCTGTCCCTCCTGGGATTCGCCGTCGCCAAGGACAGCATAGGTGCGATAATCCGCCCCTTTAATCTTTGCAGAAAGAGCCATGCCGCAAGCGGCAGAAAAACCAAGTCCGAGGGATCCGGTTGTCATATCAACACCGGGGGTACCCTTCATATCAGGATGACCCTGGAGAAAGCTGTCCGCCTGACGGAAGTTTTTAAGCTCTTCCTTCGGGAAAAAGCCCCTCTCAGCCAGAACCGAATAAAGTCCGGGAGAGGTATGTCCCTTTGAAAGGACAAAGCGGTCTCGGTCCTCCCATTTCGGGTTTTTCGGGTCTATTCGCATTTCTTCGAAATAAAGATAGGTCAGTATTTCAGCGATTGAAAGAGATCCGCCCGGATGCCCGGAGCTGGCACTGTATACCGCTTCGATAATACCGACTCGAATCTCGGTTGCGATTTCTTTGAGCTCATTTAACCTTGCAGTATCCATTAGATCCTCCTGTTGCCTGTTCGCTTTCTTGGTATGACCTCCAGCGGTGATTTAAGCCGAAAGGCGTATCCAGCTTGCGATGAAAGGCCTGATTTTACGTCTGTGACGCAACATTATTAACGTATAAATTTTACTACATTTTGTTACTATTGTCAAATATATTTGACTTTTAAAAAAATATTCAGAATATAGTCCAAAATCTGTTGTAACAATAGGCAATATAAGGTATAATTTGAATAAGAAAATAACAAACGAAGCACTTCATGATCAATTATCGAAAGGGAAATTATATAATGAAATTCAGCACCATTCCTTATACAAGGGCGAATATTGACGAGATATGCAGACAATACGAAAAAATTACCGAAGATTTAAAAAACGCAGCCGATGCAGAGGAGGTTTTCTCGGCCATCCTCAAGCATGAAAAGCTGCTGCGCAATTTCTCCACCATGCGTGCATTGGCCTATATCCGGCATAGCATTGACACAACCGACTCCTTTTACGATAAGGAAAACAGTTACTATGATGAGGCGGAGCCCCGCTATCAGGAGGCGTCCCAAAGGTTTATGCTCACTCTGATAAACAGCACCTATCAAAGCGCGGTGGCAGAAAAATACGGCTCCCTCCTTTTTACCAATATTGAGCTTGAGCTGAAATCCTTCTCCCCTGATATTATTCCCGAACTGACCGAGGAAAACCGTCTAGTCAGCGAATATCAAAAGCTGATTGCCTCGGCACAAATCGATTTTGACGGAAAGATGTGCAATCTATCCCAGTTGGGCGCCTATAAAGTGAATCCCGACCGTGCTTTACGCCGTGCCGCCTATGAAGCGGAGGGGAAATTCTACCAATCTATATCCGATAAGCTTGATATGCTTTTTGACGATCTTGTAAAGATCCGTACAACTATGGCAAAAAAGCTGGGATACAAATCTTTTACCGAGCTTGGCTACCTGAGGCGCTGCCGAAACTGCTACGGGCCGGAAGAGGTTGCCGCCTTCCGCCGTCAGGTTATTGATGATCTTGTCCCAATCGTAACCAAAATAAAGGAAATGCAAAGGGAGAGAATCGGCGCACCTGAGGGGAAATTAAACCTTTTCGACGACCCCTTCATCTTTGCTGAAGGAAATCCGAAGCCTGTCGGCACTCCCGCAGATATTTTAGCCGCCGGGAAGAGAATGTATGAGGAAATGTCTCCCGACACGGCCAAGTTCATCAATTTCATGTATCAAAACGAGCTTTTCGATGTGGAGGCGAAAAAGGGTAAGGCGGTAGGAGGCTACTGCACCTCCCTGCCCGACTATAACGCACCCTTCATTTTTTCCAACTTCAACGGCACATCCGGGGATGTGGACGTTCTCACTCACGAAGCCGGTCATGCCTTCGCCAGCTACAAAAGCAGCAATTATGAGCTGCTTGAACTTTCCTCTCCGACGATTGAGGCGTGCGAGGTGCACTCCATGACCATGGAGTTTATGGCATGGCCATGGCTCTCGCTATTCTACGGGAAGGATGCCGAACGGGCACGCTTTGCCCACCTTTCATCCGCCCTTGTCTTCATTCCCTACGGATGTATGGTTGACCA
Source organism: Clostridiales bacterium (assembly GCA_012519315.1). GTDB lineage: Bacteria > Bacillota > Clostridia > Oscillospirales > CAG-272 > JAAYQM01. Next base: position 29,909 of record JAAYQM010000013.1, on the reverse strand, counting down.
CTTTCAGCATATTATATACGACAATCCGAGCCTCACTCCGGAGCAGCGGCACGAAGAATGGGCAAGACTTGAGAAAATCTATCGCCCCTATTTAAGCCTGCAATCCACCCCCTTCTATGCCGAGGGACGAGGGTGGCAAAGACAGCTCCATATCTATCATTATCCATTCTATTATATTGACTACTGTCTTGCCCAAACAGTGGCGCTTAAGTTTTTCGCGTTATCTCAAAAGGATTATAAGGATGCATGGCAGCGTTACCTCGCCTTTGTTAATGCGGGGGGCACCAAAACCTTTGTCCAGCTCTGTATGTCCGCCCGTCTACCCTCCCCCTTTGAGCGTGGCAGTCTTTCAGATGTGTCAAGAGTTGTTAACGATTATCTTGATGAATATAATAAAAAACAATCAGGCTTCACCCGTAGCGGTGGCAAAAACGGTTGATTTCATACGCAATTTATACTATAATATCTTTGTAATCAACATTATCGGGCGAAAGATGCCACAAGCCCCAATCTCACCGCCCGCCCTATGACGAAATAAAAGAAACTGGATTTGACTATGCAGCAAAATATTATAAACAATCCCCGTATCAACACCTCACTTAAAACCTCCGATTTTTATTACGATCTACCCTCTGAGCTGATCGCCCAGCATCCCGCAAAAAAGCGGGATGAATCACGGCTCCTCTCCCTTGATCGGTCAAAGGGGGTTCTCAGCCATCATCGTTTTTACGAAATAGTCGAGATGCTACGCCCGGAGGACACCCTTGTAATCAACGATTCAAAGGTAATTCCCGCTCGTCTTATGGGAGTGGCAGAGAATAACCCGAATCGTGTGCTTGAGTTTCTTCTGCTGCGTCAGAGAGGAAAGGATCTTTGGGAATCCCTATCCCGACCGGGAAAGCATGCAAAGATCGGTACCCGCTTTATTTTCGGAGAGGGTTGCCTTATGGCGGAGGTTGTTGATATTGTCGAGGAGGGCAACCGCCTGCTTCGCTTTGAATACAATCCCGCGGAGGGGAATATTTACACTCTGCTTGAACAGGTTGGCACCCTTCCCCTCCCCCCTTATATCACCGAAGAATTAAAGGATGCCGAACGCTATCAAACCGTTTACGCAAGAGAGGAGGGCTCGGCGGCCGCCCCGACAGCAGGTCTCCATTTTACAGAAGAGCTGCTCTGCCGCATTAAAAACAAGGGCTGCGCCCTTGTTCCGGTTTTGCTCCATGTAGGGCTGAGTACCTTTCGACCGGTTAAGGTTGACTCCCTCGCCAAGCATCATATGCACTCAGAATATTTTTCGGTCTCGCCGGAAAGCGCGGAGACAATCAACCGCCGAAAGGCGGCGGGGGGAAGAATTATCGCCGTCGGCACAACGGCCTGCCGCGTTCTTGAAACTGTATCGGACGACAGCGGGCGAATATCTCCGATATCGGGAGATACCGGCATCTTTATATACCCCGGCTACCGATTCAAGGCGGTAGATGCCCTCATCACCAATTTTCACCTGCCCGAAAGCACCCTCCTTATGCTGGTTTCCGCCTTTGCCGGACGGGAGAGAATACTTGATGCCTATAAGGCGGCTATTGCCGAAAAATACCGATTTTTCTCCTTTGGGGATGCTATGTTCATCTATTAATTTTGCAAAAAATGCAATAAAAACCAACGTTAAAAATACAAAAAAGTGGGATAATACATGATAAGAAAACGAATTATGGCCGTCGATTACGGCGATGTCCGCACCGGACTTGCCATATCTGATCCGATGGGCATTCTTGCCTCAGGCATCGGCTATATCTCCTGTGGCGGCATGAGAAACACAGCCGAGCGAGTGGCCAAGGAGGCGGATGAGCGAGATGTAGGGACTATTGTGATCGGTCTGCCGAAAAACATGAACGGTTCGGAGGGGGAGCGTGCCGCCGTCGTGCGCGCCTTTGCAGCCCTTCTTGCCCCGTTGACAAGTGCAGAGATTGTTTTCTTTGATGAACGCCTTTCCACCGCCGCCGCTCATCAGCTTCTTAATCTGACCAACACAAGAGGGGCAAAGAGGAAGGCACGTGTTGATACTCTTTCTGCCCAAATTATACTCCAAAACTATCTGGACTCCCCCGCCTGCCAAAAGCAGTCCGAATAATTGGAAATGTAATCGTCAAGACTGTTATGCTGCACATCAAAGATTTTCATTTTTTTTTAATAACCATCATAAACTCATCACATTTGGCGATTATACTAACAATAGAAAGATAAAAAAGCATTGAGAACAACGGAGGTGCAGCTATTTATGTCAGAATTCAATCATGAACAACATGAATATCATATTAATTTTCAATCCCAAAATCCCAACTATTATCAGCCAAATCCGAGCAATCTGCCGCCGGTCTATTCGCCGCCTCCCGAAAAAAGAAAGAAAAAAATCGATCGTACTCCCATTATAGCCGCCATTCTTTCTTTCTGTATTATAGCATCGGGTGCAGCCGGTCTTGGCGGCGCCTTTCTCGGAAATTATCTTATGCAAAAGCAGGACCTTGGCACTAAGGACCGCGGGGCAACCCATACTCCTGTATTTTATAAATCGGTCAATATCGACACAACCACGCCGATGAGTGATATCGCGACGGTCGCCGCCTCGGTTGCCGCCTCAATTGTCGAGATCAGGACCGAAACAGTGAAAACCGGCGGCTACTTCCAGCAGTATATCTCCGGCGGCGCCGGCAGCGGTGTTGTCCTCTCAGCAGACGGCTATATCGTTACCAACCATCATGTGATAAACGGTGCCGACACCATCACCGTCCGCACAAATGACGATAAAGAATATACGGCTACCGTCATCGGAACCGATTCGGAAACAGATGTTGCCGTTATAAAAATTGATGCATCCGACCTTTCTCCCGTATTGATCGGGGATAGCACAAAGCTGGTTGTCGGTCAAGATGTTGTAGCCATCGGCAATCCCCTCGGCGAGCTTGGGGGAACGGTGACAAACGGCATTATCAGCGCTCTTGACCGGGAAATTACCATTGACGGGGACACAATGACCCTGCTGCAGACCAATGCAGCCATCAACCCCGGAAACTCGGGCGGCGGTCTGTTTAATCTCTATGGCGAGCTTGTCGGAATTGTCAATGCAAAATCATCGGGCACCGACATTGAGGGTCTTGGATTCGCCATTCCTATTAACATGGTCTATTCGGTCGTTGAGCAAATCCTTGAATACGGCTACGTCAAGGGCAGACCCTTCCTCGGGATTGAAACCATCTATATCAGCGATTATTCTCAGGCGCTTGCCTACCGTGTAAGTACCCTCGGTGTATATGTTGTATCCTCTTCCCTTAATCCCGAGCTGAAGCCCGGAGACCGCATAACAGCTATCGACGATGTTGAGATTTCCAGCCCTGCCGACATCAAAAAAATCCTCTCAAAACATTCGGTGGGCGATATCTTAAAGGTAACGGTATCCCGACAGCAAAAGCTGGTGGAAGTAAATGTGACCTGCTATGAAAAGGTGCCGGAAGGCAAGGAAATCCCCTTTGAGAATCAATCCTGACATCTCCCTTCTCATTCGGCGCACATCCGAATATCCCCAATTGTTTAGAGTGTATGCCGATGTCCCTGCGCCCGTCCACGCAGGGACATTCATTTATAAATCCATGAGGAAATACTTAAAATCGGAGGAGATCGATGCTAAAACTTCTTGTTGTAGATGACGAAGAAAAAATCTGCGCGCTGATACGCAAGTATGCCGTTTTCGAGGGGCACTCGGTAGACGAGGCAGGGGACGGTCTTGAGGCTATCAGAATGTGCAAAAAATATCCCTACGATCTTGTCATCATGGATATTATGATGCCGGAGCTTGACGGCTTCTCTGCCTGCCGTGAAATACGCCGGTTCTCCGACGTTCCTATCATCATGCTTAGCGCCCGCGGTGAAGAATACGATAAAATCAACGGCTTTGAACTTGGCATCGACGACTATGTGGTCAAGCCCTTCTCACCAAAAGAGCTGATGCTCCGCATTGAGGCTATTACAAAGCGGGCAACAAAATCGAGCCCCGCCGACACTCACAAAAAACACGAAATCTTTGAGATAGACGGCCTGCGTGTCGACTTTACCGCTCGTATTGTCTACATAGACGGGCAGCAGGTCAATCTCTCCCCGAAGGAATACGATCTTCTCTTTTATTTAATCAGAAATCGCAACATCGCCCTGGCCCGTGAGAAGTTGCTCTGCGAGGTTTGGGGTTATGATTTTTACGGAGGAGACCGCACACTTGACACCCATATAAAGCTGCTCCGCAAGTCCCTTGGTGAATACAGCCGCCTGATTGTTACATTGAGAGGGGTGGGCTATCGATTTGATGCGCCGCGCTGAAATGAAAACAACAAATAAAATAACCCGACTATTCAAAAGAACGGCAAAAAAAAGACCGAACCTAAGCCTCAAGCGGAAATTGTTTTTCTACCTTGCGGGCTTTTGTGCCTTTGTTATCATTCTGCTCTGGATCGGTCAAATTGTCTTTCTCGATGATTTTTACTATAGGATAACCGTCCACCGCCTGAAGAGCGCAGCCGCCTCCCTTTCAAAGGTGGAGTCGGAACAAATCCAGTCTGCCGCCGAGAAAACCGCCGTGGACAATGAGATTAATATTCTGGTCTACCTTACCTCAGGCAAGCTACTAGCGTCGGTGGATTTTTTAAGCAGCGGGATCCTGCACCGGCTGGATTCCTCCGCCCTCAACCGATTCTACAACAGCGCGCTAGAGGGAGGCGGCGAGTCAATCACCCATTTCAAGCTGGATTTTATCGACCGCTTTCCCCCTCAATCAGAAACAGAATGGGAAGCATCCCCCTATCAACCGAAAAACAATACATCCCTGTCAAGGGGAATTGTAGACCGTCTGATCTATACAAAAATCGCCACCAACCCCGAAGGGCAAAGCCTAATTATCATGTTTGACTGCGCCATCTCACCCGTTGCCGCAGTTACCCGCACCTTAACCGTTCAGCTTGCTGTTATTTCTGTCCTGCTTGTTACAGCATCCCTTTTGCTTGCCTTGCTGATTTCACGCAGAATATCACGCCCGATTGTACAGATTAATCAGTCGGCTAAGGTTCTGGCAGCCGGCAACTATGAAACGAGCTTCTCAGGGGAGGGATACAAGGAAATTTCCGAGCTGTCCGATACCCTCAATTATGCCGCCCACGAGCTTTCAAAGGTTGAAAAGCTGCGCCGGGAGCTTATTGCCAACGTATCCCATGACCTGCGCACCCCCCTCACAATGATTACGGGATATAGTGAGGCCATGCGGGATATCCCCGGCGAGAATACTCCCGAAAATATACAGGTAATCATCGACGATGCCAAACGGCTCAACTTGCTTGTCAATGATCTGCTGGAGCTATCAAAGCATCAATCGGGTTCGGTAACCCTCTCCCCTGCCCCCTTTAACCTCACCGATCTGCTTAATGAAACGATCGCGAGATATCAAAAAATGACCGAGGCGGAGGGCTATCAGTTTGTTTTCGACTGCTCGATAAATCTCACCGTTTTTGCCGACCGTGGAAAGATTTCGCAGGTAATCTACAATTTGATAAACAATGCCGTCAATTACACCGGAGAGGACAAAAAGGTAACAGTTCGCCTATATCGACGTGAAAATATGGCAAGAATTGAAATTTCGGACACCGGTGAAGGCATTCCTGCCGATCATCTGCCATATATTTGGGACAGATACTATAAAATTGACAAGATCCACCGTCGGGCATCCGTCGGAACAGGGCTTGGGCTTTCTATCGTTAAAAACATTTTAGAGCTTCACAGAGTTCCCTTTGGCGTTAAGAGCATCCCCCGTTTGGGCAGCACTTTCTGGTTTGAACTTCCGTATATTGAAAGGGCGCCCGACAGTCTGCCCGACTCATAGAGCTAACCCCCAAAAAATATACCCGCTCCCTCGCTATAAATTACTGTGTTTACAATTTTATAAATATATGTTAAACTATTAGAAAAGCAAACAACCTTCTCCGAAACCAGCAACTCATCCGAAAGGATTCTGCCCTTTATGAAAATATTCTCTTACAATTGGTTTAAATTCAAATCAAAAACATCGGCTAATACTATAAACTGTTCTACAGCTCCCAAGGAATATTGCCTGTATGTGGTGCTCAGTCGTCCGCGCTCCATTGTCGCAAAAATAATTCAGTTCTACACACGAGACACATATACCCATGCCGCAATTTCATTCTGCAGCTGCCTCTCCGAGATGTACAGCTTTTCACGCAAGTGGAGCTACTACCCCTTTTTAGGACGTCTTTCCTGTGAGCGGTTTGATTCGGGATTTCTGAAAAGGTGTCAATATCTTCCCGGTCTGGTTATAAAGATTTCATTGACGCGCGATGAATACGAGAAAGCAAAAAGACTTGTCAATATAATGTTTTCCCAAAAAAAACTTTATAAATATGATATGCGCGGCTTTTTCGGCAATATTTTCAACATCAGTATAAACAGCAAAAACCGCTTTACCTGCTCAAAGTTTGTGGCATATATTCTGCATGAGAGCGGTATCGCCAATTTCAATCAATCCCTCAGCCTGATCCGGCCGCAGACCCTGGCCAACATCAAAGGGGACGTGATTTATAAAGGAGATCTCAAAAAATACGCAAAAGTTACCTCGAGATCCGAGATCGCTTCCTAAATTAAAGATTAAAGAGCCTCCTTGCCGTCTTTCGGCAGGAAGGCTCTATCTTTTTTTTATAATCAAAAACTGAATTTAAAACAAACCATCAAACCGGATTGTCATTGCAGCACTTATTCATAGCCTAAAAAGACCGGCTGATCTCAACAAGATAAATATACAAAGTCGATGTGGTAAACAAGATCATGACAATCGCTATTGAAAAGGAGAGAAGGGGGAATTTCCAAGGCTTGTTTTCTTTTTCGATCGAGATATTGGCAAGAGCGGATCTGCGATAGAGGATATGAAAAACTGTTATCGATATAAAAACTAAAATATTAAATATTAATACCCAATCAAATACAAACAAAAGACCCAAAGCCGGCATAATATAAGCTATATGCACATTCCCCAACAGCAACAGCAAAGAGCAAAGAACGAAAATCGACATCATAATAATTAACAGCACATGAATAATGATTGATATCACCCTTAAGTATCTCTTGTTTTTCATCCCCTTCTCAAGCGGTGCTTCGAGAGTATATTTTAACATCGTAACCCGAAGATCAAACAGAATCGCAAGCAAAGCGAATACACAGCCGGGAAGATACAAAAGCATCACCCCAATGACAAACCAAAAATCCTTGCGAGCACCAGAAAAATAAATGACCATATTATATATTGCAATTGCAAGAGAAATTAAGAGGGGGGCCAATGCACAGGATAAAACAATCTGCGTTCGCCTGAGACGCTTTGTCTTTCGGACATTTCCGGCATCCGGCTCGGCTTCGACATTATCCTTTGCCAACATTTCGTTCCTATCCTTGTCCATAAAATTTCCTCTGTTTTGTAAAATTTTTAGTCGACGATTTTGAGGCAGCCTAGGAATCCCTTAATAATATGATATTATGATATCATACCCTCCTTTGCATGTCAACAAATGGCCGGACATCTTTTACCCTTTTATAAACAATTCATGCACTTTTCTTTAACAACATTAAAAATTTTACTTGATTTAATACATAATTTAGTGTATAATTTCTGTATAAATGTGTTGAAAATTCGCAATATATTTACATATCTTTATCAGTGCATTCCTAAATTTTTGACGTCACATTTCATGAAAGGAAATTATGATGCAAAAAAACAAAAGAAGACGACGCTTTGGTGATCGAAAGGACGGAAGAAAGCTTCGCAGCATCCACCCTATGAGCCGTATTTCGCCTTATATAATGAAAAGACGGTCTGATGCACAAAACAGCTTCAGAGACAGCTTTGATATTACCGAAGCAGAGCGCCTGATTAAAAAGAAAAGAGCCGAAGGCTATAAAAATATTGGCATACTTCACATCATCCTGGCCGCTTATGTTCGCACCGTTGCCATACGGCCGGGCATCAACCGCTTTATCAGCGGGCAAAAAATCTATGCCCGCAACAATATAGAAGTGGTTATGGTCATAAAAAAGGAGATGTCCCTAAGTGCCCCGGATACTATTATCAAGGCATTTTTCTCCCCGACCGATACCCTGACCGAGGTATATGAAAAATTCAATGAATTGGTTGAGAAAAATATCGGCTACAAGGATGAAAGCGACTTTGACAATACCGCAAAGCTGCTTAACTACATACCGGGGCTGTTTCTCAAGTTTACCATATGGTTCTTAGATCTGCTTGACTACTTTGGCCTGCTGCCCCGTTTCCTTACAAAAGTCAGCCCTTTTCACGGCTCTCTAATCATCACCAGCATGGGCTCTTTGGGTATACCTCCGATCTACCACCATCTCTACGATTTTGGAAATCTGCCGATTTTCTTTTCATACGGTGCAAAAAGAACACAGACCATTCTCACCCCCGACGGGAAACCGGAGAAAAAAACCTATGTCGATTTTACCATTGTCACCGATGAGCGAATCTGCGACGGCTATTACTACGCCTCGGCCTTTAAAATATTAAAGCGATATTTACTCAATCCCGGAGTGCTTGACACGCCGCCTGAAACGGTTATCGAGGATATCGACTAGTTTCCCCCCATTTTAGAGAGGCTCTTCCCCTTCCCATAGATTGACTGCTGCGATCTCATGCAAATTTTGTATAAATTATCTGAAAAGACAACCTCCGAGTTAACCTGGTTAACTCGGAGGTTGTCTTTTCATTGCCGGCACTCAAGGGCAATCTCTTTACTAAGTTTTAATGATAATGATCCTCTGCTTCTTCGGCGATTTCCTTTGTTTCGTGTACCGTTCCGAAGGGGTGGGCAGGCGGTGCATAGATTGAATAGAGCTTTAAGGGTCTGTTTCCGATATTGATAATATTGTGCCACGTACCGGCAGGAATGACAACGGCAAAATTGCCGTCAATCTTTTCCTGATAGTCCAGATGGTTTTGGTTTGTTCCCATTTTAACAAGTCCGAATCCGCTTTCAACCCGTATAAACTGATCAAGATTCGGGTGAGCCTCAAGACCGATATCCCCTCCAACCTTTATACTCATTAAGGTTACCTGAAGATGGTCTCCCGTCCATAATGTACTTCGGTAAAATGGATTAGCCCTGGCGGCCCTGTTGATGTTTACAACTAATGGATTCGGACCTAAATCACGTCTGTCGCCTTCAATTCGACGGTTGTTCACTGCGTTTTCTCCTTATATAATGCATAAATTTGCAGCATTAAAGAAGGATGTGCATTCTCCCTCTTTAATCTGTATTCATTACATAATATGAACTCTTGAGGCAACTGTGAACAAACAGACGGCAAGGTAATAAGTCCTTTCCTTGCGGAACCGATTTTGTTAACCTTTTGTTTTGCTGAGCCTTTTTACTTCCGGCTATTGTTCAATTACGCTTGAAATGGCGATTTTCAGGTGTCAGATCAGATTGTTTTCCTCAAGAAACTCTTTTGCAACCGCGGCGATATCCATACCCTCAACGTCAATTTTATAATTGAGGGCGGTCATGGTCTCGTCATCGAAAAGTCCGGCAAGGGAATTCAAAATTTCCTCAAGTTCAGGATATTTTTCCAGCGTTTTGTTTCGGATTATCGGAGCGGCATAATAAGGCGGGAAAAAGCCTTTATCGTCCTCCAGAATTTTCAGATTATACTTCATTATGTTTCCGTCGGTGGCAAATACGTCGGTAACGTCAATATCGCCGTTGTCCATTGCCTGATATTTAAGAGAAACGTTCATTTTCAGCGGATCCCCTTTAAAGTTCAGACCATAGGTGGCGATCAGCCCGTCAAAGCCATCCTCCCTGTCAAAAAACTCGTGCTCGGCGCCAAAAATCAGTTCAGGGGCCGCTGAGATCAGCTCACTTATTGTTTTTGCACCCGTTTCCTGATAAATCTTTTCTGTGACAGCAATCGCATATGTATTGTTAAAGCCCAGCGGCTCCAGCCATTTAATACCGAATCGGCTGTCAAATTCCTCCGCCACAACATTATAGGTCTCATCAGGGTCGGAAATAACCTCCATGCCAAGTTGAGCGGTCAATGCGGTACCGGTGTATTCAGGGTAAATGTCAATCTGATTGTTTTTTATCGCCTCAAAATTGACAAAGGTTCCCCCCATGTTCAGCTTCCGATTTACCTTAAGGTCGGTTTTAGCTTCAATCAGCTGTGCAAAAATTTCGCCCAAAAGAATGTTTTCGCTAAAATCCTTCGATCCGATGGTTATGGTATTCCCGGAGCCGCAACTGCCCAGCAATAATGGCAGTATCAAAATCAGAGGCAGTGCCAGAGTCAAAAGCCATTTCTTCATTGTTTTCATAAGATAATTCTCCTTATAAGTAATTTCTACAAAATTATTTCGCCCATTTTACCAGACGCTTTTCGATACTCGACATCACAAAATCGAACAAGACGGCCATCACCATAACCGGTATCGCGCCACGCATGATTGCAGCAAAGTTTTGTGTCTGAATCCCCCGGTAAATTGGGTATCCCAACCCTCCCGCACCGATCAACACACCCATAACCGCAATCGACAGCGAATTGACAATTGAGATCTTGATTCCGGAAAATATAAGTGGAAAGGCCAAGGGCAGCTCAACCTTCAGCAGCCGCTGCAAACGGGACATTCCCATTCCGCGGGCTGCGTCACGGATCGCCGGAGAAACTGTGGAAAGCCCCGTATTGGTATTACGTACAATCGGCAGCAATGCATACAGGACCAATCCCACAATAATCGTAGCATTTCCCAGCCCGAAAATAATCATCAAAAGCGCGAGTAGCGCAAGGGAGGGAATCGTCTGAAGAGCCTCGGCAAACCAGATAATTATCGGTGCGGCAAATCGCATCCAATAGGACATTACCCCAAGTACAAGCCCGATAATCACGGCAATAACAGTGGCAATGAATACAATTAACAGATGCTCACCTATTAAAGGTAACAGATCAGTCATGCTTTCCCTCCTTTCAGCCCACGCGGTGTCAACAAGCGCTCAAACAGACCGATGATGCCGCTGAACACAAACGCGAGAACGGCAGAGGGCAGCGCCCCCGCCAGTATGTATTTTGTATTATAGGTTGCAAGTCCGGTCCAAATCAAATCCCCTAAACCGCCGGCACCAATAAGTCCCGCCAGTGTTGCCCAGCTTACAATATACACCGTCGATATACGAATACCGCCGACGATGGACGGGGTTGCCAGGGGCAGCTCAACGCTGAAAAGCATTTGCCCCTTTGTCATACCGATACCCTGCCCTGCTTCTTTTATTCCGGAATCAATTTCGGTAATGCCGGTGTAGGTGTTGCGCAGAATCGGAAGAACAGAATATATCGCAAGAACCGCCATAGCGGTCTTGGTTCCCGTTCCCAGAACAATCAGCGCTATTCCCAGCATTACAAGCCCCGGAATAGTCTGAACAATGCCAACCGCCGCAAGCACGACAGAGGCTATCCTCTTGTGACGGGACAAAAAAATACCGGCCGGTATGGAGATTATGATACCTAGCAAAACCGAAAAAAACACCAGATAAACATGCTGTGCCAAAGCTTTAAGAATTACCGCTTTATTTTCATCCATGAAGGAAATCAGCGTCATGACAGCACCGCCTTCCACAATGCATCACCCATTGCCTTTGCCATGCTGGTTTTTGTGACAATTCCCGCTACGGTTCGATCCTCATTCAGTACCACAAGATAGTCTGCCCTACTGCCAATAAGCAGGTCAAATGCTTCTTGTGCGGGCATACGACGATCAATTAACGGAACATTATCCCCCGCAAGCTCGCCGATTTTACGTCCGGCCTTGCCCCTTTCCCGAACGGTATCAAGGGTCACCGTTCCCATAAACGTGTCATCTTCATCAAGGACGATAACCGAATTTACCTCACGCCTGCTCATTCTGTCAATTGATTCAAGCGTGTTTAATGAATAGGGCACCTTTAAGACATTTGTGCGCATCAGATCCTCCGCAAAAAGCATCGGCTGTCCGTTGTTCCGGCCGGTATGACGACCCATAAAATCACGAATCATATCGCTTGCGGGATTATGGAGCATTTCCTCCGGTGAGGCCATCTGCACGATTTCCCCCTCATTCATAAAAACAATTATATCTGCCAACCGCAGCGCCTCCTCCATATCATGGGTCACAAAAACGATTGTTTTTTTCAACCTTTTCTGAAGCTTCCGGACCTCCTCCTGCAGTGAATCCCTCGTAATAGGATCAAGGGCGCCGAAAGGTTCATCCATTAAAACAATGGGCGGAGAAGCGGCCAGCGCCCGCAAAACGCCGATCCGTTGCTGCTGTCCTCCTGAAAGCTCAGACGGATATTTATCTGCATATTCTTCATAGGGCATTCCCACAAGCTCCAGCAATTCAAGGACAATCTGCCTCCATTTTTCCTTCGGCATTTTCAGAAGCTTTGGAACCACGGCAATATTCTGTTCGACAGTCATATTCGGAAACAGACCAATCTGCTGAATCACATAACCAATCGATCTCCTCAGCTCAACGGGATTTTTGCTGCGGATATTCACCCCGTCAATACTTATCTCACCGCTATCCGGTTCTAACAGACGGTTGATCATCTTGAGCGTAGTGGTTTTTCCGCACCCGGAAGGACCGATTAAAACTATAAACTTCCCCGCTTCTATCGAGAAGGTGAGGTTTTTCAGTACTTTTTTTTAGCCATAGCTTTTAGTGACATTTTTAAATGATATCATTAATTTCCTCCGATAAATCGACAACTTTATATTTTTGTCAAATTGTCAGATTAACAACCTATATTATACAGAATAAGTTGTCAGTTGTCAAGGGAAAGAAATTGCCGCAGACTGTCAAATCCAGTCTGCGGCTGATTTTATTCATTTATTTTGCCATGTACAAAGTCTCTTACCGCATCGATACACTTGATATCCCCGATATAAATAAGTGTGTCTCCGGCTGTAATAACAGCATAAGGTCCGGGAGACAATATAATTTGACTATTCCGCCGAATCGCAATCACCGTAGCTGAGGTCTGCTGCCAGAAGCGAAGCTCTCCCAACGTACGCCCTATAAGGGGGGACTCCGGAGGAATATCCGTCTCATAATTGGGAAACGGAGTTGTTTGCGAAAAGCGTTCGCTCACGCTTATAAGCATTTCCGCAGTTTCGGAAATGTCCCGGGACAGTGCCTTCTGCTTTCCCAAGAGATCCCTGAGCTTGCGCCTGTAGGTGCGGAGTTCATTACGTTCGCCAAATTTCTTAACATATTCGCGTGCTTTTTCGGCAGAGACAACTATCGTACCGCTGTTTTGACGAATTTCAACAATTCCGGTATCCTCCAAAAGGCTCATGGCACGCCGGATCGTTTCAGGAGATACCCCATACTCCGACGCCATGACAGATCGTCCGTATATCTTTGTGTTCTCTTTCAATTCTCCGCGCGATATCCGCAATGCAATGTCCAATGCAATTTGAGAATATACAGGAGCTATGATCATTGTATCAAAATTCAAATTTTTCTAACTCCTTATCTTTTTATAATTTAATTATATTATACCAAATCTGTCCGCAAACAGCAAGGCTTTTTACCATATCCTTATCTGTCATATCGTTGTTAATTCATAAATTTGCAGTAATACACCGATGTGCGCTACATAGTGCGGCAAATTTCTAAATTCGCCAGCGGCGAATTGCGTTACATCATCTTAGATTCATTATATCATATATAATCGACTACCCCCGAAACCACAGCGAATAATTGACTTATAATTTAAATTTTGAATAAATAATAAAATTTATCAAGTATACGTTGTATATTGCACAAATATGTAGTAAAATAGTATAAATTACATTTTATCCTGATATATGAGTGTTATGCAAAGACTGCGATATAAAATGTGATATAAAAATTTTATATATAATAAAAGGAGGCACTAATATGAAAAAATATCGTTGTATTCCCTGCGGGTATATCTACGACCCAAAGGAGGGTGATCCCGATAACGGGGTTGCTCCCGGCACAGCCTTTGAGGATATCCCCGACGATTGGCAATGCCCGATTTGCTTTGTCGGCAAGGACGAGTTTGAGGTTGTTGATGAATAAAAGGAGGATTTTTTTCAGATGAGCATGTTTTGTTATCAATGTCAGGAAACTGCGGGCGGCAAGGGCTGCACAATACGCGGTGTCTGCGGAAAAACCGAAGAGGTTGCAAAGCTTCAAGATCTTTTGATTTACACCTTAAAGGGCATTTCCGAAATCGTTATTAAGGGAAAGCTGGATATAAAGAGCCTCGGTCAGACCAATTACGAAGTACTTAACAGTCTTTTCATAACTATCACCAATGCAAATTTTGACGACAACTCGATTGAAAATCAGATTATAAAAATGATTGCCATTCGGGACGAGCTAAGAAAATCACTTAAGCTTGAAAGCCTGCACGATGCGGCAACCTTCACTGTGGACTCAAGGGATTCCATGCTGGAGAAAAGCGCTTCTGTAGGTGTACTGGCAACAGAAAACGAGGATATCCGCTCCCTTCGCGAGATGATTACTTACGGTCTGAAGGGTATGGCCGCATACACCGAGCATGCTAACAATATAGGCAAGAAAAATCCGGAGATCAACGCCTTTATATATGAAGCTCTTGCCGCAACTCTGGACAACTCCCTTACCGCTGACGATCTTGTCGCGCTGACACTGAAAACCGGCGAGTATGGCGTTAAGGCAATGGCATTACTGGATGAGGCCAATACCTCACGGTTCGGCAATCCTGAAATCACCCAGGTTAACATCGGAGTCAGAAAGAATCCCGCAATCCTGATATCCGGTCATGATCTTACTGATCTTGAGCAATTATTGGAGCAGACCAAAGGCACGGGGGTAGATGTATATACCCATAGCGAGATGCTGCCTGCCCACTATTATCCCGCTTTCAAGAAATATGACAATTTTGCCGGCAACTATGGAAACGCATGGTGGAAGCAGGTAGACGAGTTCGGACCCTTTAACGGTCCCATCTTGTTTACAACTAACTGCATAGTTCCGCCGAGAAGCGAGGAAATAAGAAGCAGGATCTTTACAACAGGCTCTACCGGTTATCCGGGCTGTAAGCATATCACAGCCGACGAAAACGGGAAAAAAGACTTTTCTGAGATCATTGCCCTGGCAAAAACCCTTCCTGCTCCCGATGAAATCGAGTCAGGCTCTATTGTGGGCGGATTTGCTCACAATCAGGTTGTAGCTCTGGCAGACAAGGTTGTCGATGCCGTAAAATCCGGAGCTATCAAAAAGTTCTTTGTAATGGCGGGCTGCGATGGCAGAATGAAGTCAAGAGCCTACTACACCGAATTTGCCGAAAAGCTTCCTAAAGATACGGTTATTCTCACCGCAGGCTGTGCGAAGTACCGCTATAACAAGCTAAATCTCGGCGATATCGGCGGAATTCCAAGGGTTCTCGATGCCGGTCAGTGCAACGATTCTTATTCACTGACAGTCATCGCGCTAAAGCTCAAAGAGATATTCGATCTTGACGACATTAACAAGCTGCCCATCGCCTTCAATATCGCCTGGTATGAGCAGAAGGCTGTCATTGTTCTTTTGGCGCTGCTTTATCTGGGTGTTAAGAATATTCATCTCGGTCCAACACTGCCCGGATTCCTGTCTGCAAATGTTGCAAAGGTTCTAGTCGAAAAATTCGGCATCGCCGGAATCGGAACGGTCGGCTCGGATATAGAGCTGTTTATGCATAACGGTTGATTAAGCCCTCCTCCGATTTGATATTTTCAATAGCATAATAATCAAAAATATTCACACAGCAAAGCGAGTATATCAATAAAAAACAAGGACCTTACGAATATCGCGTATCGGTCCTTGTTTTTTTATTTTTTGTCAATATTTGTCGTTAGAGGGCTGCATTTATCCTTTGTGCAATTTCTTTATTAACCTTATTGCGCAAAGAAAGAATATACCAGTCCGATTTCGGATAGCTTAAGAAGGTCAACGGCTCCGACAGATCCTCCTCGATAAGACCTATCACATACTCCCTTGAAGTAAGGGACTCAAGCATTTGAAGGGCACGCAGATCACAAACAGCCTCTTGCAGAATCATAAGACGCAGGGACTCCTCCGGTCTTTTGTCCGCCCCGGGATAGACGATAAAGGGATCCACCGCAGGAAAGGCACAACCGGCATCGGTAACCTGATATGGATCAATAGCAAAACGGGAGTGTTGACTGTTATAAAAATTATAGCCCCAGTGAAGGGTTCCCTCAATGTTATAGCGATAAAGCTGTATTCCATAAATCCGTGTTCTCGCCGAGGGCATTGAGATAAAGCGATTGCTCACATCCTTCCATTGAGAGGTGCAATAGTAAACCCACATATTCTCGACATTTTTATCAAGAAAGCGGTGGATACGATTGTTGGCGCAAACAACCCGATCTAACAGTCCTGTCTCATAAAAGTCATATTCGGAGAGGGCATCGATTATTTTAAATTCCCTGAGGTGGTGGGCAACAAGGCTCTTGGCCGCAGCATAGGACTCAAGCATCTCAAGATTCGGCTCATCAGAAATATGGAAGTAGGTGTCCTGAGCAATCCCTTCCTCCTTTAAAAAGGCGATAAGCCGAGGCAGAAAGGCGTCTAAAAATGCGGCGTACTCTCCATCCTGAATATTTGTTTCCCATCCGAAAATGCGCCTGTATTCCCCGTCAACCGTTGCCATAATCTTAGGTGCGTGAGCAGCCCCCCACTGGGTAAAAAGGTGGGACATTTCAAAATATTTGATACCATTTTCCCGGCAGAGGTTAACCCATCGCTTAAGATTGGAAAAATCAAAATGGTAGACACCATCAGACACTCTCACCTGAACAAGCTGAACCGTTTTGCGCTCCCCTCCCACCGCCGTGTCGAGGGGCGGGGTGAAAATGGGGGTCAGTATCATGTTGAATCCCCGCTTCACATACGTTTTTATAAAATTCCGAACAATTTCCCAGAAATCCTCAGAAAAAACCTCCACACCGTAATATTCGGCAAGACAATCGCAATGAAACCATTGTGTCTGAATCAATTTTTGCTCGGGCAACACAGCATCATAGACGGTAATCTCGGCTGACACGCTGCATACCATCTCCGAATTGCTGTCAAAGAAGGAGATACAGATTGGATAGGTTCCCGCATCCGCATGAGGGGAGATCTCCACATCTATCCAAAGAGCCCGCCACTGTCCGGGGACAACCAATACCGTGTTCTGCCAAAGCTCACGCAGAATATCGGGGTAAAGTCCGGGAGCGGTGCGCAGATAATTGTCATCAAACTTCGGATGCGCCGGATACTGGACAGGAACATTTTCCACCGTGCGAATATGCAGGCATTCTTTAAGCTCGTATTCAACCTCCACAAAAAGGCGCTCGGAGCGCTTCCCGTTTTTGCTAAGGGCAATCTGAAAGGAAACTGTTTCGTTTTTGAGAGAGGTAAACCTATTGCACATCGGCTCGCTTTTCGGCTCCTCGTCACTAAAAACCTTTACCAGTGAATGCAGCAGCTTTGCTTTATAAATAACATCGGCCATTTTACCTATTTCTCCCTCTGTAAGAAACAATGTTTTTTTCGTTTTATTACCAGCTTATATGACAACTTATATCATACACAGATAAGTTTGTCAATATATCCTCGCGTTTAATTGTTTAAATTACTCCATTCATTGAATCAACAGAGGATATGGGTTCCCGGCTTCAGCTCTATGCGGCGACCGTCCGGAAAAATGAATTCGGACACGGTATTGTTCGGAATGGTGACCTCATAGATGTAATTTCCTTCCTTATCCCTCGTCCATTTGCTGGAAAGAGCGCCGTATAGCGTCATGACAGTCGCTTTGGCATAGGAGAGTCGCTGGGTAACCAAAGGCCTTATCACACTCTTCTTATACCCGGGCGCCTCGGTTGTGCAATTGATTCCTGCTATTCTTGTATACATCCAATCGACAACGGCACCATAGGCATAGTGATTGAAGGAATTCATATCCTCGCTCCAAAAGCTGCCGTCCGGTTTTATCCCGTCCCAGTGCTCCCATATGGTAGTTGCTCCCGCATTTACCGAATAAAGCCATGAGGGATAGTCATTCTGCAACAAAAGACGATATGCATGATCAGGATATCCGTTATCCGAAAGGGCATATAGAAGATAAGGTGTGCCCACAAATCCGGTTGTTAAATGGTAGTTGTTCTCCTCCACAAGCCTTGCAAGGGCGGCCGCCGTTTTTGCATTATCGTCTGTCAATCCAAACCGAAGAACTATCGAACAAGCCGTTTGTGTCAACGTTTTAGGCAGGGCGCCCTCAATCAAATATTCTTCTTTAAATCGCTTAGCAACATTTTCGCTTAATTCCTTATATTTATCAGCATCTTCTTCAAAGCCGAGAATTTTGGCAGCCAAAGATAAAAGCCTTGAAGAATAAGCATAAAAGGCGGTGGCAATAAGATATTGATCTGTTGCTCCCTTGTAGGACCCTTCCTGAGCATCTATCCCAAGCCAATCGCCAAAATGGGTTCCGGTATTCCAAAGATACCTATCCTTCGTGCAACAGGAACGAATGTATTCCACCCAATCCCGCATGCTTTTATACTGTCGGGAGAGAAGCTGTCTGTCCCCGTATGCGTGATAAAGCTCGATAGGACAGATAACCGCCGCATCTCCCCATGCAGCCGAAACCTGCGTTTTTGAAGTGTTGGGAATAATATTTGGTACGGCGCCGCCTTCCTTTTCTTGTTCGGCAGCAAGATCCCGTAGCCACTTGGTGAAAAACAGCGCAACATTCATATTCAGAGCGCCTGCCTTAATGAAAACCTGGGCATCCCCTGTCCATCCGAGACGCTCATCTCGTTGCGGACAGTCAGTGGGAATGTCAACATAGTTACCCTTTTGACTCCAAAAAGCATTGGCAAAAAGCTTGTTTACCGCGGGGTTCGAACACTCAAAGCTCCCTGTGCTTTCCATGTCTGAGTAAATGACGATGGCGACAAAATCATCAATTCTCGGCTCTCCCGGATACTCATCAATCCGCACATACCGGAAGCCTTGAAAAGTAAAACGGGGATGAAAGACCTCCTCCCCCTCACCGCTCAGGTAATAAATAACCTTGTTTTTGGCGCTACGCATATTGTCTGTGTAAAAGTTTCCGTCTCTATCCAGCACCTCGGCATGAGAAAGAACAACCCGCTCGCCTCGGCGTCCCTTCACCCGAAACTCTACCCATCCCACCAGATTCTGTCCAAAATCAAGAATTCTTTCTCCCCTCGGCGAAACAAAAATGGAGATTGGCAAAACCGTCTCCTTTATACGTATCGGTTCATTAATCTGATATGTCAGATTATCCTTCGGGAGATTCACCACCTTGGCAGCATGCCAATCTGAATCGTCAAAGCCGAAGTGCCTCCACCTTTTATCATCAAGGGAGGCATCATAGATCTCTCCGTCGTATATATCGGAAAAAAGACAGGCGCCGGAACGACACCTCCAGCCCTCCCCCGTTGTAACAACACAAACCTCGCCATTCTCCTTTTTTATTCTCAACATAGCCAGAATCCCCTGGGTTTGCTGTTTGTGATTGCTTCTTTTTCCGATTCGGCTACTGTGCCACCCCTTGGCAAGGGTGATGCAGATGGTATTTTCCCTTTTAAGAAGATCGGTCACATCGTAGGTCTGATAGAGTAAATTATCATCGAAGGCGGTATACCCCGGCGTCAGCCAAAGATCACCGACACGAGCCCCGTTAAGCTCAGCCTCGTAAACGCCATAGGCGGTGATATAGAGACGAGCCTCTGTAACTTTTGCATCAATTTCAAACTCGTGACGGAATATTGTGCCCTCAAAGGATGACGGACAGGCTATCCATGATCCGAGAAAATTCTTAGGGGAAAGAATTCCCGTCTCAAAAAAAGAATGGGCAAAATCGGAGCAATTCCCCTCGGCATCCCATACCCGAACAGAATAATTGTATCGGGTAAAGGGCTTAAGGGGCTTGCCGCCATAGCATATTTGCACACTGCTGTCGCTCTCTACTCTGCCGCTTGACCATACATCTTCTACAATAATTTCGTACGCACTTTGGGCGACTCCTTCAGAATCCCCTCTTATTTTCCAAAAGAATCTGGGGATATTATTGTCAATTCCCACCGGTTCTTTTTGATATTCGCATCTTAACTCTGTGCAATATATGCTCACAATTATCATCCTCCGACACAGATGTCCTAATAATTGCAGTATATCATATTTGTTATGAACAAAACGTTAACAGAATAAGAACCAAACTTGCTATAACGTTTAATTAATTAATTTTTAGTTAATATATTCTATAAAAAAATTGAGGGTATATTATATATGTAGTTAAAAAAATTGCATAATTTCCCCAATGTCAGAAACTGATACAATATAATCGGAAACTGTTATTTAAAAAATAGCCACCAATGCTATAATTAAGGTGACAACAACTTTACACAAAGCAACATAACTTCGTATTCACCATTAATACGGTGAATATGATGCAAAAATCTATTCGTTTCCCCCTTAAAGCAAAGGAGAATTCCCTATGAAACTCGCCACTACAATCGCAGGAACCTGGAGAAACTACTATAAAACCGATCAAGAGAGAATCCGCAGGGTCGCCAAAACAAACTTTCGCTATATAGATTATGATTTTTGGCATCTCAATGAGCAATCGCCCCTCATGCAGAAAGATTGGCAAAGGGAAATCGAAAGCATAAAGAGTGTTCTGTCCGAGACGGGCATCCGCGCCATCCAGGCACATTCTCCCGGCGGCAACCCTTTAATTGAAGCAGAGGCGGAGCCTCTCTTCAATCGCACAGTGCGTGCTATTGAGTGCTGCGCCCTTCTTGATATTCCACAAATTGTTATCCACCCCGGCGCCTATGACGGTATCTCAAAGCAGGACTTTTTTGACAAAAACAAGGCATTTTACGAGAAATTCTTCCCGATAATCGAAAAAACGGGCGTAAATGTTTTGATCGAAAACATCGGAACTTGGCAGGATCCCTATTATATCCATGACGGGCATAAGCTAAGAGAGCTTATCGAATATGTAAATCATCCCCTTGTACACGCCTGTTGGGATACCGGTCACGGTAACATTGCCGATGCTGACCAGTATGACAGCATTCTTGCCCTCGGACATCACCTGAAAGGTCTACATATACACGACAATATGGGCGGCTTTGATGTGAAACACAAGCCATCCCGCCAAGATATGCACGGTATGCCCTTTACCGGCGGCGTAAACTTCGATGCGGTGATTCAAGGACTTCTCGATATTAACTATCAAGGATACTTCACATATGAGGTTTATGAGATCCGCGCTATCAACAGAAAGAATTTTATATACAAGGGGGAGAAAGTAAACAAGCTGCTTTTGGCACCTGCCGACATCGACCATAAGGTTAGGGTCTTACTGTACGATATGGGAAAATATATGCTTGAACAGTACAATTGCTTTGAAGAATAGACCGTGACCTTATATTCAATAGATCCCCGGAGATACTTATGAAGAAAACCATTTTGTTTATAATACCCCTTCTTTTGATTCTAATGCTGACAAATTGTCAGAAGGATCAGCCCGACACCAGTACCGAGACAACGACCGTCCCCCCCATGATTGAGCTGATTAAGGCAGGAAAATGCGACTACACCGTTGTTTACCCTGATGGTGCCGATGCAGCAACCGTCAACCTTGCAAAATCTATAAAAACCGAGCTTGAGAAGATCGCAAGTTCCCCTGTTAAATTAGAATCGGATTGGTCGAAAACCGGCGAATATGACGATGCCGCCCTTGAGATTCTTGTAGGAAACACAAAACACCGGCAAACCACAAGTGTTAAGAGCAGTATAGGCTACGCCGAATATGCAATACGTTTGATCGAGAATAAAATCGTTGTCACCTCATGGTACGGTGAATCCCTGACAGTAGCTGTTCAGCAGTTTGTCAGACAAATAAGAAAGCAAGCGGAGGGAAATAATCTATCTATGCCTGCCGATCTTGAAATAACGGGCACCCAATCAAAGACGGTTGCCGCACTGCCTGCCTATACCGGCGGTGAGCCGACTCAGATCATCAACTGTGGTAACGGCTGCTATCTCTTACATGTCGGGGAGAGCAGCAAGGATGAGTTTGAGCAATATGCCAATGAATTGAAGAAAAAAGGGTTTGAACTGTACACCGAAAACACAATCGGAAACAACCTGTCCAAAACCTTTGTCAACGATGAATACACCCTCCACGCCACCTATGCCGACTTTGACCAATCGGTGAGGCTGACCATTGAGACTCGCGGAGCACTTCCCAGTCTTGAAAAGGACAATGTGTATGACAAGCTGGTTGATAGCTCCATCACCCAAATCGGACTAGAATTCCCCATGGCGAATGGAAACCTCGCCGTTGGCGGACTTTCCTATGTTATCCAACTGAGCGACGGCAGCTTTATCATCATCGACGGCGGCTTTAACCGGGACATTGACGCCGACCGAATATATAATGTGCTGCGGGAAAAAGCTCCCGATAAGAACAACATTACAATCACCGGATGGTTTTTAAGTCATGCGCATTCCGACCATGTAGGCGGATTTGAAAAATTTGCCACAAAATATTCGGGAGTAGCTAAGGTAGAAACCTTTATCCTAAACTTCCCCTCTACCACCGAAACTCTCGCCCAAGGCTTTACCGACGAAAAAAACATCACCGACAGTGTCTTCTCACACCTAAGGCATTTCCCTGATGCAAAGGTGATAAAGGTGCATACCGGTCAGAAGTTCTTTATGAAAAATGCTGTTATTGATATCCTCTATACCTTGGACGACCTGCGCCCCGCCTCCTTTGCCGACTTTAACGAGACCTCCCTTGTCCTCTCTGTCAAAATTGAGGGACAACGGCTCCTGTTTCTTACCGACGCCCATACAAACGTCTGCAACCTGCTTGTTAAGATGTATCGCGAGGGACTGAAAAGCGATTTTGTTCAACTTGCCCATCACGGCAGCTTCAATGCCGCTACACCCCAGCTTTATGAGCTGGTAAGGCCCTCGGTCGTTCTTTGGCCGGCCGGGAACAATACCTATAAATCTGCAAAAAAGAGACCGGAAAATATGTTCCTCCTTTCTCTTGATACCGTAAAAGAGGTTCACTTGGCAGCAGATACAATCATTACAATTCCCCTGCCCTGGTCACCCGAGAGCTGATATATTCTGCTAAGCGCCATATAGTCCGGTCTTTTAATTACTGAGGAAGTTGATATGAATATATTTAAAAAAGAGCATTTCCTTATCAATGGCGAGAAACTGCGACCGATGAAGCAGAACAGCAAATATTCAAAGCCTCATAAACATGAATTTATCGAGTTCACATATTTCTTTAGCGGAGCCGGTGTTAATATCATTGACGGTGTTGAGTATGAAATAAGGGATGGCAGTCTGTTCTTTGTCGAGCTTGAGCAAGTTCATTCTATCATCACAGCAAATGACAAGTCAGATTATGTAGACTTACTTATATCTCCCGACTATTTCAGCACACAAAGCTTCTCCTCCTTCCTTACCGAGGAGCTTGGCCTTAACACCTCAAACAGCAGACTGGATCAGGCTATCAATTTCAGCGGCTCCAACCGAATCGTAATCAATGAAATCGTAAGAAATATGTTAAATGAATATGAAAAAAGACAGTGTGATTATGAGCAGATAAGCAGGCATTACTTTGACATTTTAGTTTCCTATATTAAGCGCACAATTACAACTCCCAAGGAAAAATCAAGATACAGGGATATCGACACCGTTATGCCCGAGGTGCTTGACTATATCAACAGCAACTATACTAAGGGAATCATGCTCAGTGATATAGCGCAAAAATACCACTACAATGCCGACTATTTCAGCCGCGCCTTTAAAAATTACTTTAATATCAATTTCGTAGATTATCTTAATGAAAGAAAAATTGAAAATGCAATCGATATGCTAAGATATGAGGTCTACAACATTGATATGATCGCACAATTGTCAGGTTTTACAAATAAAACCCAATTCTACAAGCTTTTTCGCGACAAGACCGGCAAAACTCCAAACGAGTATCGTCAAGAATTAATAGGCAATTCGAAACTAAGGTAAGAAATTGATATACTCAAGTCGGAACCGGTCATTTTAGAATCGGCCATGCAGTGCTATAATGTAGTAAGTTCCAAAAAATATAAATTTTATTAGGAGGAATAATTATGAAAAGACTAAGTTTTATTTCTTTGGCTTGTGTCCTGATACTTTCCTTAGCGCTTATCCCCATTTCGACATTTGCAGCAGCACCGACAGCAGACCATGTTATCGATTTCTCGAAAGAGTCGGTTGTCAACTCATTAACCAACATTACACGCGCAGCCTTTCTCCATGACACCGATGAACTTTCAACCGGAAGCCTCAATATAATGGCTACCGGAAACGATCCCTACGCTATACTCAACACAAAAACCATGTTCTCCTCCACCGGTGGCATTGACGGCAACCAATATCAATGGATTGTAGTCAATATTAAGAATCTTTCTAATGCCGACTATTTTGAGCTGCACTATGCAATAGATGACGGTAGCTTCACCAAGGCAACCACCACTCAATTCCCGATTGATAAGAATTCTGACACATGGAAGACCTACATTGCTCACTTGCCTACCGCAAACCTCGAAGGCGCCGCAAGAGCGAATATGTTCACAAAGGCCAGACCCTCTACCTGGAAAACCGGCAAAATAACTTCTCTCCGGCTTGACGCCATGTACTCTCCCAGCGGCATCGGTTTAGGCGACGAAATGTTCATAGAATACATTGCCTTTTATCCCACAAAGGCAGCCGCTCAGGCAGCCGCAAGCGGTGCAACCATTGCGCTGGACGACAAAATGCCGAATCTTGCACCCCCTTATTCTGCAGCAATTATTGACTTTACAAAAGAGGAAACAATTTCCAGACTGCATTCAAAGTCTAATCTTAACTACAGCTATGATACAACCATCAGCCCCGAAGGTTCGGTAAAGTGGGAAGCTACCAATACCGACTGCCGCGCCTATGTAGACACCACCCTATTCAACAACACACCTGTTAATTTCGAATATCATAAATGGGTTGCCGTCACCATTTACAACGACAGCCCCGCCGATACCTTTGAATGGTACATGACCTCCACAAGCGACCCGATTCCTGTTGCTGCCAAGCACCGCCTTACAGCCTCCATCGAACCGAACAAGGCCGAATGGAAAACCTATGTTTTCAACATTGAGGATGCAAATCTTGTCGGCGGAAATCTGACAGAATCGGTCTTTAAGAACGGATATCTCATAGAACTCCGTATTGACGCACTCTTATCCTCTGGAACGCCCATCAAAGCTGGCGACACCATGTACATCAAGAAAATCGGTATTTATGCATCTGAAGATGAAGCGTACGGCAGAGCACCTGAAACAACGGTACCCGATACAACCGCAACAACAACTGCTCCCGACGGAACTACAACCGCTCCCACAACCTTCGACCCGATAGCTCTTGTTGTCTCGGGCGCGGCTCTCTCCCTTTCATCCTATGCTATCTTCAGGAAGAAGAGAGAAAGATAACTCCCCTCCCCCCATCGACAAACTGATGAGGTACTAAGATGAGGTATGAATATGAATTTTAGTCTTGCGAAAAAAGCAACCTGCCTTTTGTTTGTCATGCTGCTGACCATTCCCCTCCTCTTTGCATGCGGCGAGCGGACAGACAATGGCGACTCTACCAAACAAACCACATCTCCCTCAAGTGAGACTAAGGACCCAAATGCACCGGACCTGCCAGATTTGACCTTTGACGGTGCGGTCGTCCGCTTTATCACTCGCGGGAGCGGTGACTCAACCTACAGTGAACTTTGGAATACTGTAGATATCTATGCTGATACCATTAACGCCGATGTTATTAATAACGCGGTCTATTGGAGAAACGAGTATATTCAGGATAAATACGACATCGTTATCCAGCACAACCCGGTTGCAAACGTTGCCAATGTCGCTAAGAATGCAATCCAGTCAGACAGTGACGAATTTGATGTCATTGTTATGCCTCTGCGCTACACCCCTTCCTTTATAAGCGACCAGCAACTTATAGATTTATACGAGGTGGATCACCTTGATCTGTCAAAGCCTTATTGGGACCAAAACCTGACAAAGGAAACATCCATCGCCAACAAAATTTATTATGCAACAGGGGATATCAGCATCTCGGATAATGACGCAACCTGGATTCTCATGTTCAACAAGGATATGATAGAAGATTTCAACCTTGAATCTCCCTATGACCTTGTTCATGAAAACAAATGGGTTAATGACAAAATGTACGAGATGATGCAAGCCGTCAATGCCGATCTCAATCAAGACAACAACATGACTATTGACGACCGGTTCGGTCTTGCAACAACGCCGGACACACAATTCGCTCTTTATTACAGCTCCGGCGAGCGCATTATAAAAAAAGATAACGACGATCTACCCTATTTAACCGTTAATACTGAAAGAATCCACACCGTTTTTGAAAATGCCAGCAAAATTGTATCCGATCCCAATCTCACTGCGATAACGGCGCGCATGGGTGTTTATCCTGCGGTTATTCAATCGATTTTTGAAAAGGGTAATGCCCTCTTCTACGGTGAGGTAATGCAGTGTGTGGCTCGAATCCGAAACATGGAGATCCCCTTTGGTATCATTCCGTGGCCGAAGCTCTCCGAGGATCAGGATCGCTATTACAACTACCTCAACTACGCCGCCTCGGTTAACTGCATTCCTGTTACTAACAAAGACCTTGAAACAACAGGTTTTTTGCTTGAGGCTATGGCAGCAAAATCGGTTGATACACTTACAGTCGCCTATTACGACAAGACTCTGACACAAAGGGACATCCGCGATGAGGAATCCAAAGAAATGCTGGATATTATCCTTGACAGTCTCGTCTATGACTTAGGGTACATCTACAACTGGGGATCTCTCTCCTCGATGATATCAAGCATCATGGTTTCCGGGGAAAACACCTTTGCATCAAAATATGCAACTGTGGAAAGAGTTGTAAAAAAGATGATGGATGCAGATATCAAAAAAATTCTTGAAAATTAGAATTGAACCTCATAAAAAAAGCCGCGAATTGCGGCTTTTTTTATGAGGTTTTTTCTATCAGAACAGCTTGAAGGGGGATCCTGAATTTTAATTCTCTATAACAACAATGCTATGAATATCAACCTTATCAACGGTAAATACAAGTCTGCCGCCCTCGTATTCAAAGGGGCATGAGACTTGCTGCGGTTCAAGAGTTACCGATTTTGGGCGCTTTTTGCAACGGACAGCCACCTTTATCGGCCCGATAGAAGGAATCTCGTCAAAGCTACGGTTATACGGATCATTATGTGGTCCTGCGTAATTCAGCAGGTTTATTATCATCTTTCCGTCCTTCTCCATCAGGGTAATGTGTAAATACCTGCTCCCCTCAGCCTTTACAATAGGTTCAGGGAACAAACGGCGTAGTTTTTCCGCACAAAATTCACAAAGAGATGCCGTTCTGTTTTTTGCATAAACACTTCCAAAATCAAAGGCAATAGCGCAGAGGGTACCGCTGCCGTAGGTTTCATATACCGCCGCAATGTAAGACTTGTCTGTGAAATAATTATCTTTGTAATAGCGGGCTGCTATTTCCCCGTTACCTTCGTCAAGGAGGGCAAAATTCGATTCCACTGCCGAAAGGGCGCCGCCCCCTTCAACATGATACAGTTTTATGCTGTCCGTCTTTTGTACACGACAGGAGATGATATCATCAAAATGACCGATTGCCTCCGGTCCGCCTAGAATAAGGCTTCCCCCTTTTTTAACATACTCCTTCAGCTTTTCTAGAAGGGCATTTTCAATAACTGTAATATCAGGCAGAATAAGCAGACCAAACCTTTGAAGGTCTGTGTCAAGAGCATAATGGGTCATCAGTATTTCATTGGTATATCCGGCATCCTGGGTTGCATAGAGCCAACCGTTGGCAGAGTTCACCTCATTTCCAAGGGTAAAAAGCTTGGATCGCCCGGCAATCGACCCCGCCGTAGAGAAAATAACCCCCACCTGAGGGATAGATTTTGCCTTATGACACAAATGCTGCCGCTCACGACAAAACTCCGCCACCTTTACCCATTCGGGTATTGCCCATTCCTGTAACGTGCCGCCGCATCCCTGCTGATAATTATAGAGCTGCCAGCCTCCGCCCGTCGAAATAATATATGCAGCCTCCTGACAGAGCTGGACCGCCGTTTTGTTCGTTCGATTTTGCGCTGTCCAGGTGTTTGCCGAATTAAATCCCCATGAAATTACATCCCATGCGATGCCCTGATTCATAAAATAACGGGAATGTGAGCGTGCGCTGTCGATTGATTGGATCGGAGTGACATCACCTGAGAGATAATCCGCTGAAATCTGCGGTTTTTCGGGCACATATGCCGAATAAAGCCAGTTGCTGGTCATCTGAAAATGGGGCGCCTTTTCCTTAACCTTATTTATAACGTGGGCAGAATATTCACGCCACCCCTGACGACAAAACTCCCGGTATTCCTCATAGCCATCCTCCCCTTTTTTGGCCGGCTCCCTGCCAAACTTTAACCTGTATGCCCGCCTTGCGTGCACAGAATAGTCAACGTCTGTCGCCCAGCACTCGCCGTCAAGCCAAACGCCGTCAAGCCGGTAATCGAGTGCCAGCTCAAGCAGCTGAGGAATTAAAAACTCATCGGCATATGGTGAAAAAACCGACATAATGCGAGTACTTATATTCCCTTTTTCATCGGCAATAGCATAATCCGGATGCTCTGCGGCGCAGGC
Organism: Clostridiales bacterium; assembly: GCA_012519315.1. Taxonomy (GTDB): domain Bacteria; phylum Bacillota; class Clostridia; order Oscillospirales; family CAG-272; genus JAAYQM01. The sequence continues at coordinate 938 of JAAYQM010000013.1, read as the reverse complement.
CATATCGTAAAGGCCGGAATGATGCGCATAAAGCGCGATACCTCTTTCCTCTGTAAGCTCCCGCCATAACTTGAGGATATCCACCTTTATTTCATTGGCGGGGATTCCCGTTTTTGTCGGATAGGAGGAAAGCCCGGAATGCCCCTTTGTATCGCACTGAACATAATCGGGACGGACAAGATCCAGGGCTTTGGCTATAGCCTCTCTGTTTGTATCAAGGCCGATAACATCGCCACTAACTGCATGAAAGTCAAAATGCAGTCCAAAAAAACAATCGCTTCTCTTCGCAGTCTTTTTCATGGAAATAACTCCTAGTTTTTCATGAATAGTAATCACCAATCAATTATCGTAAAAATAGTCCCTAACGAAACAATAAGGGTTGAATTATTCTATTCAACCCTTATATGTTCTGTATATTATATGTTTTTTCCCGCCGATATTAAACGCAGAAATATCAAACCGGACAGTAAAGCCCCGATAAAGATCCGCTTAATCATCGGCTGTTAATCTTACCATTTATCGTTGTAAAATCCACCGTCATCCATCTCATCAATAGTAAAACTCGTTGTGACATGTGACTGCGACAAAAATTCTACAATTTCCACGCAGGGGCTTTCATAATCTTTTTTCATATCGAAAATCCTCCCTCTCATAATTTGTTGCCGGCTAAATCTCGCCTTCCACAAGAGCTACAATGCTCTGAAGATAAGCCTGTTGCTCCTCATTCAGACCATTGTCCTCATCGGCAAGGGCAAGCTTTGCAACATCATAGATGCTCTTTTCCTTCATCATGCTGTACAAAACAGTTCTCTCCCCCGCCTCATCTTCAATGATGCAGTATGCACGGAAGGCATAGGCCTTGTCAAGATTTTCATCCTTAATGCTTATAAGTACAGCGGTGTAGACGTCTCCGTCATCGCTACGGCTGTAAATATTGC
>JAAYQM010000116.1 GCA_012519315.1 Clostridiales bacterium | reverse complement strand
TTATTTCTATTATTAATGACTTACTATACTTCAACAATTTTAAATTTCAAATTTTAAGTCCTTTTCATATCACTGTCCTAAGTTTTTTCGTCTACTGCTTACCTAATTTATCCTTAAATGTAACCTTAAATTTTTAATAGCTTACCAAGTTATTTTTTCTATCCTCCATTTAATCATACTAATTTGAAATTCTTAAAATATGTTGATAAATAAATGATTATCTTGAAAATATATAATGTTTGCTAAGTGTTCATTACTATATAACCATTCGCTGGTTCCTTTGGCTCTAAACCACTAATCTTATTTTCTCTTTAGTATCTAATCCTTGGAATGTAGTTACTATCTATTGAAAACCGTCCTGATGTTGCATCCACTGGTATCCATTCTCCGTTTATAAGTATTTCATTCCATGCGTGTCCCTTCAAGTGTAAGCCACTAATATATCTCGTTGGTATTCCTTGACTTCTTAACATGACTGCTAATAACACTGCTTGATCCGAACATATCCCTTTATTGGTTACTAATGTTTTATCTGCATTTGGTATATAAAATGGTGAATTTAATCCCTGCTCAATAAACTCATTATCGTACTCTATATCTGATACCAACATAAACACTCTCATGATAAATTGTTCGTCTGATACGCTATCATCTCTTATCAACTTAGCCATTCTTGTACTTAAGTAGTTATCATCAAACTTTATAAATTCTGTAGAACTCAAATACCTTGAATCTTCAAATTCCTTAGTACTAGGTGCATATAATATAGAAGAAACTAAAATCTTTTTTGTATCCTTCTCTGTATCATGTATCCCTAATTCTATTTTTAAAATACTAAACTCATTCTCTGTATCTATATTTATATCTTCAGGTACTGATATTTTTAAATCTATGCCTACCATCTCTGGTTTTATGATTATAGCTTTTGGTTTACTGAACTCGTCTTCTGGATTTCTTATTCCTGCTCTTAATACTAGTATTATTTCATCTGATGATTTCTCCTTTAATTCTATAAAGCTTTCATTGATTTTTACATTGATGTATCCTTTATCTTCAAAGGTAGTTACCTCTAAATGCTCTGATATATTTATTAAATGACCTTGTGACTCCTCGTCTTGTTTAACCTGTGTATCTGAATTGTCTTCCATTATAAATTCTGACACACTCTCTGAATTTGCTGCGTTTATAGCTCCACGCTCTGATATCTCAATATTCATAGCTAGTGAACTTATCAAGCTAAAAATTAATATAAATGTATATCCTTTAAATCTTCTCATTTCTCTTAGCCTCCTTCACTTTTATTTATTAATACATTTCTTGCTCTTTATAAAGTAAGGTTGCTTATCTCTAAATAGTGAAATGTTTATTAACTAGCCTTTTCTCAATATCAATAGCTTTCTTTTCTTAATAAATGAAACACCTAAACCTCCAGTTGCTCAAGCTGTTAGTTTGGGTGCTCTATTGTTATATAGGAGTACTATGGTTTTTCTTTACTTTATCTAACTTACTCTTAATGGCTCATATCCGTTTACCATTCCATATAAATGTCCATTTGTAGCATCTATATGTACCCATTGTCCGTTAATTAGTACTTCGTTCCAGCTATGAGCACCTATGAATTCTTGATACCCATCTACTATCTTTGTTGGTATTCCTTGACTTCTGAGCATCAATGCTACCATCCAAGACTTATCTACACAAATACCTTTACTTTCTTCAAATTTACTGTTTATGTCTGGTATGTATAGTCTTCCAGACTCTTTGTTTTTATCAAATAATTCCTGATCATATTCCATTGACCTTATCAACTTATATACCTTATCAATGAATTCTTCATTTGAATCAGATGATTCTCTTAATTCTACTGCTTTTGATATTACAATTTCATTTGTTTCTAAATCTATCAAACTGTTGGAAGACGTATACTTCGTGATTTCATAATCTCTATACTCTTGTTCTTCAGATGTTAAAGGTTTAATTTCTTTTGCATATTCAATATAATCTTCTATTGTTATATATCCACTTCCATCGTCCCCATAAATCTTTCCGAATGTTTGTAATGAAGACGGTTTATTTAGTTGTCCCGCCTCTATAGCTATTTCATCAATTATTTTAAAGCCAGCTCCTTTAATCTCTTGTACTGCTAAATAAACCTTAATCCCTAAATCATCATTATTAATGTTTATATCTTCTGGAATTGGTATTAAAAACTCATTTTCAGTGTCCGTTAATACTTTAACTCCAAGGTCTTGTATTCTTCCATTGTCCTCATCTCGTTTACCTTGAGCCAAACTATAAGTATGCCATTTTATTACATATTGACATAACACTTTATCTTTTGATGAACTCTGTATATCCTTTGCATCAATCAATACTTCCCCTGATTTATCCGACTTTACCTTGATATATCCAGTATCAATATAGTTTTCAATTTTATCTTCCAATGTTACTGTTAGATGTCCTTCTTGGATTTCTTTAACTTCATTTTCCATGACTCTTTCTATTGCTATTGTATTTGTATAATTAAAATTATTTATGTTGGCTTTTCCTGCTTCAGTTCCAGCTTTATATGCTATTCCTGCTACTGCTACTGTAATTACTACTAATACTCCTGCTATTATTACTATCATTTTTTTAGTTACTGGCTTTTCTTCCATGTATCCTACCTCCCTTTGATTTCTTTTTCTTTTAAATTTTTATGTTATATAACACATTCATTTATATGTCTATATTTATGTTTGTTCTTTATTTGCAATTGATTATATTAGTGAGATTATTTTAGAATTATGAATCATCTATAATGTTATATGTATTTAAAATGATTGAATTGCACTAATAAACTATTGGTAAATCTATTAAAGCTGAGGAGGTTTTCCCTCCCCAGCTTTTCTTATTTTTAGGCTGCTATTATTTCTCTAGTTATTTGGTTGTTACTGATTATTGCTTTTATTATGTGGTTTTTATATTCGTACTCTAAGCTGTAATTTTTGTCAGTGTATTCTAATTCAAGTTTACTTTCCTTATCTCTGTTTATACATCCACTTAATATTTCTGCTATATACTTTATCATCAAGTCCTCATTTCTTTCGTTTCTGTTTATTATTATCTTCATCTTTCCCTTTACTGCTCTATTAAGATTTATTCTGGTTTTTCTTTCTTTTAATTCTTGTAAATATTTCTCTACATTGTATTCTGTTACTTCAACTAGTCCTTTTGTTACAGTCTCTAATAATAATTCTTTCTTATTCTTTTTCATTTTTGATTCCTCCTAATTTTTTAGTGTTTTCCTAGCTTGTACCTAAATTATTTATAGGCTGTTTTCATCTGTTGGGTATGTTTTACTTTTATTTACCTTATGACTATATACTACAACACCTAAAAATTAGGGCTTTTGAAAACTGACTTACTATGTCCTTGGAATTTTACAATATGTTATCTAATTTCTTATTGTTTTTCATGGGAAATGAAAAAGACCCCCAACTTTTATATTGAGAGTCTTCTTACTAAATATTTTGTTTTATATTTCTATATCTATTGTAGTTACATATTC
>JAAYQM010000126.1 GCA_012519315.1 Clostridiales bacterium | reverse complement strand
TCCCTCGGGAAGTTATCAGCCCGCCCTTGAGTTCGAGGAATCGGGTCACTACCTCATGTCAGTTACGCTAATTCCTGCAGGCAACACGGACCCGGAGATTTGGTTGGTCAGGTATCCCTACTCGGGAGATGGGATTAGGCGGATTGGGTTTGGTCAAGGCTCGAGATTAGGTCGGAATTTCCATGGGGAGGTTTTTCTCTTTTACCAGAGTTTGGATAAGGGCCAGATTATCTATCGGAAATCATCTGACAACTTTAACATAGATTACCTCCTCGATTCATCTGAAGATGAGGAATTACAACCTCGTGGGTTCAGGACAGTCACAGAGCAAATATCCTCTATTCACCAGAGGTACACCCATCTGATGTTTTATCAAGAGGGTGAAGGTGAGTTGCCGAGATATAAAATGACCCGACCGATTGACCTAGTTAAGATAAAACAGACACATCCCTTGTATGCAAACTTCGGACAACCCTTCCTAGAGTGGGAAGTCATCAAGTATGTCGACCTCTTGGCTAAAGCAGGGGATTTGCATACAAGCTTCGGAGAGCTTGGTCTTGAGTGGGAAGAGATGCGGACTGGGATGAAGGTGTTAGTGCGTTCAGGAAAACAGCCTATATATGAGCAGACACATTTATTAAGACACCACAATACTGGGACTAACCAACGAGAAGCCCTGGTATGGCAAGAAAAGGGACAATCTGCCAATCAGGACGTAACTGTTGATATATATGCCGGAGCTACAAAGAGACCAGGAATAGCATTAAGATGTAGTGGAAGTTCTGGCATGGAAAATTGTTATGTGGGCTATTTCCGACATCCAACAGGAAACCTTGAAATTCTTAGATATACCAATGGAATTTCCAGTGGGAGCCTAATTACAAAGAGCATGACTATTTTACAAAATAAGTGGTACAACTTGCGAATGCAAGCAATTGGAAATAACTTGAAATTAAAAATTTGGGAAAAGGGTGCAGAAGAACCATCTACTTGGGACATTGAAACTACTGATTCTGCAATCACATCCGGTTATGCGGGGGTGTTTGACTTTGATGGCAACGGTACCTCGTATTGGGCAAATTACTCCTTAAATAGTGATCTTGCAGATTTCAGTAATCTGAGCGGAGGTATTCCCACAGGGTGGGCATTGCAGTTTGGAACAGCCAGCAGATGGACAACTGAAACAGAAAGTGTTGAAGTGGGGTTTGATTACGAAGTTGTCCCAGGTGCCACAGTCCAGCTTGGAGACCAACATGACACAACAAACCAAGATGGCATGGCAGAATTTTTTGACTTAGATGGCAATCAGCTTTATGACTATGAAATAAGCCATCCTGATTTTGAGGGTGTTTCCAAGGGAACCATCTTGATTCCTGAAGAAGAACGAGACTTTATCCCAGTTAGAATTTATAACAACCCGTGGGATGGAGTGGCAAGAGGGAGAGGCATCCAACCTTCCTTTGGCAATATCTCAACCCTGTGGCATCAAGTCGAGTTTGAGGAAATCAAGGCTAAGGCAGGGGTTAAGACCAATGCCAGCTTGCAATATATTTTATGGGTGGAGGTTGAATCAGAATGACGGAACCAATCAATATCCCAATCGAGATGGAAGTCAGGGCAAAGGCAACTCTGAATCTAACAAACACCAAGACAGGTGAAGTCCAAACTATGTCTATGGGTGCACCCGAAGGGATGATTTTGGATCATTACCTAGACTGGGCTATGCAGCGGGGACTTGGCCTTCTTGGGGAGACCACTTTCAACAGGTGTTACCTAGGCACAGGAGATACCCCTGTTCAGCCCACAGACACAGGGCTAAGTGGGAGCCAGTTGGCTGTGAGTTCCAGTAGCACTCTTACAAAAGACCTAACCCCTGTCAACCAAAAGCTAGAGGTGCTGGGTACCGTTGAGGGTTTAGATATTGGAGCTCCTGGTTGCCTTGCCGTAACGTCTGATGAAGAGATTTTACTTGTGGGGCGGGATGATGATTTAAGGGCATTTTATATAAATAAAAACAACTGGACACTAACCCCCATTCAGGTGGATGATTTTGCTGGGTTGTCAGGTATTCAGGCATTATGTATAAAAAACGACTTGCTTTTTGTTGGTATAGGCCAAGCACCGTGGGGTAAGTTATACAAAAGGGTTGGAGATGACTTTGAGTTTTTTGCTGATGTGCCAGGTCTTTCTGCCCGGCCAACCAGAGCAGATATATCCCTTGATGATGAGTATCTGCTTTTAAGGTCACCTTTGCGTGTTTTTTCTATAGGAGATGGCATATTAACAGAGATCGACAGCTCCGCAGTTGATTCAACCCATCAGAGATATGTGTTTGCAGGTAATGGTCATGATGTATTCTCAGGAAATTACACTTCGGGCTCTTCTTTCAATGTTCACAGGTATTCAATCGTTGATGATGCTTTAGTGTTTCAAGAAAGTTTCGTTTTGCCTATTGCCCTTCCCAGTTACACCACTCTTAGGTCACTTATCGACCTTGCTGCAGTGGGGGATACCATACATGCCTATGGTCAGATTTATTATTCATCCACAGGATATGGTTATGGAACTGGGTTAAGTAGTTTATTTATGACAAATGGGGTTTGGAAAGTAGCAAAAGAACGTTCTTTTGCTATCAGATATACGAGTAATAGTTCTCATATATCTGGAGCAGCTATAATTAACCCCTCGTTGTTTTTTACACTAGGTGATTTTGGTGTTGGAATAATGTCTCCTGGGATTAGATACCCCCATACGGACTTAATTGGTATTGACACAACAGATAATAGCTCTTGGGTGTGGCTTGATGCCGAGCAGGTGCTTTTGATAAGGGATGTGTCTGGTTCGCCGTCAAACTTGAAAATAATTAAAATAAGAGAATCCGATACCTCCCTACAATCCTATGCCAGAAAGTGGACTTTCCCTGCTGGGACTGGTACTGGAGTTGTAAATGAGGTTGTTGTGCGAGCTACATCAGGAACTGGATATGATGGAAATAACCGATACTTTCTCAGATTTGTGTTACCTGAAGGTTTTGAGAAAACTGATCTACATCAACTTGAAGTCGAAGTAGAAGCTGAAATTGAGAATCCTGGAGTTTGGGAGGGTGTCATCCCAGAGGGCAGTCGAGATGGGTCAGATGTGAGCTACAGAATCACCATGAGTGAGAATCAGTTTGTGGACTTTATCACAACAGGATACAATAATC
>JAAYQM010000120.1 GCA_012519315.1 Clostridiales bacterium | reverse complement strand
TCAGTGAACAAACAGCGCGAGAGATGGCAGAAGGGGTAAGACAGTGTTCAAATTCTGACATAGGAGTGTCAATAACAGGTATAGCTGGTCCGGATGGAGGCACCATAGGAAAACCTGTCGGGTTAGTGTATTTAGGATATTCAGACTCTGACACTTCTTATGTGGAAAAACATATATTCAAAGGCGATAGGCTTGATATAAAAGAACGTTCAGCGAATTATGCACTTCATTTAGTTAGAAAAAAGATTCAACGACTAGGTGATTAGATGATAGTCAGAAGAGCCTTTATTATTCTTATATGTTCTATTATTACCCCTTTACTGTTTATACATTTTTTCGACAGTATTACGGTCAATTTTCAGGGCTTAGAACTTGTTTTGGGTCTAGAAATGGCATTAAAAGGCTCAACTACCATAAATCTACCCCCTATAGGTATTCTTAAGGCTTTTACCCATCAATTGCCTATAAATATTAACATATCACTGCAAAATATTGATTTAGATCTGATAAAGGTTATAATAGATAAAGTTAACAATAAAAACGAATTATTTTTGTTTTTTAAGAAAGATGCAATTAATGCCATTAAGGTTTTAATTGTTAAGACTTTTATTTTAGGCACTTTAGGCACTATATTTGCCTCCTTATTCATGAAATTAAAAAAGAAAGAATTAATAATTTGTATAATAATAAGTTTGTTTTTTATAACTATATTTTTAAGCTCTCTTTACATTTCTTATGATATATCAGCTTTTGATAAACCCGAGTATTTTGGAACATTGAAAGCTGCTCCTTGGATTATTAGTATTTGGAACAAAGGTATTTCGCAAATTAATGAGTTGAGGCAACAGTTAAAAAGTATTTCTGAAGGCATTTCTACGGTATTTTTAAAGATGGACAATCTAGCTTCAACTGAAGAGTCAGTGGTAAGAGTATTGCATGTTAGTGATATTCATAACAATATCGCAGCTTTTGATTTTATGGAACAGATTATTTTTAATTTTAATGTTGATGTTGTTATTGATACAGGAGATATAACTGATTATGGCACATCCTTGGAGAATATGGTTATTGAAAAGATATCACATTTGCCAGTGGATTACGTATTTTGTGCGGGAAATCATGATTCACCAAAAACTGTTGAACTTATGGAAGATATAGATAATGTTATTATTCCGAATGGTGGGGTTATCAGCATAAAAGGTATAAATATTCTGGCATTTTCGGATCCTATTTCAGAGATGATAGATAAAATTGATTCATCAAATGAAATTGATATTATAAAACAAAATCTACTTATACGAGATAAACTTAACTCTTTAAATGAAATACCAGATATACTTGCAGTGCATAACCCGCAAGCTACAGAAAATTTAGAGGGCTTTGTTCCTATAATTCTTAATGGTCATACACATAAGACCCATATAAAAGATGGGGAATCTTTAATAATAAATGCAGGGTCTACCGGCGCCGCAGGTATAAGGGGAATACAATCTAAAGCTGATATTCCATACTCTGCTGTGTTGTTATACTTTAAAAGTAATAAGGGCACTGGAAAACCTCAACTATTTGCTGCTGATATAATCAAGATATCAAATGTCGAAGTAGGTTTTCAGGTAGAGCGGG
>JAAYQM010000012.1 GCA_012519315.1 Clostridiales bacterium | reverse complement strand
TTGCAGTAACACACCGAATTGCGCTACATAGTGCGGCAAATTTCCAAATTCGCCAGCGGCGAATTGCGTTACATCATCTTAGATTCATTATAACATAAATTTGCAGTAACACACCGGTTTGCGTTACACAGTGCGGCAAATTTCTAAATTCGCCAGCGGCGAATTGTGTTGCCGCAACTTGGATTTATTATATCATATTTTTCTCCTTTTTTGCAAAAAAATCGACCGCTGACTCTATTTGTCAGCGGTCTGTTTCTTTGGCAAAATCACACGAGCTTATATGAGGGAGACTTTATTCATTTGCCGCCTTTTTCCTAAGCATAAAGATGACTGCCCCAATAACTATTATAACCACACCTCCTGCCAAAACTGCAGCATAAATCGGGCTGCTGCTTTCGGTATCGGTAGAAGTAGTAGCAGCAGTGGTCTCGGCAGTCTCGACTGTAGAAATCCCGGCAACAGTAGTATCATTGGCTGTTGTATCGTCGTCGGCGGTAACCGGAGTTGTTGTATCATTGGCTGTTGTATCGTCGGCGGCGGTAACCGGAGTTGTTGTATCATTGGCTGTCGTATTGGCGACGGTGGTAATAGGAGTTGTTGTAACAGGGGCTGTTGTATCGACGGATGTGGTAGATTCGTCCTCAACAAACAGATCCATAATTTTTTTCTTAAAATCGGCGTTAGACAGATTTCCTTGAAAATTCTCGGCGCCCTTGCCCTCTGCAAACACCGGAACATTAACGCCGGTATGGCTGCCTGATGTAAACCTGTAGTTGTTGCCCTCCTGTTTCAATCCACCGGTTTCATGGTCGGCGGTTACTATAACCAGGGTGTTTCCGTCTTGCTTTGCAAAATCCAAAGCAACCTTGACTGCTTGGTCAAATTGGAGGGTTTCGGCTATATTATTATCAATATTGTTTGCATGTCCCGTAATGTCAATAAGTCCGCCCTCCACCATCAGGAAAAAGCCCTCTTCATGATCCTTTAGGAAATCTATGCTTTTAGAGGTCATTTCCGCAATTGTCGGGGTAGTGCTGGGGTATCCGTTTTTGTATTCCGGAAAATTACCATCGTGAAAGAGTGCAAGCAACCTTGTTGAGCTGCTATGGGAATTCAGTTCATTCTTCGTGGTAATAACGGTGTAGCCCTCGGCTTTTGCAGTATTTCTAAGCTCCTGGCTGAAATACTTGCCGCCGCCCCCCATGATTATATCGATTTTTCTTTGAATATATTCAGCGGCTATCTGGGACTGGTTTGTTCGACTTATATTGTGGGCACCGAAGGCTGCGGGAGTTGCATCGGCAATGCTTACTGTTGAAACAAGTCCGGTTTTCTTCCCCTTTTCGGCTAAAAACTCTCGAATATTCTGCACCGGGTTACCGTTTTTGTCCACACCTACATAGCCGTTTGTGGTCTTGATGCCGCATGCCAATGCGGTTCCACCGGCTGCCGAGTCTGTGGTCGCACCGGAAACATTTGAGGTTTCACTGGTTCCCTTGTAGGTCATGTTTTCCATGTTGAGATTTTTGCCTATGTAATCATGTGCCATCTTTACCTGATTTGGACCCATTCCGTCCCCTATCAGAAAGATAATGTTTTTGGGTGCCGATTTGCTTTCGCTGGCTGTTATTCCTGTAAAAAAGCTGGTGGAAAGCAAACAGCATAAGATTAATACGACAACCTTAAAAGATAAACTTTTTTTCAAATTATACCACCTACTGTTTTAGATTTTTTTAAACAGACGCATGTAAAAATATCGGGCGCAAACACCTTGGAGAGCAAAGTCTGTATTTTGAGAGGGCTTTTGCGGGGTTTGTCGCGACTGAGAGGAAAACGCCCCCTGCCATGACGGACAGTATTGTCAGTTCTGTCTTCCGGCGACTAAGCACTTCAGAGTCTCCGCTTCCTTTGTGAGGGTCTCTATTTTGCCGTCCGGCATGAATTCAAGTTCCAGCGTGTGCTTTTGTCCCGACTTTTTGAGAATGTTCAGGTATTTTTCCCAGAGGGTAGCTCCTTTGCAAAGGGGGAGCTTTTCTCGCTCTGTCCAGTGGAACACATGCACATTGGTAATCCAAGGCAGAAGGGCCTCGACGGCTTTTAGATTATATTCATCGTCCCTGTATTGATTTGGCTGCCAATACATGAATGCTTCGTCAATGTCTGAAAGCATTCTTTGTGCATAGATGTAATCATCGGTCAAGGTGTTGTTATGACATTCAAATGCGACTTTAATCCCCTTTGCTTTTGCCCTTTTGCAGATGCTGCGGGCATCCTCTATAAAATAATTGTATTCGTCAACGGTAATGTCCGCCGACCCCTTGTTATATGCCCATACACGCACAATAGGTGCACCGAGGGCGGCGGCAGTGCGCAGAACCTGGTCAAAGCGTTCTTCGGCATCCCTCCTGTGGCAGCCGACGCGATAATATGAGCCGTAGGCAGAGACCTCAAGCCCGTGGGTTCGGGTCGATTTTCCTACCTTAACGGCTGTGTCAATATCGCCAGTGGGTACATGGACATCGCCGCCCCATTCGATTCCGTTAAGTCCGGCGAGTACAACCTTTTCAATGATTTCCTCTGGGGAAAGATTTCTGAAGCTGATTGAAACAAGGCCTGTTTTGAACATAAGTCCTCCAAAGTAACGATAATATTAAAGACCGCCAGGGTCGGCATTTATGCCATTGTTTCAAGCATTTTCGCCGTGATCTCGTATCTTGTTTGCTTGTTTGAGGAGAAGGACACATATTCCTCCAGCATAAAGGCGGCCATACGCTGCACCTCCTCCCCTGAGCTGCCGGCTATATGGGGAGTGAGGAAAACATTATCGAGGGAATATAGTCCTGAATCGGGCGTTGGAGGCTCGGGGAAGGTCACATCAAGCACAGCGGTCAAATCCTTCCTCTCTGCAAGAACCCTGATCAGGTCATCCTCGACAACCTGCGCGCCCCGTCCCGTATTTATAAATGTGGCATAGGGTCGCATCAGGCTGAGAAGGGCGCCGTTTATCATGCCGACTGTCTGGCGGTTGTTGGCAAGGTGGTTGGAGACGGTCTGGCATTCACCGAACACCCTCTCAAGGGAGGATAGCTCAACCCCCAACTGCTCCGCCCTCTCTTGCGAAAGAAAAGGGTCAAATACCAGAACCTTGAGATTAAAGGCCTTTAGCCGCTCACACACAAGGGAGCCGATCATGCCGGCACCGATAATGCCTACCTTGCACCCATAGTTGCCCGGACAGCCCTTAATTCTTTCTCTGGCCTCTTTTTTGCTTTTTGTTGCTCTGAAAGCTCTTTCTGCCTGAAAATAGCCTTTGTTAGCAAGAATAATCTGTCCTGTTGTATATTCGGCGACCGGTACCGCATTGGCTGCCCATGCGGAAAAAACCTTTACTCCGTTCTCTAAAAAGGGGAGAGCAAAGGATTGCACTGAGCCCGCGGCATAAAAGACCGCCTTGAGGGAGGGAAAGCGACGGGCGATGTCTTCCTTGCTGTAAGTGGGCATCCCCCATGTGGAAAAAATGTATTCGATGTTCGGAAATTCTCCCTCCGACTGTCCGGAAAATACTGTAGGATTCAGTCCTGCATCTTTGAGCAGAAAATCGATCATTTCTTGAGAATAGACCCGACGGATTTGCTGCTCATCGCCTAAGAAAATACTTCTATACACCGGGGATACCTCCGATTTATCGATTAAAATCCCCTGATTTTCACATCCGGGAAAGGATTTTCTAAATTTGATGATGAAACGGGAGGATAGGCGATGGGTTCGGCTATTCCTCCATGTTCATCATAACAACATAGTAATCTTTTTTGGCAAGATTATCTCTCAATCAGAGAAATTCATATTGAGCAAGACCTAATGAAAGGCTATGCGGCTTTATTTTCATAAAAGGCGCATAGCCTTTCAAAATCTAGGAATTATGCTTTGTTATATTCAGTTTACTTTATTCACTCTTTTTTTGAGGAGGAATGCCGGCAGGAGGGCCAGCATCATAGCGGGAATCAGCAAAAGGGTAAAGTCTGCGGTCTTTGGTGCGGTTGTTTCCTCTGTCTGTTCGCCCTCTATGTTATAAGCCATGTCGGAGAATTTGGCATTAACTCCGTTAGCCATAAGACCGAGATACCATTCGCCATCAAATGCGGAGTCCTCAAAGGTGAAACAGGATTCATTGTCAAAATATATGGTGAAGACGCCCTCGGAATAGTCGAGTTTAAGCTTATGTACGTCATTAAGCTCTTTTGCTTCCGATTTTACAGCCTCAACGGGCTTGGCGTATATCTCCTCGCTACTGTCCTTGTTGTAGCTGACAAATTGGACGGTTCCGGTGTTGACATACCAGCGCAGAATATATACCGCACCAGCGCTGTCCTCGGTATCAATCGAGTCGGATTTGCGGGAAAGAATGAGACCTGCCCAGGATTCCCCCTTCAGGAAGGAGACATTAGCCTCATAGCTGAAGTCCTTATCCGAGCTGACCTTGCGGGATGAGTAGGCGCCGGTGTTGACAACCTTGAGAGCGTAGGCATAAAGCGCCGCATCATCATGGGGGGTGATTATCATTGTGTTATCCTGGGGAGTAAATTTGTCTGCTCCCAGCTTGACTGTGGTTTTGGTATTGGACTGTCCCGGTACTTCGCTTGTAACCGTTATACCGTCGGTATATGCCCATGTTCTCTGATAAGTAATGATGCTTACATAATATTCGCCGGATATGGCAGAGTCAAGGTAGGTTTTTCCTACAAGGTCGTTGGCACCGGACGGTACATTTTCGATAGTTAAGGGCTTACCGTTAAGGGTGGCGCTGAGTCTTACCTTGCCGTCAACCGGCTCGAGGTTAAAGGTCATGCTGACAGTGGTGCCGTATTTTGCTTCTTCTGCAGTCTGGGAAACATTATAAGTGTTTTTCTGTGTGTGTATCCCAAATGCGTTTGTCTTTCCGGGGTTTTCGTTCACTTCCCAGGATAGATAGATCCAGTCATCGCTGGCGGAAGGATTACCGGTGCTTTTTTGCAGAGCGATACCGATCATTGAGCGAGCTGACTCATAGTCAAGCATGGTAAAGTCGGCGGACAGTGTCAGTTTCTTGCTGGTGTCAACTGTATGCTCTGTGTAATAGCTTACAATAGAGGTTTTGGCTGAGCTGTCAATGAAGAAGCGCCCCGGTGCGCCGTTGAGCCAGTTTATGGGATCGTCAACTGCTGTTCTGGTCGGGTAGTCTTCCGATTTTAAGGATGCAGCTTGGGCGCATACCAGAAGGCCCATGCTAAAAAGAAGAACCGCTACTGCAAATGAAATAATTCTGGATTTGTAATTATTCATGTTTTTCCTCCGATTTTTTGTTTATAAGAGATATAAAATTGAGTGACTTTATTTGGTTGAGGAATGCTTTTGCGTGATATAACGGCGGAGTGCTACTGCATTTGGCTGCAAGATCGCTCAGTATATGGACGGGGGCAGTCTCTCGCCTTAGGGTGTCCTCCGCCGTATATCTGCGATGATGAAAGGGGAGGTAAATGTTTCCGCCTTTATCAGTATAACATAACAGTCTTGATTAAGCAAAGCATAAATGTAAAATTTTCTCAGAAAGTTTTTTTAAGTAATATTTTATAAAAGAGACTGTGGGATCGTACATCTGTTTTATTTGATACAAATAGACTTATTACCAGATATCAGAGAACCAGAGACCGTCCTCTCCATCCCCAATTGTATATCCTGAGGTTGTGAGTGCGTCTGTGGACGAAAAGATTATGATCTCGACACTCGGCGGGTTATAAAGTTCTTTCATTTCAAGAATCTCCTTTCAATATATGATCCGGAATATAATCGGGATTGAATGGTGTTATCGCCTTGTTGTCAGACTGCGTTGTTTTCGACTATATCGATAATGTTTTCTCTGATAAAGTCCTCTTGCGCCTCGGTCAGACCGTTGTTCTCGTCTTCAAGAACTTGCAAAGCTACATCATAGATGCTGCGCTCATTCACATCGCTGTAAAGGACTTTTTGCATGCCGCCTTCCAGCTCGACGATACAATAAGCGCGGAACACATAATCCTTATCCAGATTCTGCGGATTGATATCGATAAGGACGCCGGTGTAGATCATTTCATCCTCGGTCTCGGTATGGATAGAGCCGTGGTAGGTACCGTCCTTCCAGATCGGGGCGACAACCGTACCATCCATCGCATCACCATCGGGTGTCAGGGTGGGTATTGCATTTTCCCGACCGATAGCGGCGTCAAACGCCTTTCTTTGTGTAAGAATTGCGCCGTATTCGATTATACGGTAGTTGTCTGTCGCAAGAGTAGCTGCCAGTGCCTCTTTTGAGATTGCGTATTTGGCGCGCAGTCCGTGAGGAGCGTCTACACGAATGGAGAAGCCCTCCCAATTGAACACATTAACCAACTCGTCGCTTACAGTGGTGTAAGCCATGTCGGAGAACTTTGCATTAACGGCGTTAGCCATAAGACCGAGATACCAGTCGCCCACGAATGCGGGGTCTTCATAGGTGAAATAGGCCTCATCGTCAAACCATATGGTGAAAACGCCATCGGAATACTCGAGCTTTAGCTTATGAGCGTCGTTAAGGGCTGTTGCTACTGAGTTTACAAGTTGAACAGGGGTGGCATACAAGCTTTCGTCGCTGTCCATGTTGTAGCTGACAAATTGGATGGTTCCGGTGTTGATGTACCAGCGCAGAATATATACCGCACCCTCACTGTTATTGGTATCAATAGAATCGGGCTTGCGGGAGAGAATGAGACCCGCCCAGGATATCCCCTTCAGGAAGGAGACATCAGCCTCATAGCTGAAGCCCTCATCGGCGCTGACCTTGTATGGCGAATAGGCGCCGGTGTTGACTGCCTTATGTGCGAAGGTATAGAGAGCAGGATCATCGGAGGGGATAATTTTCATCGCTCCATGCTGGGGTGTGAAGCTGTCCGATCCCAGTGTGACCGTGGTCTTGGTCTCGGGCTGCCCGGGGACCTCGCTTGTAACAGTTATACCGTCGGTATATGCCCATGATCTCTGATAAGTAATGATGCTTACATAATATTCGCCGGAGATGTCAGAATCAAGGTAGGTTTGCCCTATAAGGTCGCCGGCGCCGGCCGGTGCGGATCCGATAGTAAAGGGTTTACCGTTAAGGGTGGCGCTGAGTCTTACCTTGCCGTCAACCGGCTCGAGGTTAAAGGTCATGCTAACAGTGGTATTGTATTCTGCTTCGGGTGCAGCTTGGGAAACATTATAAGAGTTTTTCTTGGTGTGTATCGAAAATGAGTTTGTCTCTCCGGAGTTTTGGTTCACTTCCCAGGACAGATAGAGCCAGTCGCTGCTACCGGAAGGATTTCCGGTGCTTTTTTGCAGACCGATACCGATCATTGAGCGCTTTGTCTCATAGTCAAACATGGTAAAGTCGGCGGATAGTGTTACCTTCTTGCCGGTGTCGATTTTGTGTTGGGTATAATAGCTTGCGATATTGGCTTCCTCGGAGCTGTCAATGAAGAAGCGCCCTGGTGCACCGTTATACCAGTTGGTAGGGTCGTTAGCTGTTGTGCGTGTCGGGTAGTCACTTGGTTCGAGGGAGGTGTGCTGTGTCACTGTTTCGGTATGCGCGCTTGCCATGGGAACTGCTGATGGCAAGGCCAAGAAACTCATACCGCATAAAAGAATCGCTACTGTGAATGCCAAGACTTTGCGTTTGTTCATTATTCTTTTCCTCCAATCTTTTATTTTTATAAAATTATAAATTGAGTGACTTTATTTAGTGGGGGACTGATTTTGTGCAATATAACGGCAATAGTTTACCACATTGTTGGTAAAGAGGAAATAACGACGCATGGCATAGCAGGCTGCCCAGGTATCGGGGTCCTCGTACCAATCGTTGCTGTTGTCGGTGTTCGGATAATATCGAAGTACACGTGAATGTCCGGGCATTGAGAGATAATTCTGATATTTCTGCGCCCAGGAAATAAACACTGCATCTTCGAGATTGGCAAGAGTCCACTCGGAAATAAGTGTATCGGTTTTGCCAAGGTCGCTGAATTTGCGCAGAAAGCTTGCCTTTGCCATCGATCCGACGTCATCTGCCAAGGGGAACAGGTCCTTTGTATAGTCCAGATTGCCTACCTTGTCATCGACATCGATCATGGCGCGACCGGCACATACGGCTATGGCATCGACAAACATGGGAATGCGGTAGTCGGTTAATGTCCCGTCCTGCTTGCGTAAGCGCAGGGAGAGCAGCTGCTCATAGGTCCAGTCGGAGATATACGGGGATTCGGGCAGTCCGTCTTTGCCCGCGCGCTCATCCCAGTCGGTCGTTCTCTTGAGAGTGTTGTCATGCATAAGGACGAGAATATTGTCAGCGGTGTATCTGAGGTCCATCTCAATGTAATCTGCGCCGGCAAGAACGGCACTTAGAATAGCCTCAATGGAATTCTCGGGATAATTGACTTGATCCGCCCGATGTGCCGTGCTCATCAGTCTGCCTCCCTGACCGGGAAGGGTCATGGCATAAAGCTTTTCGTCGAAATCGAGCATCCATGCCGGTGTTGTGTGTTCGTCCTTCCAAACCGGGACAAAAGAGGAGCTATCTGTAGCGAGTGGATGGGTATATTCCTCGGGCAGACGATATGTAAAGCTGTACTGCTCTGCAATCAATTGATCGGGAGTATATTCCCGAAGCAGTTCTGTAAATTTGTTGACTGCGTTAATCGTTGCGGCGGGGGTGCCTCCGGTCACTACGATTTTATCGGCAACGGCCTGTATCGCATAATCGGCATGACCCAGCTTTTCAAGCACCGTCTTTGTTTGCGGTCGGGAGGTGTTGCCGATCAAAATTTCCTTGCCGCTTCCGGTAGCGTCGGTCCGGAAAGTCGGATTTATACGCATATGGGCTTTCAGCCAGTTATCAAGGGTATCGGCTGCCTGCATTTCTCGCACGCCGGCCTGTGCTCCTATGACAAGGGCATAGTCTTCAACCGATGCATAGGTGTCAACCGGGGAGACAACTGTATTTTCGAGATATGCCTCGTTTTGCGGGGTAAGACCGTTGTCCGGATCATCTAAGACTTGTCTTGCAAGGTCATATATGTTACGTTCCCGTATATCGTCGTATACCGTCACACGATATCCGCTGTCAAACTCTATCACGCAATATGCGCGAAAAACGTAATTCATAGCCAGATTGATATCTTTTATCTCATATAGCACAGCGGTAAAAATGATACTCTCCTGGGTCTCATCAAAGATGCTGCCGAGAAACTCACCGTCCCGCCAGAGAGGGGAACGCTTAGTCCCGGGCAGGGCATCATCTTCGGGTCCTGTTGTCAGAGGAGCGTTTGTTGTCTTTTGCAATTTGTCAAAGACCTCTCTCTGTGTCACAAGCGCGCCGTATTCGTTTACCCGCCACCCCTGCTTGTTTTCGGCAACCTCTTTTGCGATTGAATATTTTGCCCGCATACCCAAGGGGGTGTTGATACGAACGGAAAAACCGTCGAAGGTAAAGGGGTTAGAGGCTGTGCCGTGGAGTACTGCATAGGAAACGCGGCTAAATTCGGCAGAAACATTATTGGAGATAAGTCCGAGATACCAATCGCCGGTAAAGCCGCTGTCCGCATAGGAGCCGGTCAGCTTGCCGTCATACCAGATGTGAAAGACACCTTCTTTGAACTCAATGCGCAGATTGTGGGTCTGTCCAAGCTCATTGGCGATGTAATCTCTGTAATCCTTATTTTGATTGTAGATGCTACTTTGAGGATAGTAGTTGATAAACCGAATATATCCCGTATCAACATACCATCTCAGATTATACCAGCCGCCTCCGGAGCCGGCGAGGGAATCGGGTCGGCGTGCCAGCACGATACCCGCCCAGGATGTACCCGAATTAATGGTGACATCGGCCTCAAAGATGAAATGTGTCTGTGCGCTTACCTTTATCTGGGATAATGCTGCGCAATTCGGTGTTGCCGGATTGTGGCTGCTTATCCCGGGCCCTGCCGGCTCGCAGGTTGTGTCCGGTGTTTGATAAGCTGTCAGGTCTTGGTGGGTGATGTAAAATTCCTCCGGCGTTCCGTCATGCTTTGTCACCCGCAGATTGCTGGCATAACCCCGTGTCTTCCCGCGGGTCATAATACCTATATACCACTCTCCGGTAAAAGCCGCATCGGGGAAATAATTCTTTCCTAAATCGGAGGGATTGGAGGTGGTGTAGTTGACCACAAACAGGTTGCCGTCAATGTATCCTCGAATGACTGTTGTTCCACTTTCCCGTGAAAAATCGATCCGCAATTTGTGGGTGTCCCCAAAACGGGAGACGGTATTACGGTGATAAAAAGCACGATTGAGTTGACTGCCTGCTACATGGTCGTGAAGACCGTAGTAAGCTGTTGTGGTTGTTTGCTGCCAACGAGACCATGCCCAGCCGCCGTTGGCGGCGCTCAGAGAGCCAGGTGTCTTTTGGAAGGCGATTCCGATATAGGAATCGTTTGACGCCTCATAGAGGGTAAAGTCGGCCTCTATTGAGAAATTGCTGCCGGCGTCTATCTTCTTTTCGCTGATAAAGCTGGCATAGGTTGAGGCTCCCAGAGAGGTCGTATCGATAAGAATTCCGTCAATTGGATTCCATGCCGAGTCGGAAACGGTTTTGGTAGGGAAATCACTTACATCAAGTATTTCCCCTACTGATTGATCCGCTCCCAGACCGGTCACATGCATGCCCGCCGGATTAAAAACAAACACACCGCAAATCAAAAATGATATAGCAAGGAGCATGCATGACGATCTTTTCACATTTTTCATATAGTACTCCTTATTGTCAGATTATAAAGAAGCTACTAAGGGTTATCCTTTAACAAAGTCTAGGGTATGTGTATCGGTATTGATTCTTTGTCTTGCAGATCAGTCGGCGTTTGCCGGTCCGAAATTTTCGGCTATAAATTTGCAGTATGGAACGATATTGTTGGAGAAGAGCCAATAGCGTCCGTTGTCAAAGCATTTTTGCCACATCTCAGGTGTTTCGTACCAGACAGGGCCGTTGTCAAGGTTTGGATAATATCGAGTGACGGCGCCGTGACCGGGAAGCTCAAGATAGTTGTAATAGGTCATTGCGTAGTTGGTGAAAACAGTGTCCTCAGGATCGGTTTCCATCCATATCTTAGCCTGCGAGCTGCTGATCTTCTTGAGAAAGCTGGCTTTAGCTTTCGGACCGAGCCTGCTTGCCGCGGGATAAATATCACGATAGTAATTAACTACAATTTTTTCGTCAAGATCGAGCTGTGTACGTCCTGCGCACACCGCAACCGCATCGTAAAACAAGGGAATGACATAATCGGTTTGAGTGCCGTCCTGCATCTTCAGGCGCAAGGAACGCAGCTCTTCATAGGTCCAGTCGGTTAAAAATTTGGAGGAGGGCAGACCGTTTTTACCGGCCTTTTCGCTCCAGTCTGTTGTGCGCTCCAGTGTCGTGTCATGCATCAGAACGGGGATATAGTCCTTTGTTAGACGGATGTCCATTTCCACATAATCGGCGCCGGCCATGATTGCACTTAGGATCGCCTCGATGGAATTCTCCGGATAATTGACCTGATCCGCCCGATGGGAGGTGCTCAAAAGACGCTTGCCCGGTGCTGTCATCGCATAGAGCTTTTCGTCAAAGTCGGTCATCCATGCCGGCACCTGATAACTATCCGCCCACACGGGAACAAAGGAATCCGGATTTGATGCCAGCGGATGGTGGTACTCCCTTGGGAACTCGTAGCGAAATTCGTATTTGCCGGGCTGCAGGCTGTCAATCTTTCCGCCGCGCAGATCCTCGATAAATTGATTCATGGCATTTTGCGTCGCAAAGGAGCTGCCGCCGGCTATAATGACCTTATTCTCGGCAATCTGAATAGCGTAATCCATATAGCCAAGCTCATCGATAAGGGTGGTGCTCTCCACCCGATTTGTCTGCCCTACAAGGATTTCCTTAGCCTCGCTTACCCCATTCCGGGCGTAGTTCCCGACACCGGTAAGGCGATCCCCTTTTACTGAGGGCTCTTTTCCTGTGCTGTCCTTCAGGAAGGCATGCAGCTTCATTATAGCCTCTTGCTCATGCTGCCCGACATGCTCGCTGCCGATGATGACATACTCATTGAGCAGAACATAGGGGACGTTCCCCGGCTCATAAAAGCGAACTATCTTTTCGTATTGCTCTGGAACCGCTCCCTCAGGCTCGATCAGGCTGTCGATAAGCATCTGAACAGCCTTTTCGGTGGCATAAGGGCTGCCCCCCGCAACCACCAGCTTATTATCACGAACGGCGACAGCATAGTCTAACAGGTTGAAGTCGCCTATGACATCATGGGTCTGCTTGCGATTCGTCTTTCCTACAAGGATTTCCGCCTCATCGGTCTCTACATCGGTGTCCGACGGCTTTGATCCCTTTATATAATCTTCACGGATTTCAAGCTCGACTCCGGTTTTGTCGCGTATCGCATCCCGCAGACGTACCGCGGCTACAGTTTCCTTCGTATCGGCTTTTTCACCCCGTATAATAACATAGTTCTCCAGTGCCAAAACCGATTCTTCTGAGCCGGTTTCCGTCCCGACCGATGTGTTACCATCTGTTGTATCGCTGTTGGTCGGCTTTTTTTCACAGGAAACTAAAGGCATAAAAAGCGTTAATATCATAACGATAATCAGTGCCCTTATATAATGCCTTTCTCTCTTTTTCACTCTGTTTCCTCCTTTGTTTGCGTGCTATGTTTCTGCTCGATTGCGTTAATAAAACTGTCAACCATATGTCGAGGCTGGGTAACATGATCGGAGTATCCTGCCTCAAAAACCCATGGACCCCGATACCCGCCGCCAATCAGGCGCTCAAAGATTTCACGCCACGGAACAAGTCCGCCCGCATGGCCGGGATACCAGTGCCGCTCGCCAATCGGACCTCCCTTGTCATAGTCGGAGAGATGAGTGGTAATGACAAATTGCTCAAGATCGTCAAGAAACTCCGAATGCTCCTGAAGCAGCAGATGGTTAACGTCAAAGCAAAGACCGTCGCAGTGTACTACCGTTTTTTTAATTTCAGTACTGTGTCCAAGGGGGGTGCGCGGCATATTCTCTACCGCTATGCGGACCGGACCGGAGTTTCTCCTCAATTCCGTTAAGCTGCGGGCGCAGGCATCGGTACAAGCTTCCAGCAATGCCGGATCATCGGTTTGAATATAGCAGCCGTGTACCACCGCTACATTGACTCCCCAACTTGCCGCCATGCGCAAAACCGATATCATGTTTTCCACCGACTGTGCGCGATACTCTTCGTTAAGGCTGTCAATGGTAAATTTTTTACCGCCTGTGGGCAAATGAACCGACCATGGCCGTAGCCCGGCGGCGCATATCGCATCGTAAATCTCGCCGCCCGTTCTGCGTGCCTGCGCATCGCTCTCCCGCTGATCAAAAAGGCATATCTCAGCAGCCCGCATGCCCGCGTCATAAATCGCCCGCATCCGGTACTCGTCCCTTATCGTATCCTTTGAGATAGACATGCCCAGGGTAACATTGTGTCCGAGAATGTTCATTACATTATCCTTTCGTTACAGATCCTTAATGCCACGCACGACCGCGCATCGGACTAGTCTCTATAAAAATTAGCTATTTCTTCTATACGATCCTTAACTTTGCTTTCGACCGAAGCGAAATAGGAGGCGACACTAATGCTCTCTTGATTAAGCAGATCCCTTACAAAGGAAAGGGAATTCCACAACGTCTGATCGATATATGCAAGGTCATAAACACGATTGCGGAAGATGATATCAAGCATATCCTGGGACTCGGCGTCCTGGGTATAGCGGTTTTTAGCAAGCACATCTACAAGCTTTGGAGTAATTAATCTGTAAGATGTGGAGGCAAGTGCTTCAGTGATGACGCCTGTACGCTCCGGATCCGGTGCGTTCGCGGGAACACCCACCATGCTGATAGAGCTGTTGACAAAGGATCTGTATTCGTCGGATTCGCTAAGCTTAGGCAAGGGCAGCACACCCCAGTCGTCATCCATATCCTGATATTCACCGCGCTCGATCTGATGCAGCGATGCTTCGACAAAGAGGGCGTTTCCGTCAGTAAAGACCTTGTAGGCATCTCCGCTTACCTGCTTTTCAAAGTTGGAGTTATTCACAAGGATAAGCTCAAAGATCTTCTCGTAAATTAGGATATCCTTTTCACGGCTGGGATTCAAATATGGCATATCATCACCGTCTTTATATACCATTTGCCCCCCTGCACCGTAATAAAAGCTGTAAGGGCTGTCAAGGTACCAGCTGGTAAGACCGAAAAGGTCATATTTTTCGTCACCGTCTGTGTCACGGGTGAAGTCCTTGGTAATGCGAATCAATTCGTCCAGCGTCCACTTGCCATCATATACGGTCTGGTAAGGATATTCGATGTGGTTCTGATCGCACAAGGATTTGTTAAAGATAAGCAGTGCCGAGCGCAAAAGGCTGGTGGGGCTGATATCCCCGTTTACAAGGTAGGTTTTACCGTTTATAGTAAAGCCGCCCTCTAAAATATCCTGTCCCCACCAGGGCTTTGTAAGATTGATGTGAACAAGCTCGTCAATCTCCAGCAGACCGTCCTGTGTTGCAAGATTATACATATACATCGTTGCTGAGAACACCAAATCGTATTCATAATCGTCAGAGTTGACAAGGTTTCTCACAGTGGTTATCACGTTCTGGTGCGTGTCGGTTGTTCCCTTGATAACGATGCCGAATCGATCCTCAACCTCCATGTTCCGCTTGTAAACCAGCTCGCTTATCTGGTTGCCGACAAGCTCTTCATTGTAAACGATATCGCGATGGCGACCTGAATTTGACTGTATGATAACATTGAATTCATAGCCGTCATACTTCACATCGGGCAAATCGTCGGTAATATCGGTATCGCTTCCCGGTGTTTCGGTTGTCTGATCACCGGTGGTAGTTTCTCCTGTCGGTTGTCTGCATGCTGCTGCCGAAAGTAAAAGCAGGGCAATTAGCAGTAGCAGAGCAACTTGTTTTGTTAACTTAATCATAATTCACCTCGTAAGTTTTATTTTATTTTGCAATATGGTGAATAAATACCTTAATTAAAAAGTTGAGGGCTAAAACCGCAGCATCAGGCGTTCTTCTTCTTTCTGAAGATCAGATATCCTGCCACTCCCGCAATAACTACGACGCCGCCGACAATCCCAGCAATCACTCCTGGGCTGAGACCGTCTTTTGATGATCCTCCGCCTGCAGTGGTATCGGATGCCGAGGTATCGGCTGCAGTGGTATCGGCTGCCGCCGTTGTCTCTGCGACTGTGGTTGTCGGTTCTGTCGTCGTTGCTGGTGCTGTTGTTTCTTCAACTACAGTTGTCTCAGATGTCACAGCCTCGAAGGTCTTCTCCGGAGCTGTTAGCTTGATGTTTTCGAATATAACATCACACTTGTTGGACATGATGCCTATATACCATTCGCCTTCGAATCCGCTGTCTTCGTATACACCCGGTCCTTTGTCGCTGGAGGCAATCTTTCCGTCCCAATAGATCGAGAAGGTTTTGTTCTCGCTCTTATACTCTATCTTTAAATTATGCGTCTGGCCAAAGCCAATGGCGGTACTGTCTACATAGTCAAAGCTTTTGCCGTTGTTGACGCTTTTGTTAAAGTAGTTTACAAAGCGTACATAGCCTGAGTCGGCATACCAGCGCAGGCAATACCAACCGCCGTTTGAGCCGCCGAGCTGGTCCTGCAATCTATTCAGGATAAGTGCTGCCCATTGACCTTTTTCCTGGCCTGAGGGTATCGATACGTCAGCCTCGAATGTAAATGACTCGGAGGCAGACACCTTAAGGGAGGTATTGTAAAACTCAAGGTCCTTTTCGGGGTTTGTTCCCTTTACACCGCCGGTAGAGGTGGCCTCCCAGTTTGCGAAAAATGATTTTGGCGTTGTAAAATAATCCTTGTTAAGAGTGACTGTTACCAAGTCTTCGCTTGCAAAGGCGGACATGGTCATGGACATGACAAGCAACAAAGATAGTACAACAAAAAGAATTCTTACTTTAACAATTGATTTCATAGCTAATCCCTTCCTATGATCTTATTTGTGAAACGCTGAGTGTTCGCTGGTTGTTGTGATAAATAATATTCTAGTAGCCGGAATAAAAAGGAGGAACGCTGAGGTCATAATCCTTCGGCTTCCGGCAGTCGGGGAGGATTGTCAAAGCATTGCCTGCACTTACTGCCTACCCCGTATCTGCAGCTTCCTGGGGCTCGGTCATATCAAATAAAAGAACGATTAACGGTGAAATGTCTGTAATTCGTCGATTTGTCATTCTCATAACCACTCTCCTTTTCTGTTTTTAATTAATAATCGCGTGACAAAGTGTAGTTGTCCGTCGCGGTATAACGGCGATACAATAGCTGAAACGATATATCAAATTATTTGTGATGTGCAGGGTCAGATGTTTAAGGCAGAGGTTGGTCGATCTTTTGAGGTGCGCGGGCAAAGGCGAAATAAACCTCATCCGGGGTTGCGGCAGGGATCTCGCAGCCTGCGCTCAGCATATAGGGCAATCCCTTTGCTCGCTTAATGCAGGCCAGGGCGGCCGCTTCTGCCTTATCCGGGGTTGCCTGCATTATATCGGCAACTGGGTCGAGATTTCCTTTGAATGCCTTTCCCGCCTTGCCGAACACATCACAGGCCATATCAAAATCTACCATGTGGTCGATGTTGAACAAGTCGGCTCCGTTGGTAACAAGATCGGTAAGGATATGGGTGGTGTCTCCGCATATATGTAATTTTGTCATACCCTTTGCTCTGCGCACCGATTCGG
>JAAYQM010000117.1 GCA_012519315.1 Clostridiales bacterium | reverse complement strand
GTTTTCGCAATACACATTGCCGCCAATATGACTTCTCCGGTCAAACCAGGCAGTGCTTGCCCCGGGCTGTCGCCTCGTGAGCGAATACTGCTCCGAACAGGCCGGAGCCGACTATGAGGTAGTTGTATTTCATGCTTTTTTCCTTTCCCAGATATTAATCAATCAAATATAGTCTTTTGCTATTCACTCATACTAACCTGAGGCAACTTATCTGAACACTGATTAATACCAAGATAATTTCCCCAGAATTCTATATTCATTAATTTCCTGCCGTCTCGCCTATAAGAATTAACTGCAGATTTATATTTAAAATGTACTTTAAATATAAGTTTCAACATTTTAATAAGCTGCGAAATAGATATTGAAATACTTTTTTCTGTTACAAATCCCTTCCGCGATGTATAATCGTAGTTTAATGCTCTCTTTACCCTATAAAAATTGATTGGCCTAGCATTAAATGCGGGTACTGATTTAATATATTTTGCTCTAAGAAACAGCCCATTAAATGTCAATAATCTGAATATTTTCTTTATAAAAATTTGATCTGGCTGATAAAAAGAATTTTCATAACTGGAATATGTAAAAGGTATATCAAATTCTTCAATATGCTTCATCTTATATCCGCTGTCCATTATCTCCTTGTGAAGAAGAGCTCCATCCTGTGACAAAAGCCAGTCAGGGCCTTTTAAGAAATCAGAAACAGCTCTCATAAGTAAATCTGCATTTTTATATCTGTAGTAAAAAATTTCTCTTAACACTTGTCCGGCCAGTTCTTTTTTTAAGTGTTTTTTAGGATATGCTATAGAATGTATAGAATTATCGATCAGTCTATTTCTCAGTATATAATAAAAGGTTGTAGAAGAATACTTATTTTCAAATGGCTCATGCCACACACATATACCATTTAATAGAATAAGATGCTTCATATTTCGAATTCCGAATTCTACGTCATCGCCACGTATAAACAGCGGGAGTGCAAGGTTGTCATGTCTTATAACTTCCATAGGTATCGTGCAGTACCACCATGCATTAAAGTCGGCTTTCTCTTCAATCTCATTATATAAACAGGGTTCGCATTTTCTCAAATCGAGATCTCTTTTAAGAGATACTAGATTCCCGGCATTCCATCTGCCGCCAGATTCAACCTGTATATACTGATTATCCAACCGCAGCATTGCACCACCAACAAAAGTATCTCTATACTCATCTTTTAGAATACTTAACATGGTATATGTCCGTACAATCGATTCCGGTTCAATTATCACATCATCGTCCATTAATAACACATGCGAAAACCCTGCTTTTTCATTTAATTTTAATACTTCTATCATTCCCCTGGTGAATCCGCCCGATCCACCAGTATTATTATTATGGAATACATGAATTTTATCTGTACTAATTGCATCTATATCTAAAGTTTTTCCATTATCAATAACAAAAATCTCAAGCTTATTATACATATCAGAATTTTTGTCATCAAAAAAGTGTTTGCTTAATGAGTTTATATTTTTCTGTATAAATCTTTCACGCTTAAATGTGCAGATTATAACTCCGATTTTTACATCTCTGATTTGCTGCTTGGGTATATTAGATGAATAGTATCCTCCATAAAACACAGAATTATCTTCCAGGCATAACAAGGAGAAGCAAAACATACCATTAGCGGATTGCGTATCAAAGCTAAAAGTAAACTCCTTCGTTTCGCCTGCATCAGTAGAAATCTCAAAGTCGCCCAGGTTTCGTGTTATTACACCACCACTAAATAATCTTTCTTTATGCAGTAGGGATATTTTAAATGACCCTCGAATTTTTACAGTAACTTTAATGCTGCCTATTCGTGTGTATTTTTCCCATTTCTCAGCTGTGATACTGTTAAAATATGTATCAAATACAGATATACCGCCGTTTTTAAACAGCATATATCTATTAGCAGGATCATACTCCACGTCGTCTTCTGCATGATAATATAGCTCCTTTACCATACAAATACCCGGCTCGGGGAAAATAATATTCTGTAATTTCATATTCATCTCCTATATACACATTTTTATATAAAAACTATAATGTTTGTCTAATGCATATTAAGTCCTTTGAATGCGTATCAAAACATACGGAGTCTATTACCTTAGTCGCATATTTGTCATAAACAACAATATTTAAGCCTCTTTTATTTATAGCGTAATCAATTCCGTCTAAGATTATCTTAGCTACATTACCTTTCTTAAATGGTTTACTAACAACGTGAACATGCATTCTTTTAAGTTTTTTTTCAAAGACTAATCCTTCATTATAACTGCTTAATTTTTCATATACTAAATTACCTGAATCAACTATTCCAATATAGCTATGCCAGTGTTTGTTTTGCAAATCAGTTTTTAGCCCCAATGACATAAGCTTTAATGCAATGCTATTGTCTAATTTAAATCCAGGAGTATCCTTGACAGATATAAAAATTATATATTTGCTTTTATATTTATTAAGCAACTCTAAATATTCGTAAATATCTTCAATAAATATAATATTTTCTTCACTTCTTATTATTTTGTTTATTAAATTCTCCAATTTTTCAATTCGTTCATTTTGTTGTGCTATTTTATTTTGCAATATATCATAATCAGTAAAAGATTTTTTCTCTGGAGTATTTAATGCCTTATTTAACCACTTTATGCTTTTCTCCTTTTCAATTTCTAGTGTTTTATTTACTATATCGTAGTTTATTGGCGAATATAGATAGTCCTTGCCATTTAAGTCATCTGCGTTTTCAATAAGTCGATCCCTTAATCCAAGCATTGATAGAAGCGATTCAAACCTACTCCCGCCTCTATTTCTGTTTAAGATTGAAATAAAAGGCTTATTCATTATTATTGCGAAACACGTACCGTGAAATGAGTCAGTTATAAAAAAGTCACAATTTGCAATGCTTTGTAATCTTTCCTCTATTTTTAATTGAACAACATTTAAATCACCTAGTGGTTTTACATATTCATTGCTATGAGCAAGTTCAGAGAATATCTCGATAGGTAGCGAAAGTTTTTCCATCGCTTTTCTTAATATTAACTGTTTATCATATGTAGGATCTAAAATATACGAAGCAATATAATGGTCTTTTAGTTTTCTTGTTGATTTATCTATCAATTTCATAAAATGTATGGGATTACAAATAAAAACAGGATCAAGTACTACTTCTCCGTCAATTTCAAATTGATTTTTTAAAATATCGATCCCACTTTCTTCTCTTACAGAAAATGCGTCAAATCTTTTTAAATAATATGCCATTTCTGATAATATACTTTTATCACCCCAGATATGAGCATGTCCAAATGAGGCTGCATAAGCAATTTTCCTCTTTATATCTGATACCCAATCTAAGCTTACAAACCTTCCTAAAGCGTTATAAAGACTATATTGAAAAAGCTGATCGGAACCTACTACAAAGGTATGACATTTATCATTTAACTCTCGCATAGCATCTTTATTAGGATAGTGAGTTGCCAATGAGTAATCAGGGTATGGTTTTTCTAAATATATCTTTTCAAGCATGTCCTTTTTTAATTTGCTTGGAGCATCAAGGGGGCGTTCTATCATTAAAACTGAATATCCCATATCTTCTAATGTGTGATATAGTGAATATTGAGTTAGTGAGCCTCCAAAATTATCAGCTAAATAATTACTAACGAGGCCGATATCATAAATTGAGTTTAATGACATACTAATAGATTGCTCTAGCGAGTATCTCTGTGTAAATTTCAAAAATCTATCACGATGTTTATTTGCTGGAAAAACAGATTTTATTCTGTTTTTTATTTCATATTGATTTATTTTAATTTGCTTATGATCAAAGAAATCATGCTTGATTCTATTAAAAATAGCCTTTCCTTTAGAATTGTTAATAAAAACCATTGATGTGCCTTTTCCATCATTTTGACTCTCGTCGATTTTACTAATACCCCAGAAATCACCAATTGACAAATCTCCTTGTCTTGGGAAAACTGAAAAAGGACAATCTGAACAGGATTTTCTGAGACCCAAATTTTTCAAAAACAGTGTTAAATATGGATCATTCTTCCTATTACTTTCATACTGCTTTCCACTTTTAAACTTTATGATTATATGTTCTGCTGTCCAACCAAATTTTTTATTTCTAAAATCTACATGTAATACTTCATCATATTTATGGTATTTATCTTTAATCTCTCTTAAATATTTTGAAAACAACTCTTGAGATGGAACCCCATGACACAACAAATCTACAGTAATTATATTTTCTCGATTTTTCGTATGAGTATGTTTTAAATAGCAATTTAAAGCTGCTACCTGGCAAGGACATCCTACAAATAGCACCTTTCTATTTTGTAATAATTTATCTTTAATTTCCCGATAAATATACTCTGTATTACTTTGTAAATATTTAGAGCCTCGCAGACCTGCTAGATTCTCAATGCTCGAAATCATAGTGTGTTTTAATTGCATCTCATTATCAAAAGCGGCACCGCATACTAACCCACCTTGCCCGAGTATTTCGTTAGCAAGTAAGCTGAACATTCCGCCTGATGAACTAACAGCTCGAAGCTCATCATTACCTCGTACAGCATATATCTTTGGTTTCTCTGTATTATTATATTCTATATTTAGAGCTGGGCATACTTTAATACATTTCCCACAATTAATACATTTATCACTATATACTATTGGCACTATAAAACCTTCGCTATTTGGTTCCATTTCGATTGCATCTGTTGGACAAATATTTTTACATGCACCACAGCCGGTGCATATATTCTCCGATACATTATTTACAACTGTTATGGCCATTTTTTCACCTTCTAATTTCATAATCATTATAATTAACCGAATACTTCATGATATTTTTATTCCCCGTTTCCAATTTGATTACGTTTATAATCCTTCAAAATTTTATAATCTTTATTTTTTGCTTTGTTTTTGGATAAATAGTGAACTGAAACTTTTATAAACCTTATCACTGTTCTCCAAAATATGTAGGTAGGCACCTTTTTAATTAAAAGCAGCATTTTCCTTTTTTTAGAAATCTCTGTATATCCAAGTACCTTGTTTGATTTACTTCGCAGTTCTGTATTTAGTTTTTCGCTGTCTGTTTTTATAATAAAATCCGGTCCATCCAAATAATCTTTAACACCCTTTGTCACAAACTCCGCTATTTCGGGTGCGTCAAAAATAACTGCCCTCATCATACGACGAAAAAGAACCAGGAGTAAGACTACAGTTTTGCTCTTTTTTTTATGAATACTGCCAATAATCATATAATTGCGAATTATATAATAGTCCAAATACGGCCTTTCCTTTCCAATAAAGCCTTCATGCCAAACACCAATACCATTCATTATAAGAACATGCTTCATGTTGCGGAGTCCGTATTCAATATCATCTCCTTTAATAAATAAGGGTAGAGGAAGATTGTTCTCATTTACGATAGATAATGGAAAACACAGATACCACCAGGCTCCGTAGTCTGCTTTCTTTTCTATTTCATTCTCTATTAGATCGGTACTGCACGCTAAATTCAATCCTGTATTATTCGGATGTATATTTCCATTCCATCTGGCAGTTGCCTCGTGTTGCACTAAAGGATTATCCAGATACAGCATTCCACCGGCAATATGAAGATCAGAAAACTCCGCTTTTACAACACTCTGAAACTGTATGGTTTTTTCTATTACATTGGGATCTATGATAATGTCGTCATCCATTAGTAGCACATGTGTAAACTCGTCTTTCCGTTTTAATGCCTCAATAAGCCCTCGAGTAAATCCCCCGCTGCCCCCACAGTTTTTATTTGGAAACAATTTCACCGAAGGGTGCTCTTCCAGCAAACCAGACAGAGACTGACCATTGTCAACTACGAAGATTTCCAAGGCATCCTTTACTGGGCTATCCGGATTGTCCAACAAAGCTGCTCGAAGCGCCGATATGTTTTTTAAAAGATACTCCTCACGCTTATATGTGCAAATAATAGTGGCAGTCTTCATATAAGCAGGTTTGAAATCAGTCGTATATCTTCCGCCTAAAAATACACAGCTGTCTTCCAATGCACATAACTTAATATAATACGAACAATCATTTTTTTCATTTTCGAAGTTAAGAGGTATATAAGTTGAACCCTCGTTTTCAGTTTCCCACAAAAGCCTGTCCGCCTCACCCTTGCAATGTGACAATAGCTGATATTTAAAGCGTCCAACTGCTTTTATTTCCGCTGTCGCACTGGTTACATTTGTCCATTTTAAGTATTTCCCACAAGAAAACATATTGAAATATGTATCCAGAGATATAACAGTACCGCTATGCATGGCCCCTGTATTCCTATCTATGTTTCCCTTTAAAACCCTTACATATAGCTCGGAAGTGCCTTCCATTGGGCCATTTATTTTTATTTGAAATAGCTCCATATCAAAACACCCCCTGCTTTATATTCGTTGCTTATACCATCCTCTGATAAACAGACTTCATCTTTTCCCAAAGCCCGACCTTTACCCCCAGTCTGTTTAAGCCCTTGAGTATCACATACTTTTTTCTCAGGCTCTTTGCAACTTCCAGACATGATTTGCTCAGCTGCTCCATGGTTTCCTTTGCCCTTGCCCTGCCTCTTTTGCGGTTATCATCGTAG
>JAAYQM010000011.1 GCA_012519315.1 Clostridiales bacterium | reverse complement strand
CATATCCTTAAGAAACTCTTTTTTTCCCCAAAGAACACCGACACCATTTGGACCGAAGGCCTTATGGCTAGAAAATGCAAGAAAATCAGCACCAAGTTCAACAGGATTCACACCGCAATGAAGCAACCCTTGAGCACAATCAAAGACAG
The DNA here is from genome assembly GCA_012519315.1 of Clostridiales bacterium. GTDB lineage: Bacteria > Bacillota > Clostridia > Oscillospirales > CAG-272 > JAAYQM01. The sequence goes on along the minus strand of JAAYQM010000011.1, from coordinate 2,729 downwards.
TAAATGCCCCCACATCATGTGCTCGTTGAGCAATCCTTGCAAGGGGGAACTCCGTCCCCAGCACGTTGCTTACTTGTGCACAGGCGACTATCTTAGTACGGGGGCCTATCTTTTTTTCGATTTCTTCATCAATCAAACGCCCATTTCTATCTATCAAAAGGAAGACAATACGTGCTTTGTGTTTTCTTGCCAGTTGTTGCCAAGGAAGAAGGTTGCTGTGGTGTTCTGAAATTGGAAGGACTATCTCATCGCCTTCATTAAGTCTGCTAGATGCAAAACATTTGGCTACAAGATTTATAGCCTCCGTTGTATTTCGACAAAATATAATTTCATCTTTGTGGGCGCCAATATGTTCTGCAACAATATTACGAGAGCTCTCGAAAATATCGGTAGCAGCTTCCGATAAGGTATAGGTTCCTCGATGAGGGTTTGCATTTCGCATAATGTACCATTCGGCAAGGGCATCAATAACAGATTTTGGTTTTTGTGTTGTCGCTGCATTATCGAAATATACAAAACAGTTCCCTTCGTTATTATGATAATTTAATAATGGAAAATCACGAGCAATATCTAACATAACAAATCCTCCTTCGGTTTTCGGATTCTAGCCTGTATATTCGTACATAATATGCCTTGCAGATGCATCCTACCAGGATGGGTTTCTACAAGGCATATATAGAAGAATACGATAAATCGTAATTAATCAACGTCTGCCTCTTCGAGAACCTCCGAATACTGATTCATGCGGGCCATAAGCACAACAGGAACCGTATCCACTATAACAGCCATAGACTCCCCCGATGCATATATCTTTTCTATGGTAGTAGCCAAATCACGGTCACCTACCACATCGCGTATCCATTCAACTAATTCCTCGCCTTCAAGAAAACGAACACCTCCGGTAGGGTCATACGGATTCCTTTCAGCAACACGTGTAGCAAGTTCCCTTATGCTATAACATTGCTCAATATAGCATCCACGTTTGTATCCTTGATGCAATACCTCGAAGCGCTCATCCCAAGACAGATCCCTTTCAAACCCATTTACTTCCTCTAGGGTCGGATATTCTATACGATAACCACCATATGAAACAGAAGAAAATCTATTTTGAGGTGTATTATTCTTTTCCATTACTAAACACCTAGTTTCCCCGCTGCCTCAAGTTCATCAGCAACATTTTTTAACCCCATTTTTTCAAGTGTAGGACGTGTGGGCCAACCGGTGGAAGGAGCCCAACCTTCTCGAATGTAAAAACGGGTTTTGAAATCTTCAAACTTGTCGCGATCCATAACACGATCCTTGCCTGAATGGAAGCCCCATTCTCCATCTTTGACCATTGGATACAGGGCATCCTCAGGATTTGGCCGACAATAAACGTATTCGGCAAACACTTCATCATCGCGATGTCTTCCTTGTAAGGTCCAGATGGCCTTGTCGAGAGTGAATATCTTATGGCCTAAATCAAGAGCACCCTGTGGGGTTAAATCTTTACCTGTAACCGCTTTATACAACCTGCATTGATAATCATCTATGTCAATCTCATAATCCCCATAGGGGTCGTTATAGTTTATACGTGGGAAACCCCAATCACAGAAACAGAGTGTTTGTGTCCATACACGTGTCCAGTGACGCCCCCAAGCAATGGCTTCGAGCCTATGGTCACTATACATGCTTTCCTCACTGTAATCAAAACTCATTGGATCAAGCCCGCAAGATTTTGCCAACAATGTGGCCGTCTGTTTTGCACTTTGGAGCGGAGCACCTTCTAGGAGCGTAATGCATGATTTAGGCATCCAGTACACAAAGAAGTTAAAGTAATGTTCATTCATATCCCGTTCACCAAAGACACTTCCATAACTCCAGTCAGTTTCAACTTGTGGCGCATAATGTTCATAATAACCCCACTGAGGATGAACGAGAACACCTGTTTTAGAATCCTCTTCCCATGTTCCCCATTTTTTTGCTGCCCGCGCAACACCGTCTGCTAAGGCATCACCACAATCCTCACGATTAGCAATCTTAGATAGAAGTTGGCGAGAAAATTCATGTGTGCCGTATTTCGAGAAATCAAGATCGCCTGTTTCGATCTGTTTGCCGGGACCGGCGAGTCCGCGCTTATAGAGGGAATAGAGATATGGTGCGGTATTGATCTCAAAACCGTTTATACCCCACCTATTGAGCAAGTCGGCGTTAAGACGGCCGGTTTCTTCAGGTTCCACCGAGCCTTTCCCCCAGTTAAAGATAATACAGAACGACTCGTTGCCCTTCCCGTCCGGGTATATGGCACGACAGGCATTATGACATCCTTCACAAGCCTCCGGCCTCATAGGCAAGTAGCTGAAGTTCGACAGTCCCATCCCTCGGCCAGGAGTATTAAAAACGTGTGTTTGAAAATGACAATCATATGGAATGTTGTCAGGCTTATCAATCTTATATACAGTTTTTTCGATAAGTTCTTCACGTAAATTTATTAAGGAACTTGGATCTGCTATTTTAAATGAGAGTGCTCCTGTAAAACTTACGGCTTTAAGGTTCTTAGAACCCCATACGGCTCCAAAGCCGGATTGAGCAACTATATGACTGGCATCATGTACAATACCGGCATTTCTGCCTAATTTTTGAGCAATAGGTGCAATAGCCATTACTGCAGGACGCTGCATGGTTCTATCTGCTTCCTTAAATTCGTCTATATCATACCATTCACCATGAGCGGCACCCTTGGTCACAAT
>JAAYQM010000010.1 GCA_012519315.1 Clostridiales bacterium | reverse complement strand
TTCAGCTTTTCATATAATGCCTTCAACTGCTCTATCGCCATCGGACGGTCTTTGTATGCTTGATTATAAATAATGCGCAGGGCAATAATTTCGTCTTTGTTTTCTTCGATAAACTCCCGGAAAGAAAGTATTATACGTTCAGCATTTTCTTCACGTTGGGTGTCGTATCCGGCAAAAGTAACCGTGTCAATATTAACATTGTCAATAACCTGTTCGTGACTCCGGCGAACATTCTCAATATAATCACGTGCTTCGGGATTATAAAATGGCTTAACTGCTTCCAAGATCAATGTCTTTTGCACCTGGTTTAGCTGTTCATCGTTCGGATCAGTTGTTCCGTTGTCCGCACACGCCTTGTCACGGATTACATCTTCGTCGAAAGCATCCAATAGTTTCTGGGCGATATGTCCGGCAGGCGCACCAACTACTTCGGCAAAACTTTTACGTTCGGTCGGAGTCATTTGGCTGTTAAGTCGTATCACCCGGTTGGCGAGGGAAGTCAGTGTATCCTCGTCCTTTGAGCCGAGGGCCACATTCATAATCAGTTCTTTCATGGATACGCTAGGCTTGCGTTCTAATGACCTGGTATCAGTCTTCCTGGATTTCGTAACGCCAACTGCGTCAACGATGACAAAATGGTCTTTGTTCTCGGTTGCGGAAGGAGTCACCTTCTGCAAATCATCTTTATTGAGAGTACGAGTGCCCCGTCCTTTCATTTGTTCAAAATAGTTCTTGCTGCGCACATCGCGCATAAATATCAGGCACTCAATGGGTTTCACATCGATGCCGGTGGCAATCATATCCACTGTAACAGCAATGCGGGGATAATAGTCATTGCGGAATGAGCTCAGCACCGATTCTGGATTGTCAGCCGAGTAGGTTATTTTTCGGCAAAAATCATTGCCCTCGCCGAATTCCTCACGTGTGATTTGAACAATATCATCTGCATGACTGTCCGTTTTAGCGAAAATCAATGTCTTGGGTACTTCCTTACGGTGTGGAAAAAGCGTAGTAAACAGATTTTCTTTAAAGGAACGGATTACTGTCCTAATTTGACTTGGATTAACTATATCCCGGTCAAGTTCGTTGGGTGTATAAACAATATCCTCATCCATCTGCTCCCAACGTTTTTCGCGGGTCAAACGATTCCTTCGCTCAATCAGTTGCTTCATCAGCTTTGCGCCGTGTTTTCCGACCTCTGTTTCTATAATAAAAATATCCTCACCAACATTAACACCATCAATAATAGCCTGTTCTCTCGGATATTCGCTGACGACATTGGAGTCAAAAAATGCGAACGTCCGCTTATCCGGCGTTGCGGTCAACCCAATAATAAAGGCATCAAAGTATTCAAGTACTTGTTTCCACACATTGTAAATGGAACGATGGCATTCGTCCACGATGATACAGTCAAAGAATTCGGGCGGGTATTTTTCATTATATACCACTTCTTTCGGCGGTTTGCTGTCTGCCGTTGAATATTCGTAAAAAGAGGTCTCTTCAGCTGTTTCATCCAGTTCTTCACCTTTGAGGATAGAGTACATACGCTGAATAGTGCTAATACACACCTGCACATCTGCAGGTATGTACGATGTTTTCAGCCGATGAACTCCATATATTTGCGAAAATGAGCGTGGATCATCATTGGGGGTATAGGCGAGAAACTCACGCTCTGCCTGTTCACCCAAACTTTTTGTATCCACAAGGAAAAGGATACGATTCATTTTTCCGTATTTCAAGAGGCGATAGACGGCGGTAATGGCTGTGTAGGTTTTACCTGCCCCGGTAGCCATCTGCACTAAGGCTTTTGGCCTGTTATCGGCAAAAGATTCATCCAAATTATTGATAGCGGCGATCTGGCATTTACGAAATCCCTGGCCATCGAAAGCCGGAAAGCGCTTCATATTATTGCGAACCGTATCCGGCTGCGCTAACAACTTCTGAAGAGTCTCAGGCCGGTGGAAGGAGAACACGGTTCTGGAGCGATACTTTATATCATTATAATCGGTAAAACGGGTTAATTTGTCGGTGGCTTCA
>JAAYQM010000123.1 GCA_012519315.1 Clostridiales bacterium | reverse complement strand
CTTTAAAACAGAAATATAAAAACATAGTTTGTCTAAAGATTTACTTACACCTATGCAACTGACATGTTTCAAAGGTATAATTTAACTAGATATAGAAGATAAGCCCACATTTGGTTGGGAAATGGGACCACCACTTGGGAACCCAAGGAGATAAACAAGGTGAAACCAACTATATTCATCACGAACTTAACAAAGTATTACGGTAAATTTTTAGCAGTTGACAATTTAAGCCTGGCGGTGAAAAAGGGGGAAATACTTGGATTTGTTGGTCTCAACGGTGCCGGGAAGACCACCACCATTAAAATGTTGCTCGGCCTGATTGCCCCTACCGCTGGTGAATGTTTTCTACTGGGCAAAAAGGTAAGTGCCGGGAACACAAGAATCTGGCGCGACGTGGGCTATATTGTAGAAAAGCCCTACGCCTACCCGGAGCTAACTGTAAAGGAAAATTTGGAGATCGTCAGTAAGTTAAGGGGAATCAAGGCAAGGGGCGCCGTTGACCGGGTAATAAAGGAATTAAACCTTGCTGATCATGCCTCTAAAAAAGCCGGGCACCTCTCTGAGGGTAACAATCAGCGGCTGGGTTTAGCGAAAGCGATCATTCATCGGCCCGCCATTTTGCTTCTAGATGAGCCGACCAATGGGCTCGACCCCGCCGGTGTGGTCCAGGTCCGTCAACTATTGCTAGACCTGGCGGTCAATTTTAGTGTTACCGTGCTTCTTTCCAGCCATCAATTAGATGAGCTTTCCCGAATCGCCACCAACCTGGTCATAATTCACGAAGGTAAATTAATTAAGCAGATCGAAGGGAAAGAGCTGGAAGGCAAATTAAAAAAGACGCTGGTTTTAGATGGTAAAAACCCGGCCGCCATGCAATCAATCCTTTGCGAGGCCGGGTACAGCCCGCGACTGTTAAAGAACAACCATGAAACCGAGCTAACTGTTCCTGATGAAATGGCCATAAATAATCCGGATCGGATTGCCGCCCTGCTGGTAAAAGCTGGCCATTCACCAACTTTTTTAAAAGTGGAACAGGAAAGTTGGGAAAAATATTTCTTAAGAATTATCGCTGAAACCGGGATGGAGAAAAATGGGTAAAATTTTAATCGCGCTTTCGGTAGAAAGTAAAAAACTTTTCCGTTCTAGAATTCCCTTTATAACTTTATTGGCCTATACTCTCTTACCGGTAAGTGGCGGATTTTTTATGTTTGTTTTAAAAGATCCTGGTTTTGCCGAAAAATTGGGTGTTATTTCCGCCAAGGCCCATCTTATGGGAACCGCCGATTGGCCCTCCTACATAAGCTTTCTTGCGCAGGCCGCCGCTATTGGTGGGATAGTGATTTTTGGCTTTACAATAAGTTGGATTTTTGGCCGGGAGTATGTGGACCGCACCCTAAAAGACCTGCTGGCCCTTCCTCTTTCACGGAGCAACATTGTGTTATCAAAATTCATAATGGCTGCTCTATGGTCTTTAATCCTTTCGCTCTATGCCTTATTGTTGGGGCTCCTGGTAGGAATAATAACCGGCCTGCCCGGTTGGTCCTCGGTTGCAGTTGGGCAAGGTGCACATACATTTGCCCTTGTCTCCTTACTAACCATACTGCTGTCAACACCGGTAGCTTTTTTTGCCTCCATCGGCCGCGGCTACCTGCAGCCTTTAGGTTTCTTGGTTTTTATCCTTTTCTTTTCACAAATTATAGCAGCCATCGGCTATGGGGAATATTTCCCCTGGTCTATTCCGGCCCTAGCTGGCGGCATTACCGGTGAATACGGGACAATCGAAGGAGCTAGCATTATTATCGTGATTATAACAAGTGCCCTCGGCGTAGCTGGAACCGTTGGCTGGTGGAGATATGCCGATCATAGCTAAAGCTGTCTCCTTAAAAATTGGGACAACCTTCCCGACCGTGTTGCACAGGGGGACTGACCCCGCGCGTACTCTGGCCCCGCCTGTTTCTTCAAATAATATAACAGCACTAAAGTTAAATATGAACAGCACAGTATTAAAACAAAAGAACATTTTCCAACTATATTCCGGAACGCAAAGGCGTTTTACCTTTTCTACAAAGGTTTCCTTTCAGGGGGATGAAAATGGTCCTTTGCCGAGACAGCCGCTATGGTAACAAACGACACAGGTTCCTG
>JAAYQM010000118.1 GCA_012519315.1 Clostridiales bacterium | reverse complement strand
CGATGAAGACTGCCTTAGTAGCCCTCAGATGTATGTAATTCACCATATGAAGTAATTAATGCAGTTTCTATTACAGCCACATCACATTCAAATGTAAAGCTTTGTTTTTCCAAAATTTCTGCTTGTAGGGCTGATGATTTATATTTTTCAAAGATCATCCCTCAGTATTCTCGAATTTTTATTTTTCTTTTCTATCAAATTCAACAATTGTTGTGCATTAATCACTGCTTGTGCGTTGAAGTGATTATTCATTGCTATGAAAACAGTCTTCACTTTTTTAGCCAGATGCTCAATTCTGGGCACCCATTCCTTGAGCTCTTCTTCACTATACAAGTAATCATATCGTTCGTAGGATTTTTGGTGATTGTACCATTTCTCAGTATTGCGTCCGTGAAATCTAATATACCCAATAGGACCTGTGACTGCAACTACTGGAGGTAACAAGCCTTTTAGAGGTGGTTCATCTACACATACAAAAGACAATTCACATTTCTTTAAGAGATTGATAGTTTCTTCAGTCAACCAATCTAGGCTTCGAAACTCAACAGCAATATTTACATCTTTTAAATGTTCTCTCACTCTTTTTAAATAATCCTTATTTGCTTGATTGTTATGGAAACTGTAAGGGAACTGAAACAAAACACAACATAATCTATTTTGCTCTATCAATGGTTTTAGTGCATCAGTAAACTTATTTACTATTGTATCACTCAAGTCTTTTTGATGAGTCATGCCCCCATAAGCCTTGACTGAAAACAAAAAATCATTAGGTGTCTTTCTCATCATATGATAAAACATATAGCTGTTTGGCATGCTGTAATAACTTGAGTTTATCTCTGTAAACGGAAAAAAACGGCTGTAAAAAGAAAGCATGTCTTTGTCTTTGATATCTTTTGGATAGAAAGGACCCTTCCAGTCTTTATAGGCATAACCCGATGTAGCTATCAATATCATCAGTATAACCTCCAAGGATACCGATTATTGGGGAGTGACCATATTATGCTTAATAGCAAAAAGTAATGCCTGAGTTCGATCATTTACCTCTAATTTTTGGAATATGTTTGTCAGGTGATTTTTAACTGTTTTTTCACTAATAAAAAGTTTTTTACCAATTTCTTTATTGGAAAGACCTTTAGCCATTTCCTGGAGCACTTCTAGCTCTCTTGAAGTTAGGTTAAAATCTTCTTTAACTCCTGCTTCCTTTTTTGATAAGCGGGTGAGTTCTTCAAAAATCCTCGGTGTAAGGGAAGGTGGAATATAACCTAAACCTTTTACTGTTTTTTGAATAGTCATTATGAGTTCGTCAGGTCGTACATCTTTTAGTACATAACCTGAAATACCACAACGTATCAATTCAAATAAATACTCTTCTTGATTATGTATTGTCAGAGCAATAATATTAACATTTGGTTTTTCCTTTTTAATTATTTTGGTAGCCATTATACCATTAATCTTAGGCATATTAATATCCATTAAAATAACATCAACATCAATAGTCCTAGCAAGTTCGATAGCTTGGGCACCATCTTCAGCCTCACCCACTACTTCAATATCTGGCTCTAATGATAATATCTTAATAATACCCTCCCTAAGCAATGGATGATCATCAGCAATCATTACTTTTATCTTATTGCTTTTTAAATCAGACATTTTTATTACCTCCCACACCTGGCAACATATTCTCTG
>JAAYQM010000110.1 GCA_012519315.1 Clostridiales bacterium | reverse complement strand
ACAAGACTTTGCTTAAATTCTTCATCATATTTTCGATAAGTGCTCATTTTTTTATCTCCTTTTTATTGTCTACTGAAATTATACTGCATTTCACTATCCGCTGTCTACTTTATTAGTATACATCCATCCCGGTCAGTTCAAAGGCTAGTATACTGAGCCATTTGCTCAATTGACAGCAAAGGTAGGCGGACATAACGGCGAATAAGCTGGACAACACGTTGCGTTTGTAGTATAGGCTAAATAACAAAACAGATGGTAGGTGGGTAATGAGAGGATATATCAATTGCGCGCCTTCCAGTCCCATACCGGAGTAAGATGCAAATTGCAGCGCATTAACACCGATACAAAAAAGGAGTAAAATGACGGTGTTTTTTTTGTGAAACGGAATGCTTAGAATCGCCGCCGATACGAATACGCCAAATAGGAGCAGGGTACTGTTATTCAGCATTCCTAATACAAATTGCAGCACTGTACTTCCTCCTCTCTCATTCTCGGAACATAACAGCAAAATATGCATCTTGAAAGGATTTTTTGTATCCTCTGGCAATAGGGATCCGCCGCCCGGATTTTGTTTTTATTTCCGTATTGCTGAAATAGTCCACATTCGGGAGATAGACAAGATAGCTGCGATGACATTTGAAAAAGTCCTTGCTGTCCGACAGCTCCGCCTCAAAGGTATAAAGCGGTTGAATTACATCTACAACCTTCCCCGACTTTAAGTAAAAGAATACCCGTTTATTCTGTGCTTCTATGTATTCGATGTCATGGAGATATATTTTCTGATATCCACCCATTGTTTTGAGGGTTAGGTTTTCCGATTCCTGACGGTCAAAGGCTGCCAGGTCGTCCATGATCTCTTTCAGCTTGTCGTATGTCACCGGCTTTAAACAGTAATCGGATGCCTTTACCGAATAGGATTGCAACGCAAAATCCGGTGATGAGGTCAAAAAAACGATCTTTATCGTTTTGTCTCTGTTGCGCAACTCCTTCGCTGTTTCTATCCCGCCGATCAGAGGCATGACAATATCAAGGAAAATAATGTCGTATCGGGCGGCGGCGCTTTCTCTGATGAGTGTATCGCCGTTGTCAAAACAGTCTATGAGAAGCTGAGAGAAAGCGGCGGCAGACCAGCTTTCTAGCATACGTTTTGTGTTGCTTAGGCTCTGTTCATCATCGTCGCATATAGCAATCCGCAGCATCCGCATCCCTCCTTTTTCATGATAATGATTCAAAATATTTTACCATAAAAATGTGTCCTTTTCAACGCGATCGCATGCAATTCACTCCGTAAAAAAGGCATTTCGCGAACAAATTAAAACTGATCAGTAAAAAAATATAATAATACTTTGATCTTGCGTTAACATATTGGGCAAATAAGTTTTGCAAATGGAATGATATTCCTTGGATTTGCAGAAATTATCCAATTGTTAACTGATATAAAGAATAGATAATTAATTCTATTTGGAGTAAGCGATTAGCTTACTCCTTTTTCCCTTATAAGTTAGTACAGCTCCACTTTTACTGCCGTGCAAAAAAACAAACACCGCAGAAATGCTGCATTTCTGCGGTGTCTTTATGTAATCTATTGACAAAAGAGATGTGCTTCGGTGGGGGCAAAAATCAAAACGCGCCCACAAAAAAGCACACCCTCAAATGCGCTCCGCATTTGAGGGTGCAGTTCGGGGGCGGCATTTGCCGCTGGTCGAGGCGACAGGACTTGAACCTGCGGCATCTTGGTCCCAAACCAAGCACTCTACCAAGCTGAGCTACGCCTCGAGAAATATTTTTGAGCCACTTTTCGGCTTACCTATGCGGTTTTTCGGTTTTTGGATTTTTTATAGTACCGAAAAGTAATTTAATAGTTTTCGTCCTATTACTACTCCTATTACTACTTATTATAAAGAAAAGCACCTTGATAAGTATAGCAGATTATAAAGATAGTGTCAAGAGAAAGAACCAATTTTTAATACAATCAATCGATGGAAAGCGCAAAAAAAGAAGGTATAAAGCTTGCTGTAAGCTATACCTTCTTTTTTGGTGTTGATAGTTACGCTATCCAAAACAGGGAATACAAAAGAGCGAAAATCGACAAACCGGCGGCAAGAATGATCCATATAATCGATTTTATCAAAGCTTTCCCCTCCGTTTTTAGTGCTACGGATATTATTGACAGGTTTTATATGGGTCAATCGCAGAGCAATGAAGAATTTTGCCCCTTTGGTATTAAGCTTTATTCAATAAAGAGGATTTTCTCTTTATCCGGCGTATGAGGCGCCTTTGTTGTGTTGGCATAACCCAGCAAGACCGAGCAACCAAACACATAGCCGGAAGGGAAGCCTAACCGGCGTCTGAACTCATCTGCACGTTCCCCCTTAAAGGCCATATTGGTAAGACCACAAATAACATTGGCAATGCCGAGGGAGGTGGCAGCCAGTGCGATGTTTTGGCAGATTATGCCGCAATCAATGAGGGAATAGTCATTCTGCTCAATCGGAACAACAATCATACAAGGTGCGCCATAAAAGAGGGCGCCGCCACGATCCATTATTCTTTGGTAAGTGGAAGAGTCCTCAAGGTTTTTGAGATAGGACATTGCCTCATCTTCTATGTCCTTCATAAGTGCCTTGTCTTTGACCACAATTACACGCCATGGCTGACGATTCATGCCGCTGGGTGCTTGTATTGCAGCCTCTGCGATGGCGCGTAGCTTGTCGTCCGATGGCATATCGGGTCTGTAATCACGGCAGGAATAGCGATCGGCAATGACTTTCAGTGTTTCGTTCATCTTTAATTCTCCTTTGGTTTATTGCTATATAATTGATTCCGGTTAAAGAGAAGTATCACCTTTGCATAGCAAATTACTTTCCTAAGCAAGCTTGTACAAATATATTATATCATTTTTATATAAACAATAGAAGTGAAATTTGTAAAAATCATTGAAAAACAGACTTTTTTCAAAAGTTGTTAATAGTTGATTTATTAAATAATGTTGTAATTTAGGATAGTCTATAGTATAATAAATAGGAACGACTAAAAAAACTCACTTAATTTATTGTTTATTATTGATAAATATTTGACACATTGTTACAATATTAACAATGCCATAGGACATAAAGTTTTTTGACATAAATTTTTATTAAAGAGGTGAATTCCTTGGCTCTATCATTTATCGGAGGTTTACATATTCGTGGACGTAAAGACGCACGACGCTCCGAAATCGAAAAAATGCCTTCTCCGTCGGTGGTAACAATTCCGCTTTCCTTGAATAGCGAGCCTGCTGTATCGGTTGGCGATGCGGTTTTGCGCGGTCAACTGATTGGTTTTGCCGGGGGTGGGCGCAGTTATCCCACCCATTCAAGCGTTTCGGGAACGGTAACTGCCATTAAAGAGAAAACTACCCCGAACGGGGAAGCAGAAAAATATATCGTGATTCAAAGTGACGGTCTTGATGCCATATCTCCCGACGTGCAGCCCCAAACAAAAAGAATATCCGAAATGACGACCGACGAGATGATTGATATCATTTTCCGTGCCGGCATTGTGGGGATGGGAGGCGGAGGCTATCCGACGGCTCAAAAAGTACGCGCCGCTCTCGGAAAGGCTACAAGGCTGATTATTAACGGAATTGAATGTGAGCCTTATTTAACGTCGAATCATCGGGTCATGCTGGAGAACTCGGCGGCAATCATCAACGGAACCAAGATATTGATGAAGGTGCTGGGGATTCGGCAGGGGGAAATAGCCATAGCCGATAATAAGCTTGATGCCGCAAATGCTCTCGAACGGCTGGCGGCAGGCAGCGAACTTATAAAAATCCGCATTTTTAAAACGAAATACCCGCAAGGGGCGGAGCGTCAGATCATTAACGCTTTGACCGGTAAAGAGATTCATGTGGACAAGTATCCTCATGATGCCGGATTTGTCGTTTTTAATGTGGAGACTTGTGTAGCGGTTTATAACGCTTTTGCACATGGTATGCCTCTTATTGAGCGGGTTATCACCGTTAGCGGCGACTGTATCAAGGAACCGAAAAACGTGATGGTGCCTATCGGCACCTCATATGCCGCCCTTATTGATTTTTGCGGCGGATTTTCAAAAAAGCCGAAACGAATAATATGCGGCGGTCCTATGATGGGGGTTACCCAATGGGATCTGCAAACGTCGGTTACAAAGACAACCACCGGTGTTCTCGCTTTTTCCGAGGAGATGGAAAGTCGATATAATAATCCGCCGGTCTGCATCCGTTGCGGGCGTTGCATACGAGTATGTCCGATGCATCTTATGCCAAACTATATCGCGATGTTTACCGTTCGGGGCGACTATATAAATGCAGACAAGCACGGTGCCCTCAGTTGTATCGAATGCGGCTCCTGCGCTTACATATGTCCCGGACAGGTCCCCCTGGTTGCCAATATCCGCACTGCAAAAACTCGTATTTTGCAGAAGCGTAAGGCAGGCCGCAAGTCAGATGGTATGTCCGACGGGAACGCAGTACAATAGTTTGTCTTATAAAAGTTTTTTAAGCTTTTATAAAAGGAAAGCTGTGGTCGGCAAATCAGGCTTTGTCTTCAGACTAGCGGATGATAAAGCCAGCGACAGAGCTAACGTCAAAGCGCACGCTTTAACGTGCGCTTTAAGAAAAATTCTATAAAGGATAGAGCCGCTTTTCAATATTAAATATAAAAAAGCGGTGCGAGGATATTTGTATGAGTCAGATTGAGAAAAAGGGGGAAGCGGCGCCTTCAACTCTTTTCACCGTTTCCTCATCTCCCCATATTAAGCATGAAGATGACACCCGTACCATTATGCTGGATGTGATCATCGCTCTGCTACCTGCTCTTATTTATGCAGTATATAATTTTGGATTTCGTGTTTTAACCCTTGTTTTCTTAGCGGTGGGCGCCTCGATTTTGTTTGAAGGGGCTTATCAAATGTTGATGAAACAGAGTGTCGTTGTATCCGATATTTCTGCGGCAGTGACCGGTATGCTTATCGCTTTTAATATGCCTGTAACCGCCCCTCTTTGGTTGCCCGTTATCGGTGCCTTTTTTGCAATAGTTATCGTTAAGCAGCTGTTTGGCGGGATAGGCAAAAACTTTCTAAACCCGGCTCTCGCCGCACGAGTTTTCATGCTGTCATGGGCAAAGGAGATGACAACCTTTGTAGAACCGGGAATAAAGCCCAGCGCAACGGCGATATCTGTTATTACCTCAGACAGCGTCTCGGCGGCAACCCCGCTTGCAACATTGAAGATAGGGCATATTCCCAATCTTTCAATTAAGGAGATGCTTGTCGGTGACCATGCCGGCAGCATCGGTGAGATTTCTGCATTGCTACTTGCTCTGGGAGGGTGCTATCTGCTTGTAAGGAAGATAATTACCTGGCATATTCCGGTATCCTATATCGGTACTGTCGCTCTTTTAACCTTTGTTTTTTCAAAAAACCCGCTCCCCTATGATTATATGTCATACCAGATTCTCTCAGGCGGTCTCTTTCTCGGCGCCATATTTATGGCTACCGATTATTCGACCTCTCCCCTTACCGGGAAAGGAAAGCTCATCTTTGGTGTCGGATGTGGCTTGCTTACCGTTTTGATACGTTATTTCGGTGCTTATAATGAGGGTGTGGCCTTCTCGATACTGATTATGAACCTGCTTGTATTTTATATTGATAAAATTACAAAACCACGCATTTTCGGTAGCAGTACAGGGATCCATGGGTCGGCTAAAAGAGGGAAGACCAATTCCCCCAAAAAAGTCTGAGGCTGATTTCTCGTAGCCGATAAATGGAGAAGACAATAGGATAACAAAATTTCGAATAAAAGGTAAGGTTTACATAATGTCTGGAAAAAATGAAAGCCGCAGCGACTATATAAAAGAGGTTTTGAAAACCGCTTTGATATTGCTAACGATATGCGCTTGTTCCGCATTGTTGATTTCGGTAGTGCGGTATATAACCCTTAACCCAAAAAACGGTGACGAACCGAATGCCGTTGATCTTGCGATACTTGAGCTGTTTTCCACATCAAGCGGTTCGGAAAAACTTGAGGGGGATTATGCCAATGAGGTATTGGGCGTGTATAAGGTGATGAGTGAGGAAACAGTGCTTGGTTATTGTGTCAATGTGAATCCGCAGGGTTACAATGCCCCGATTGAGATGGTGGTCGGAATTGACGATGCCGGCGCTGTTGTAGGGGTGAAGATCATATCCCATTCGGAAACACGCAGAATAGGTGATCGCGTGGAGGATGTCGAATACCTCAGTCAGTATGTGGGCAAAAAGGGAAGCCTTAGCGCCGATGATGATATCGATATGATCTCAGGCGCAACCGTCAGCTCAAAGGCAGTGCTAAGCGGTGTGAACATAGCTCTTTCGGCTGTTTCCACCGGGGAAGGAGAGCTAAGTTGAAAAGAGGAAAGCTTACAGGTTCAATTACAAAAGGGCAGCGGTCGAAAACGCTCCCGTTCGGCATACAGTCCCTGCTGTCCGTCCTTAAAGAAGGGGTTATTGAGAGCAATCCCGTTTTTGTGCAGGTTCTGGGTACTTGTCCGGCGCTGGCCGTTACCACTTCTGCCAAAAATGCCTTCGGTATGGGACTTGCCGTTATTTTTGTATTGATGGGTTCTAATTTGCTTATATCCTTGCTTCGCAGATTTATTCCTTCGCAGATTAGAATTGCCTCATACATCGTTGTGATTTCAACTTTCGTTACCGTTATTGAAATGCTTATAGAGACCTACATTCCCGGTCTTTACAACTCTCTGGGCATCTTTTTGCCTTTGATTGTCGTGAACTGTATCGTTTTGGCTCGTGCCGAGGCCTATGCCTCAAAAAATCCTCCCCTGCTTGCCTTGCTTGACGGTTTTGCTATGGGTGTTGGATTTACCGTTGCCCTTGTGCTCCTTGGCGGTATTCGAGAAATTCTCGGTGCCGGCACCTTATTTGAGCATAATTTGTTCGGGGAGGGGTTTAAACCTGCCACCCTTTTTGTCAAACCTGCCGGTGCTTTTATTATCTTCGGTTTTCTTATGGCAGGGGTAGCGAAACTCCGTTCTTATATCAACGGCAAAAAAAGAAACAAGAATGATAAAAAGGAGGCCGCCGCCCTATGACCGATATACTTCTGTTGATGTTTTCTGTAATTCTTATTGAAAACTTCATATTTTCCCGATTTTTAGGTTGCTGCCCCTTTCTCGGTGTTTCTGAAAAGCCGGCTACCGCCCTTGGTATGGGATTTGCCGTTACCTTTGTTATGACACTTTCAAGTGCGGTGACCTATGCTGTTTATCATCTGATACTGGTGCCTAATAAGCTGGAATATTTCTCTACGGTTGTTTTTATACTGATAATTGCTTCTTTGGTTCAGCTTATTGAAATGTTCATGCACAAATATATTCCGGCACTTTATAGTGCGCTTGGTATTTATCTTCCCCTGATTACGACAAATTGCGCCGTGCTCGGTGCAGCGCTTATTAATATAAGAAGTAAATTCAGCTTTATTGAATCGGTTGTTTTTGGCTTTTCGGCCGCTATTGGATTTACATTAGCCATTGTCATATTTGCCGGTGTGCGTGAGCGCATGGCTTTTGCCGACCCGCCGAAGGCCTTTCGCGGACTTCCTATTGCGCTGGTAGCTGCCGGTCTTTTGGCTATGGCATTTTCCGGATTTGTTGGTATGAGTTTTTCGTGAGTTTTTCTTTGTCCTGTATTGATTTATAGCAGTAAATAGACAGTGAGTAGTTACAGTTGTGGTAGTGTCAGCGATCTTTTAGATTGATTGGCGATAGAAAGGATAAGTTTTTTATATATGAATATTTTAAAGGAGATATTAATACCTGTTTTCTGGGTTGGCGGGCTTGGTACTGTTCTCGGCGGACTGCTCGCTGTGGCAGCAAAAATTTTTGCTGTTAAGGTAGATGAACGGGTTGCTTTGATTGAGGAGGCTTTGCCCGGTGCCAACTGTGGCGCTTGCGGGTATGCCGGGTGTAAGGCTTATGCTGTGGCAGTTGTCGAGGATGGCGCAAAAACCAACCTTTGTCCTGTAGGCGGCAAGCCGGTTGCCGAGGCTGTCAGCAGTATTATGGGAGTGGCTGCTGATGATAATATTGAAAGAATGCGGGCACAGGTTATGTGCAGCGGTTCCCATGAATTTGCTCATAAAAAATATGCTTATGCCGGTGCTGAGGATTGTATTTGCGCCGCAAATCTTGACGGCGGCGACAAGCTCTGTCCCAACGGCTGTATCGGTCTTGGTACCTGCGCCGCTGCTTGTCCGGTTGGCGCCATTAAGGTTTGCGACGGTGTAGCAGCCGTTGATTATACTCTTTGCATAGGATGTGGGCTTTGTGTAGCCTCATGTCCTAAGCAGATTATCAAGCTGATTCCATATGACAGTACGCATTGGGTGGGTTGTATGTCGAGAGAGAAGGGTGCTTTAACCCGCAAACATTGCGGTATTGGTTGCATTGCCTGCCGCATTTGTGAGAAGGTGTGTGCTTTTGATGCAATTAAGGTTATAGACAATATTGCAAAGATCGATTATGCAAAGTGTACCGGATGCAATATGTGTGTTGAAAAATGTCCGCGGAATATTATTTGGTCGGTTGAGCGACAGGAATTACTGGGACTTTCGATCACCAAAGATGAGTTAGCGGTTGTTTCTGCAGCAAAAAAATAAATTTGAGCAAACCGGGGCGGGGCAGGCATTTTGCCTCCCCTTTTTTGCGTATAAGCGAAAACCATCGGCAATGCCACCACCGACAATGCCAACATTTGCAAAGCCACTATCGGCAATGCCACCACCGACAACGCCATCATTTGCAAAGCCACTATCGGTAATGCCACCGGCGGCAACATCGTTGGCTCAAAACATTCTTAGCTATGCCGTTTTTTATTCAGAAAGATAATAGCTATTTAAGTAGAGGTAGGGCGAGTTGTGCAAGCGAAAGTTTTTATATGTTTGGCTGGTAATAGATACAAAGAGAGGACTTGTGTATTTAATATTGCGTATTCAACGGGAATTACACTATGGCATTCATAGAAGAATGATTTGATCTTTTATCAATATTATCGTGTCAAAACGTGCTTTTGCAAGGGTAAATATCGGTACGGTTGATAGCCATAACTATGGGCATATTGCTGTGCTTTTTGATGCAATTTGACATATTTTTTACCTAAAGTACAAAAATGCAATTTGCTATTGCATTTTTGTTTGATATGTGGTAGAATAACTAGGCGAGTGATATAACAGCTCATTTGGGGGCGTGGCGCAGCTGGGAGCGCAAGCTCCGCAGTAAGCCACCCCAAAAAATTGCAGTCGCAAAAATGGCATAAAGAAAGATCGAGAAACAATCGAATACGGGGGTATAGCTCAGTTGGGAGAGCGCTTGAATGGCATTCAAGAGGTCAGGGGTTCGACTCCCCTTATCTCCACCAATCTTTGAAAAGTCGAACACCACACTATTTTTTGTGGGCGGGCTTTTCGGTATTATGTGT
This sequence comes from Clostridiales bacterium, assembly GCA_012519315.1. GTDB lineage: Bacteria > Bacillota > Clostridia > Oscillospirales > CAG-272 > JAAYQM01. The sequence continues at coordinate 2,115 of JAAYQM010000110.1, read as the reverse complement.
AAAATAGCGGATAAGGCGTAATGCCTTACCCGCTATTTTCTTTATTCTGTTTTGCCGCTCTGTTTGTCGGGCGGCTTTTCTGCTGCTGTATTCTCAATAATTCCCGTCGCAAGTGTGATTGTCTGCCCGCTCTCGATGTATTCTTTAATATTGGCGTTCTTTTCCCATTCCGCTTTCGCCCTCTCGACGGCTTCGTCAACCCACCGTTCAAGCGTTGCCGCTGTGATAAATATTTTCACGATTGCCGGTAGCCGCTCATATACCCAATTTATGACCGCCGATTGTTTAAGCTGCCCCGTGCCGCCGCCGTACTGTCTTTCGGCTTCGGTAACAAGGGTATAAAGGATTTTATAAACGACGGATTTTTCACCCTTCAGAATAAGGAATACAAGAAGTGCAATAAAGGCAATAACCACAATTACGCTATCCCAATTCGCAAGAAGAAAATTCAAAATGTTCATTGTTACACCTTCCTAACCAAATTTAAGTCGGACACTTTGACCGCCGCCACAACCACGCCGCCGTATGTGATAACGGCGCGGTCGCCCTTAATTTCTTTTACGGTATGGTCGCGTGTGTAGACGAAAGAAGCAAGCCCGCCGCCTGCGTATGTCTTTGCGCCCTGCTTTACGCGCACGATGTCTTTTTCGTTAATCGTCGTCGTTTCGGGCGGTTTGCTTTCGGCTGCCGATGTGCTGCCGTTGGTAGTGATAAAATTATCATATCCCGCCGCCTTCAGCTTCGCCGCCATTGCGTCGGCGTTTGCTTTTACGGAATATGCGCCGACTTGCACTTTGTAAAGCCCGCTAACGGTAACGATATATGTATCGAAGCCAGCCGCCTTCAGCTTTGCCGCTAACGCGTCGGCGTTTGCTTTTTTGCTGAATGCCCCCGTCTGAACGCGGTATAGTGTCTTCCCGGTGGTTTCGCCGTTCCCGGAAGAAGAACCGGCGTTAAGCTTCGCTTTTACCGCTGCGCGAAAATCGTTCATTGTGTACCCGAATTTATCCCACCAATTGTTCGGGTCGCCGTGATTGCTTCCGTAGCCTTTGGCGTGTGCTTCCTTATGGCTTACGATGTTTTCAACGGGAATGTTGAATTTTTTGCAAAGATACACACAATAGTCGATTGCGGTATCGCGGACGGTTTCGAAATATGCACGGTTCTTCAAATCGTCTTCGCACATTTCAAATTGAATGTATGCGGGGTCGTAATTGTAAGAACCTTTTGAACCGCTGCCGACGCCCCAACAACAATAATCGTAAGGAAGGATATTTGCCACCTTTACAACATTGTTAAGGGCGTAACCGATGAACGAATGCACACATACGGAACGGCCCATAACCGACGCGGGATTGTTCCAATGGTTTCCGTATGCGTTCGCGCCAACCTCTGCGGGCGCGTCAACATATCTTTTCAAATACGGATTGTTCGCCCCGGTGCTGTGAACAACAATTCCTTTCGGCGTACATTTGCGCGCCGCTTTGTAGCAATCGTTTTTCGTTGCATACGCTGTAATGATTTCCATTGTTCGTTCCTCCTTAAATATTTGAATTTATATCGCCGAAGTCTTCTTCCTTCGGCTTGATACCGTTGCTTTTCATAAGCTTAATTTTGTTTTCCGCTTTTGCCTTGCTGTAATAAAATCCGGTCGCCGTTGCCATTTCTGCGGCTGCTGCCGGGATAATATACGAAAGCGGGGTAAGGTCGCCCGTTGCATACATCATATAGAGGGAAAAGGCAATTAAGACGATGTTTACCACCGCAACCCCGATAAAGATTTTCTTTGAAAACTCCTTCGGCCGCTTACGTCTATTCATATTCGCCGCGCCTTCCTTCGATAGTATCAATTCGTTTATGTGCTTGTTTTGCAGAAGCTTCAACCGCTGTCAATCGTGAAATAACTTCGATGTGCTGTTGTTCCTGCTTTTCCTGCTTGCGCTTGATGTCGTCCACACCGCTTTTTATGTAGCCTAATTCGGTAAGAACTGGATGTATACTAATAAAGTAGACAGCGGATAGTGAAATGCAGTATAATTTCAGTAGACAATAAAAAGGAGATAAAAAAATGAGCACTTATCGAAAATATGATGAAGAATTTAAGCAAAGTCTTGT
>JAAYQM010000109.1 GCA_012519315.1 Clostridiales bacterium | reverse complement strand
CCCTTTAACTGCTCAGGCAGCCTTGATGATACAAAATTTGATATATTCCTCCTTAGCTCAGTCGGTAGAGCACTCGGCTGTTAACCGAGTTGTCGCTGGTTCGAGCCCAGCAGGGGGAGCCAACCGTTTTTCGGTAACCTTTGTGCCCCGTTTTGGGGCCATTAGCTCAGTTGGTTAGAGCTACCGGCTCATAACCGGTCGGTCCGGGGTTCGAGTCCCTGATGGCCCACCAATAAAAAAGATGTCGACAGTTCGGCATCTTTTTTATTTTTTGAATTTGATTTTTTGTATATTCATGATATAATATTTTATATGCTTATTACTGTGATTAAGAGGGAAACTAGTGATTAGAAGAATGCTTTGTATTTTAGCCGTAAATTTATGATATTATGACCCCAAGATAAGGCAACGCAATTCGTCAGTGGCGAATTTAGAAATTTGCCGCACTAAGTGACGCAAATTGGTGAGTGACTGCAAATTTATGGTTTAATAGTGAAAGCCGAACAAAAAGCTTCTTATTAAAAATATATTTTACCGAGGGCAAAAAATGATTTCTTTTAAAGAACTTTATGATCGCCTTGTAAAGGCTTCGATTCAAAATAACCTTGTCGAAGAATTAGATACTCTCCATGTCTATGATGATTTTGATCCGTATCAGCTGGATTGTTTGCTTAATCCTCAAAAATACGCACCGGTATTAAGTATTGGAGATTGCGAATGCAATGATGAGGAAAAGAAAAATTGCATTAATCGGTGTCTGTTTGATGCGCTTTACATTGATGAAAAGGGCAATGTAGCTGTTGACAAGGATCATTGTGTTGGATGTGCCGAATGTGTAGGTAACTGTCATGCAAAAAAACTTTTTGAAAGCAAGGATATTATCCCGACTTTAGCTGCTATATATGATCCAAAGGTGCCTGTTTATGCAATGATTGCGCCAGCCTTTGTGAATCAGTATTCAAGTGAGGTTACGCCGGGAAAATTGCGTTCTGCTTTTAAAAGGCTAGGCTTCACAGGTATGGTTGAGGTAGCTCTCTTTGCGGATATTTTGACCCTTAAGGAAGCGCTTGAATTTGATAAAAATATTGTGGATGAAGAAGATTTTCAATTGACGAGCTGTTGCTGTCCGATTTGGATTGCGATGATACGCAAGGTATATAAGCAGCTAATTCCCCGAGTGCCGGGCTCTGTTTCTCCAATGGTAGCCTGTGGTCGGTCGATCAAACAGATTCATCCCGATGCGCTTACTGTTTTTATCGGTCCTTGCGTTGCAAAAAAGGCAGAGGCGAGGGAAAAGGATGTTGCGGATTCAACCGACTTTGTGCTGACTTTTCAAGAAATGCAGGATATTTTTAATTATGCCGGCATTGATCCGTCAAAGATGGAAGAGGATGTGCGGGATCACTCGTCACGAGCGGGGCGCATTTATGCGACAACCGGCGGTGTTAGTGAGGCTGTGGAACGTACCCTTGAGCGTATCTCGCCGGACAGAAAGGTTCGCATTGAAACGGTTTATGCCGATGGGGTTCCTGCTTGTCGTGCCATGCTCAATGATATTTTGTCGGGGAAACGAACGGCGAATTTTATTGAGGGAATGGGTTGTGTTGGCGGTTGTGTTGGTGGTCCGAAAATTTTGATCCCAAAAGAAGAAGGTAGAGAAAACGTCTTTGAATATGGAAAAAGGGCGACATACCAAACACCAATTGATAATCCGTATGTAATCGAGCTTTTACATCGGCTGGGATTTGATACTGTTGAAAGCCTTTTAGAGGATAATCACATTTTTACAAGAAATATATAATCGAAATGTTTCGTTGAGTTCTGTTGGTGCCGATGCTTTTGGGTATCGGCACTTAATTTTTTGATAGGTGTTATGCAGGTAAAGTGATCAGAGGAAATAATTTTATCCGTATTTTAATATTGCAAAAAGTTAATAAATGTGGTATAATTATTAAGCACTTCTGCTGAAAGAAAATATTTTAAGGTATTTCGTTAAAACAACTTTGTTTGGTTCCCCCATTGAGCTCCTCAATTTGCGGTGTCCTGATGTTGAGAATAAATACGGAGAGGTATCGAAGTGGTCATAACGGGGCTGACTCGAAATTCTTTGTAGCTTAGGTCGTCTCGTCCACCAGAAATCCTTTATTTATAAGGGTTTTCGTGGGTTCAAACAACTAAATATTTTGCAGTTCTACCCTGAAGTTCTACCCAAAAGATTTTCTTTAAATTTCTTCTTTTCGGGTGAAAAATCAGGCGAACATACACGGAGAGGTATCGAAGTGGTCATAACGGGGCTG
>JAAYQM010000108.1 GCA_012519315.1 Clostridiales bacterium | reverse complement strand
GCATAATAGACGCAATCGGCAACAGACATATCGGTTCTGACATTCTTTATTACCTGCTCGGCAAGGGGGAAAATCGTTGTAATATTGACATTGTTCTTTAGCTTTTTAATAAAAGCGGCGATGAATAGCTTTTGCGCATCCATCCGCGCGATATCTGCCATTTTATATCCCATTCTGAATCTTACAAATTGCTCTGCCGCCTTGCCATCTAATGTCTGAGGTCCTGCTTTCAGATCTATAATAAGCTCGTGACCGGGAGTTGAATCATGATAGTACAGATCATCCGGGAGAACAATGTCCACCCCTCCGATGGCATCCACGATATTTGCAAATCCTTTAAGATCCATTGTTATATAATGATGAATCTTAACACACAGATTAGGTTCGATAACGGCGATCAGATCATAAACCGCCTTTGCATGGGCATCCTTTACCTTTGCATTCTTAGCTCGGACATAAAAGCTGGCATACAGTGAATTTATCTTGCGTGAGGAGGTGCCCGCATTTACATAGGTATCCCGCGGGATTTGCACCATATTGACAGTGCCTTTGCCGATATTGAATGAGGCGATTATAATAACATCGGTGTTGAGACCACCCGACCTGTCACAGCCGAGTATAAGAAAATTGGCAATTTCACTCTTTTGCTTATCGTTGTCCTCATTGCTGTCTAAACTGCTTGCGGGATCGGTGTCAAAGGGTATGTTGTTGTCAAACTCCGGTCTGTAAAAAACAAGCATTGCAAGAGCGATTGATAATATAACGGCAAAGCAAAGCAGCACCGTAATTAGAGATAGGATATTTGTTTTGCGCTTAACATTTTCGGGGTTTTTGTCATTCCTGCTCGCGCTTTTGTAGCTCATGTAAATCTTTGCTCCGTGAATTTAATTGATTCTGAATTGTCAATTTCTCATAGAGCATGGTGTTTCTTGCAGCGATCATATTTTGATGAATCATTCTGCCCTCCTTTGAAAGCTCCTTTAGAGACATATCAAAGGAAAGGATGAGCGTGTTAATAAGATGAAGATTCAGTGCATCGGCATCCTTGAAGGTATTATTGCCGGACAACAGAGATTTAAGTCCGTTTTTATAATATTTACGCAGTTTTATGCAATCTTCAAAGATGCGTGTTCCATCGATATAATCGGCAAGATAAATGATACGATCACAGAGCTTCATATTTTCATGTCCGGTGGTGTGCCATCTTACGGCACTGATGATTTCCCGGTCGTTAAACTCAGGAAAATCACGGGGAATCAGAGCGGCAGCCGTTGCCGCATGAAATATTTTGGGCATAAATATGTCAAGATTATTTACAATTATACCAAATTCTACGCAAATTTGCAACTGCTTTTCTATACTATATTCTTTTGTAATATCGTGCAAAAGTGCGGCAGCTTGAAGTTTTGGCAGCTTGTCCGGCGCATAAATGCGACCGATCTCAATTGCGGCCTGCTCGACAGCTAAGGTATGCTCTAGCCGCCTGCCGCTCATGTAACCGGCTATCTTCTTTCGCAGTGCAGCAAGAGCGGAATCGGTTATCTCAAGAGAATCAGCAGTGATCATCGGTCATCTATCCTTTTATATCCGTATAAATTATTTTGCCTAATAAAATCTAAAACCGGCTCAGGAATAAAGGCTGAGCAGTCCTCGCCTGCCGAAAGACGTGCCCGCAGCTGCTCGGAGGAAACTACAAGGGGCTCCACATCGATATGACGAATTCGTGCATTGTATTTTTCTCGATAAAACCGACATTTTTCAATCAACTTTTCGGTCATCCCGACCTCCTTTTCCCGACGAATATACACAATATCCGCCAAACGGAAGATATCCTCAGCGCGATACCATGTATCAAGGGAGAGCATCATATCGGTTCCGCAGAGCATCGAAAGGTTTGGCGATTCCTTTGCAAAATGCTCGATTGTATAAATTGAATAGCTCGGTCCGCCCTGCCTCAGCTCAAAATCCGATACGACGATACTGTCACCGTATCCCTCAAGGGTTGAGAAAGCAAGCTCGGTCATGCGCAGCCGCAGCTGTGGATTGTCCCTTGATATAATCTTTTTATGCGGCGGGATGTTGGCAGGAATCACATATAGCATATCCGGACTTTCCTGCCGGAGAAATGCCGATGCGGCATGGAGATGACCCACATGCGGCGGGGAAAATGTTCCGCCGTAAATTGCAATTTTTTTGTTCATGACCCTCAACCTGCTTCGGATGTTATTATGTGATGATTCTTTTATTCTTTTTTGACTCCCTGTAAAGTACAAAGCGCCTGCCCACCACTGAAACAGCATCGGATCCTGTTGCCTCAGCTACTATTTTTGACGCTTCCTTAGCAGAAAATTCACAATTTTCAAGAACAGAAATTTTAATTAGCTCACGCGCCTCAAGGGCATTGGATATCTGATGGAGCATCTCGTCAGAGATACCCCCCTTTCCGATCTGAAAAATCGAATCCAAGTCATTGGACAGGGAGCGAAGTTGTGCTCTTTGCTTACTTGTTAACATATACAAACCTTTCAAAATATTTTTATTCATATTAGCCAAAGACTATTGGCTGTCAGAGCTTTCCTGTAATTCTGTCACAAAAATCCGCAACAAAGGAGCGCAATGCCTCCCCCCTATGACTGACGGCATTCTTCTCATCCTCGGTAAGCTCGGCAAAGCTTTTGCCAAAATGCGGGAAATAAAAGAGGGGATCATAACCGAAACCACCCTTCCCTCTCGGATGATGTAATATTTCCCCCTCACACTCCCCCCGAACCAAAAGAGGGACGTCATTATCGGGAAAAACACAGGCAATTACCGAGACAAAGCGGGCAGAACGATTGCTCTTACCCGAAAGCTGATCCAGTAGCTTTCGGTTGTTTTTTTCATCATTTGCCCCCTCGCCGGCATAGCGCGCCGAATAAATCCCCGGCGCCCCCTTTAGCGCATCAACGCAAAGACCGGAGTCGTCGGCAAGACCGATATAGCCAAGCCTTGACACAGCCGATGCCTTGAGCATTGCATTTTCCTCAAAAGTTGAGCCTGTCTCCTCGATCTCTCCGGTAAATCCGATATCATCAAGGGAGAGAATTTCGATAGATAGGAGGACATCGTCCCCTCTTATTGCAGCTTCCCTTTTAAGCAGGGACTCAATCTCCCTTACCTTCTTTGGGTTTCTTGAAGCAAGTACTATTTTCAATTTGCTCATTCCTTCGTTATAATATCAGATGAAATCAGTCAAAAATGGCGGCGATAAAGGCATCGGCATCAAAGGGACGCATATCGTCGATTTGCTCCCCTACACCGATATATTTCACCGGAATTCCAAGCTCTTTCTTTATCGAAAAGACAATGCCGCCTTTGGCGGTGCCGTCAAGTTTTGTCAGAATAAGTCCGGTAATATCCGCGGCATTTTTGAATTCCTTTGCCTGATTTATCGCATTTTGTCCGGTTGTGGCATCAAGGACAAGAAGGGTCTCCCGGCTGCTGTTCGGCAATTCTCTTGAGATTACCCTGTTTATTTTAGCCAACTCGTCCATGAGATTTTTCTTGTTGTGCAGTCGTCCGGCAGTGTCAATGATCAAAACATCAGCCTTTCGGCTTTTAGATGCACAAATGGCATCATAAACCACCGCCGCAGGATCGGCACCCGAATTATGCTTTACAATCTCAACATCGGCACGCTCGCACCAAACGGTTAATTGCTCGACCGCCGCCGCGCGAAATGTGTCGGCTGCTGCTGCGATAACCCGCTTTCCTTCACTTTTCAGCTGTGCTGAAATTTTTCCGATAGAAGTGGTTTTCCCTACTCCGTTTACCCCGATAATAAGCATAACATGGGGCTTCTCTCCATAGGAAACCGGCTCGTATTCGCCGATCATTTCCCGCATGATCTCTTTCAGCGCCTGTTTTGCCTCCTCCGAACCTGTCAGTCGCTCATCCTTGATGCGCTCTCTGAGCTTGCCTAGAATTTCATCGGTCGTGTTAAAGCCGACATCGGCGCTGATAAGCAGCTCCTCAAGCTCCTCAAGCAGATCCTCATAAATTTTTACAAAGCTTTTAAAAAGCTCGTCGATCTGCCCCATAACTGCATTTTTGGTCTTAGAAAGACCGGCCTTAAGTCTGTCAAAAAACGCCATTTACAACCTCTTCCTTCTTAGATTCTATTTCCTTTATGTCCAGGGCAAAAACCCTTGATATACCTCTCTCCGGCATTGTAACGCCATAGATTCTGTCTGCGCTCTCGATAGTGCCGCGTCGGTGCGTGATAATAACAAACTGCGTCATATGAGAAAACCTTTTTACATAATCGGCAAAGCGTACCACGTTCACTTCGTCAAGTGCGGCCTCAATTTCATCAAGAATGCAGAAAGGAGTCGGATTAACCTTAATAATCGCAAAAAACAGAGCAATGGCAACAAAGGCTTGTTCCCCGCCTGACAGAAGCGTAAGACTTTTTATGATTTTCCCAGGAGGCGCCGCCTTGATTTCAATTCCGCTGGCAAGAACGTCAGACGGATCGGTGAGGGAAAGCTCGGCGCTTCCTCCGCCGAAAAGCTCTGAAAAAACCTCTTGAAAATTGCGGTTGATCTCTTCAAAGGTCTTAGAGAAATTGCTGCGCATTTCCGCATCCAGCTTATTTATCACCGCGTGCAAATCATTTTTTGCCCGGATAAGGTCATCCATTTGACGATTCATGTTGTCATAGCGTGCCTTAACCTCGGCATATTCCTCAATGGCGGCAATATTAACCGGTCCCAGCGCCTTTATAGCGTTTTTACAGGAGGTTTGTGTAGCGGCTACCTTGCTGCGGTTTTCTTGTGTAACCGGGGGGTAGTTTAGGGCAAGCGCCTTTGAATATGTCAGCTCATAATCCTCCCAAAGCTTGGATACAAGCTTGTCCTGATCGGAAAGAAGCTGTTTCAGCCTTTCCTCATTCTTGGTGAAGGCTCTAAAGAGCAAATCCTTTTCGTTTGTTTTTTCCCGAATCTTGATTCTCAATTGATTAAGGCGCTGTTCAATCTCAAGCGCGCCCTCTTCTACCTCGGTGCGGCGGTTGGTATATTCGGTCAACTCAAGGTCAAACTGCTTCGCCTGTTCTCTGTTTGCCTTTTGTATGGCCGCCAACCGGATAAGCTCATCTTCAATTTTTAAAACGCTTTGGGCATACCCTTCTCTCTCTGCCTGCAATTCTGCAATCCTTTTTTCAACGGCAAGGAGACGCTGAGCATTGTTGTCGATATCCTTATTACCCTCGGCAATCTTGATTTTCAGCGATTGAGCTGCTTCTGCATAACTTTCCTTTTCATCAAGAATATTATTGCGCTCGGCATCCTTTTGCGCACGATACTCACGCAGTTGCTCAATTCTCTCTTCTATGTCGGCAATCTCCGCCGAAAGGGCGGCAATGTCCGATTCATAGCTTTCGCTAAGGGCGCGAATACGGTTGATATCCGACTCTAATCTCTGCCGCAGATTGCTGTTTGCGGCAAGCTTTGCATTTAATACCTCAAGCCTCGATTGCTCGGCAAGAGCCATTGTGTTAAGCAGCTCCTTTTGCTGTCTTATCGCCGCAAGTCTATCCTCCGCAGCTTTATATTCCCCGTTAATCTCGGACAGCTCGGTCTCAAGCTTCCTGATTTCCCTGCCGATCTCATCAGCCTTTTGTCGAAGAGCCTTAATATCAGAGGCTCGACTTAGTATACCGCTATCCTTTTTTGATGATCCGCCGGTAAAGGAGCCGCCGGCATTGATAACCTGACCGTCGAGGGTAACCGTTCTTACTCTATATCTTAATGCTTTCGCCATTTCGGCGGCATTGTCAATGGTGTCAAACACGACGGTTCTGCCGAGAAGATAGGACATAAGATCAGCAAAAACAGGGTCAAATTTCAGCAGCTTATCGGCACGTCCTATGTATCCCTTATAATTTTGAGCGGCCTTAAGCTCGCTTGTTTCATCATATGGTCGAATAGCTGCCAGCGGATAGAAGGTAGCCCTGCCGGCATTCGCTGTCTTTAGAGCGCGAATTGCCTCCTTTGCGGTGTTTTCGTCATCAACCACAATATTCTGCAGATTTGCGCCCAGGGCCGTCTCAATTGCGGTAATATATTCTTTATCAGTGGCAATAAGCTTCGACAAGGGACCATAAATCCTGCCTGTCCCCTCTTCTTTTCGGATGTAATGACGCATGATATACTTCACACTGGCATTATACCCTTCAAAATGCTCGTCCATTCGATCGAGAGCCTCTGCACGCTGTACAATGCCGGCATGCTGTTGCTTTTTGCCACCGATGATATTCAGCAGCTCATCTCTTTTATTTTCAATTTTAGACAATTGTTGCTCTGCCTTCTCAATCTCGGCATCTGTAGCATTAAGTCCGTCATTGTAATCATCAAGGCTTTTGCGGATGTCTTCGATCGACTGTTGAAGCTTTTCGGCTTCGAGACGGTAGCTTTCCGCCTCTACCTCATATTTATCCTGCTCACCGGAACGGCTGTTATATGAGCTCTCAAGAACCTTATATCGGACACGCAGATCCATCGCCTGATTCTCAAGGACTTTAAGCTCTTTAAGTTTTTGCTCTGATTCATCATAAAGCTGCCGGGCACCGGTATCGCAAGCATCTATTTCTCTCTGAATGGTATTCAGCTGATCCTCAAGGGATTCAAGCGATTCTTTAAGGGTTGCCGACTGCGCATCCAATTCCGCTTTTTCGGCTGTCATTGACTCTGCCGCCTCGATTGATCTCTTTTCTGCTGTGCGGTATTGCTCAATCAATGCTTTTTTGTGGGTTTCGTCGTTTTGCGAAACCTTATATTCGCTGTCAAGCCTGTGGATACTATCGGTACAGTTTTTGATCTTTGTGAAAAGCTGTTCGGATAAGAGCTTGCTTTCCTGCGTTTCTTCAAACAGCCTGTCACTTTGATTTTCTAGGGATTTTAAGGAGTCCTCGGCAAGTTCAAGCTCATGTTCGGACAATTTCAGTTCTGAGGCAGCTTCCTTGATCGTATGTTTTAATTTTTCGGTATCATAGAGCCAAAGGGAGACGTCGGCACGTTTTTTCTCTTCGTATAGTTCAAGATAGCGCCGTGCCCGTTCGGACTCCTTTTCAAGAGGACCTATCCGTGACTCAAGCTCGGATAAAATATCGTTCACCCGCAGCATATTATCCTCGGTATTGGCAAGGCGGCGCTCGGTCTCCTGCTTTTTATATCTGAATTTTGAGATTCCCGCCGCTTCTTCAAAGAAATTGCGACTGTCCTCGCTTTTGCGTGAAAGAATTTCAGCGATTTTCCCCTGTCCGATAACCGAATACCCGTCTCTGCCGACACCGGTATTCATAAACAGCTCATGAATATCCTTCAGACGCACCGGCTTGCGATTGATGAAATATTCACTCTCCCCGGCACGATAATAGCGCCGCGTCACCGTAATTTCATCATACGGCGAATCAATGCGGTATCTCTGGTCGGTGTTGTCAAAGGTAACCGAAACCTCAGCAAATCCCATAGGACGGCGATTATCTGTTCCCCCAAAGACAACATCCTCCATCCGGTTTCCGCGTATATTTTTGGAGGACATTTCACCCAGCACCCAACGCATGGCATCTGAGATATTGGATTTTCCGCTCCCGTTTGGTCCGATAACAACCGTTGTGCCCCGCTCAAACTCAAGGGTAGTTTTATTAGGAAAGGACTTAAATCCATGGAGTTCAAGGGATTTTAAATACAAGGGTGTTCTCCTCCCGTTCTGTGTAATTCTATCTTAATATTATAACCTAAAATTTCATTTTTTTCAATAACAATCATTTTTTTAATCGGGTACTTTTCCTTTATCCGGCTTTTATTTATACCTTTATGCCCGATAATTTTAGATGTCGCACCCCGCGGCGCATAAACCGTCAAAATACAGTCGGCAGTATCAATTTTAAGCTCGTCAAGCTTTTGGCATAGAATATCATAAAACAAAGCACTCATGGCCAATTCTCCAACAGCGGAGTGATTCGGTCCGGCAAAAACCGCCTCAGGCGAGGACAGGTTTTCACCGGCGCAAAGTCCGACTCGTATACATGGGATATTATGCTCTGCAAAAACAGCCAAAACATCTTTTGTGCGCATCACCGCTTCTTCAATACTCAAGGGCTGATAGCTGCCCTTCCTTGACATTTGACAAAGCTCGGTATCATAAAAAACAACGGTGGGATAAACCCGGGCAGATACTGCGCCGCTGTCACAGATAAAGCGGGCGCAATCAATCTCGGCTT
>JAAYQM010000107.1 GCA_012519315.1 Clostridiales bacterium | reverse complement strand
CGCCGATTCGGTAACCCGCCGCTCATAGGGAAGGGCAAAGGTCCGGAAAAACTCGGCGGAAAGCAGGGATGCCGCCGCATCGCCGCACCCGATAATCGGTGCGCCGGCATCTATCTGCGCTATGGCGAATTCGATCTCAATTTCTGTAATGAAATCTAAAACCTCATGTGCCAAATCGGGATCATCATAGAGCATCATCATAAAATTGGTAATGCCAAACCAGTTGCAGGCCTCGGCAAAGGGCATCTCCACCCATCCGAAAAGGAGGGCCTTCTCCCCGACCGCTTTTGCCAAAAGCTCAACGGCGCGGATTCTGTCCAGCATTCTGCTACCTTTTTTATAGGGATCGGGGCGCTTGACCGACTTAAAATCCTCTCTGCTCTTCAAAAAGGGATGCAGGATAGAGGGAATCCGATCCTCGGGGTATTCCATTTGCGCTCCGATGTCCGCGCTGACACGGAAGGGGTCGGTACTGACCGTCAGAGCATCTACTCCGTAATTTTCAAATAGGTTTATCTGCGCTTCGGCAAGGGCTACGGCGTCGGTGGCGTACTGCCGATAACTGATGCCCGCCCTGTCGGCAGGGAAAAACATCATCAGCGGAAAGACCGGCACTCTGTCAGGTTGATGACCGTGGATCACCGCCATGCAGCGCTCCTTTGAACTCATACAATTTAATTTATTCAAGCTGCTCCTCCTTTAACTTAGATATTCAGCGGCAGGCAGACCGCTGGCATTTGTAAATTCGCGAATGTATCAAATTAATCGATGGGACTCGATTACAGCTTTATAATCTCAAATTTGAGACACATTTCCTTCTTTCTGTCGATGGATATGAAATCGATGATATTTCCCCTGTCTTCCTTGCCGCCGGATATGGTAAAGCATTCAAAATTGAGCTTTGGTGTGCAACTTGAAGCGTCATAGAGGATTTCATATTGTCCCCTATCCCCGTGAATAATTACACGCCCGTCGACAATCTCGGTGGGCAGCCGCGTGATAAAGCGCTCGGTCACATCCTCCGGCATAGCCGAGAAAACATAATGATCGGTCAAGAGAAGGGACTCACCAAAGTTGATTTTTCGAACAAGACTCTCAAGAGCGGTCTCCGGCGGATAGGCAACCGACATATCAAGTTGAAAGCTTTGCTCGTCGTAAGTGATGGACCTGCCTCTGACCTTAGGTCCGTCTGTCTGATACTTCCCGTTTATTATCGGTACGCTGTGTCCTCTGGAAGAATTGGTAAAGAACTTAAATCTATCCTTTCCAAAGGTTTTTGCGGTGTATTCACCGCTCCCAAGGTCGTCGATCACCACATCCTCATGCTTGACATAGATAAAACCGCCTATGTCATGATGTCCGTGTATCAGTCCGTTATAGCCCGCCTGAATTGCAAATCCGGCATCATGCTTTTTGCTGATGACGGTAAACCACTGAACATTGGAAAGGTAATTTGTTTCATCTACGGCATAGGTCTTTGAATATTTGGGGTCGGTCCATACAAAATTGCGGATATGGAGCGCCCAGCGATAGCAATTATCATTGGCGTCACAGGTCGGAAACCCGACACCGTGAGGGACACGCACCCCTTCATATTCGTTAGTCAGAAAATGTGTGAGACCTGGGTAATAGTAACTGTAGGAAATGTGGGTATCAGCAAAAGTAACCTTGCGTTTGCCGTTTAAGTACATTTTTTGCTGGAACATTGCAATCCGGCGCAGCTTCTCCCCTTTAAGAAGGTCGGTTAAGCCACCCGTATAATCCCGCAACAGCTTCGCAAAGCAGACATAGTAGCCAAAACCGTATGCCCAATAGGCAAGACCCTCAGGACATGCTCCGTCATCGCCGTATCCTGCGATAAAGAGACTAAGTGAATCGAGGATTCTCTGCTTTTCGGTGTCAAAGACCTTGGGAAACTCATATATGAGCGCCATGCCGACACCGCTGTTGCATACGGCATTCCAGTTGATTTTCGCCGTTTCAAACCTAAACCTTTTCCTCAGATAGGGACCGACGATCCGCTTTTCAAGCTCATACCGGATTCTTCTTTTTATCAGATCGGACAGTCTGTCCCCGAGAAGATATTTGATCTCGGCGAGGGCAGACCCGGTCTCTGCAGAAAACAAGTCGATAACGTCAAGATAGGTTTCCATCGGCAGTGAGGCGCCCCCCAGATGAGGGGGGAGACACCATGTAAATTCGGAGCATATAACCCAGATGACCTCCTCCAGCTTGCTTATATACCTTTGATTTTCCGGATATATCAGCGCGAGGGTGGCATAGGTGTTCAGACGCTTGCGCTTCTCGAAATACACCTTTTCATAGGACGCTCTGTTTCCGCTTCTCCAAAATTGGGTAAATAAAGAATAGTTTTCACCCGCCAACTCCTCGGTAAAGCTTTCCTCCCCACGTATAAGATCAGCGATCATATCCTTGTAAATATCGCAAGAGCGTATTTCTTCCCATTTGTCTTTAGATCTTCCTTCGGGAAACAACATTTTTCTGCTCATCTCCTTTAGCTTGCCGCGCAGAATCCTCTATCGGCGCCGCCGCTGCCTTTTATTCTAAAAAATATATGTGCCTCGCTCGACATGGTATGTTTTTCCGTCGATATGAACGGTTGCCGGTGACGGCGTCACAATCTCGTACCTTAGCTTTCCTTCAAAGCGATACCACCTTGAGGAGGCAGTTCCAAACCGTGTTTCAATTGAGGCATACAGCCAGTCGAGCCGATCATCCGGGGTGGGTGCAAAGACGATTTTTTCGAATCCGGGGGCATTTTCAACCGTTTGTATGCCTGCCGCCACGCCGTATACCCAATCTGCGACAGCCCCGTATGCATAGTGGTTGTATGAGTTCATCATGCTATCCCAGACGCTGCCGTCCTCTCTGATGCCGTCCCAGTGCTCCCACACGGTGGTAGCACCCATCTTCACCGAGAAAAGCCATGAGGGAAAGGTGTCCTGAAGCAAAAGGGAATAGGCGATGTCCGAATAACCGTTATCGCTCAAGGCGTGGAGCAGGTAAGGGGTTCCGACAAAGCCGGTGCTGAGATGATAATCATTGTCCCGAATCATCTGCGCCAGGGAATCAGCGACCGCCTTTTTATCCTCCGCAATATCAAAATAAAGTGCCAGAACATGCTCGGTCTGCGTTTTGTATGTGGGGAAGGCTTTGCGGATTTGCATCACTATCTTTTTGTAGAGCTTTTCATACTCTGTGACATCCCGTCCCAGCACCTTGCCCGCTTTCGCCACAAGGGAGGTGGAATAGGCATAGTAGACCGATGCGATAAAGTCCTCGTTCGACGCGCCCCGCCGGGACTTTATGTCGCCGTCAAGGGCAAGCCAGTCACCATAATGCTTGCCGCCTGTCCATAAATAGGCGTCCTTTGTATTGTTGGTAATATAATCAATCCAGCGGCACATGCTGTCGTACTGATTTTCGAGGATAGTCTTGTCGCCGTAGGTCAGGTATATCTGCCAGGGACAGATGACCGCCGCGTCCCCCCAGGCTGCGCTGCTCCTTTTTACCGATACGGTTCCGACATCGCTATCGTCAGGCAGAACATTGGGGATTACATGAGGGACATGACCGTCCTCTCCTTGCTCAGCGGCAAGGTCGGCAAGCCACTTTGTGAAGAATTTTTCTACATCGTAATTGTAGCTGGCGGTGCGAACAAACACCTGAGCATCTCCCGTCCAGCCAAGCCGTTCGTCGCGCTGGGGGCAGTCGGTGGGGATATCGAGGAAATTGCCCTTCTGTCCCCAAAAAATGTTGCTGAACAGTCTATTCAGCATACTGTTTGAAGAAGCTAGGGTGCCCGTTTTCTTCATGTCCGAATATACAGCGATGGCCGTGAAATCGTCGGGGTTGACCTCGCCCGGGAATTCGTCCAGCCGAATATACTGAAAGCCGAAAAAGGTCAGGGTTGGCTTGAAGGTCTGCTTGCCGTCCCGGCAGATGTACTCGATCTTTGCCTTCGCCGACCGGTAGTTCTCATTATAAAAATTGCCGTCCTTGTCGAGAATCTCAGCATGGGAAATTGACACCCTATCCCCCGCTTTTGCATTAACGGTAAACTCGATATAGCCGGTGAGATTCTGCCCGAAATCAATGACTCGCTCGCCCTTGGGGGTGACTATATAGCGAAAGGGCTTTAGCCGTTCCTGTTCTATAACCTTCTCCCCCTGCTGGGGTATCAGGTTGCCCTTGTCGAGGGGGAACACCTTAACTGGAAGGTCTGTGTTTTCTTCGGTGCTTGTTGCATCATATACTACCCCGTCATAGATATCGCAAAAAAGTATCGGTGAGCGGGCAGCCGTCCATGTGTTATCGGTCGCTACTGTCTCCCTTGTGCCGTCGCTGTACGCGATCTCTATTTGAGCGATGACCGCCGGGGGCAGGGAGCTGCCCTCGTCTACCGGTCTCAGCCAGCCTGCCAAGCGGCTGCGATACCAGCCCTTTCCTACCGTTACCGTAAAGGTGTTGTCCTCTTTTATATACGGGGTAATGTCGTACTGCTGATATTGTAGGCGCTTATTATATACTGTCCATCCGGGCGCCATGATGAAATCTCCCACCCTTGAGCCGTTTATCCTCGCCTCATATACTCCGATTGCCGTTATATATAAAGTCGCCTTGACAATCTTTTTTCCGCAGGTGAAATTTTTCTTAAATATGGGGGCTATCTCGCCAAAGGAGTCGGTCGGGGTGATGTATTCTGCATACCAAGTCATTTTATACCTCTTGTAAGAATCTGTCGTTGTGATTAATTTTTTATACAAATATCAATGTTAACCGTTTTAAGCATATCGGTTTTGTGTTGACATTGTTTTTACATAACTGTATAATGGATTAAGTATCAACAATAAAAATTTCGATCTTTCTTAATTATTTATAAGGGAGATAAATGAATGAAAATTGATAATCTGAAAGCTTTTATCAGTATCGTGGAGCAGGGTAGCTTTTCGGCTGCCGCAGAGGCCCTTTATACGACTCAATCAACTGTATCCAAAAAGATAAAGCAGCTTGAATCCGAATTGAACACCGTTCTTTTCAATCGCTCGACACGCAGGCTCATTCTCACCGAAAGCGGGAAGATATTATATAAACGGGCGGCAGAGATGGTTAAAGAATATAATCTGCTGATCAATGAGTTGTCGAATGTCTCAAGCAACATTCGTATAGGCGGAATTCCGGTAATGAGCCATTATAATATTCTTGAGATAATCAACGGCTTTAAGAAAGCATACCCCAATAAAAAAATCCAGCTTTTAGAGTTTGAGAACATACAAATCGAGCAAAAGCTCGCGGAGCGAACCCTTGATGCCGCTTTTATGAGGGTTGTCACAAACAATGATCTTGTCAGATATCGATATATCGAAATCTGCGCCGATAGATTTGTGCTTCTCGTGCCCTCCTCGCATCCCCATTCGGATAAAAAGGAGGTTTCCCTTGCAGAATTCTCCGACGATAAGTTTCTCTTTCTAGGTAAGGGCACCTCCCTTAATGAAATAAGCATGAAAATGTGTCTTTCTGCCGGCTTTGTGCCCCATGTATCCTACACCGGCTCTACCGACGACGGAATTAAGCAAATGGTAGGACAGGGGGACAATGTCGCTCTCCTTATGGAGGCTGTGGCACGTGGGCTTGTCGATTCTAGGATAAAAATACTCCGTTTTAAAGAATCGGTTGAGACGAAAATCGTTTTCGCCGCTTTGAAGGAGAAGAAACTGAACAGTGATGAATTGACCCTCTGGCACTACATAAAAGAATATGTAAATCAGAAATAAGCCAAATGATCCTTCAGGGTTGCTCTTGCCCTTGCGTTTCAATTGATTTATGTTAATAATCCATAAAATAAATCAATTATTTCATTATTATATTATCATGATTTAATAACTCAATCAATTCAAAAAAATGCAAACATATATTCCGTTGTAGAATATATATCGGGCTAGCAGTAATAGATCAGTGGTTTTTCTCTTTGTTTTGAGGATAGATTAAAACGGAAAGATCGGATCGCACTCACAATATCAGCTTTAAAAATTTTTGAGGCGATCCGATTTAATGAGAGGATCTGAAATCCAAAGGCAGAGCGGTATTTTTTAGAGTTTTCTGCCTTTGACCAGTGCGCGATCTGATTTGACAAATTAATATTTATTTCGACGAAAACTATCGCCGATTCCCCCCGGGGCTATAAATTATGCTGTTCCGGCATAAATGAGATTATAGTCCTCTTTTTCTGTTGAATTCATTCCATACATTTTCAAACCAATTGTCCGCTGTCGGGATAGCCCGTACCGGCTCAAAATAGGAGCGCTCGTTTTCGGTTATGATGATCTTATCGTTGTGGCTGTTTTCCCCGACAATGCTTGCGTCGGTAACCATTCCCGCTCCCCTTGTGCCGATATCGTAAGCAGACTTTTGCATGGCGGACAGGACGGATATCTGGGTCAGAAGTATGTCATAAGTCTTAAAAAGATAGGGAAGCTCCTTTCTATCCGTTATCACTGTTTTTTCAAAGAAATCATCCCGCAGGCTTTTGAATTTCTCGAGCAGCACGTCAATATCCTTTCGGCTCCGCATGAAGGATGCGTGTCGGCTCATAAGCCGCTGAGTTTCAAGCCTTGTCGCTACAACGTTCGATTGTGATGAAAAGCGTATGCTCGGCTCCTTGAATAGGCAGGCAACATTATTTACCCGGTTTTTCTGCCCTTTTCTATTATAGACAATATGCTCGGCCGCTCTCATTGAGCCTACCTGCGTTGAGTTCAGCGCCGAACCGCCGGGACGGTATACGCCAAAGGTGCCTGCCGCCTCCCCCACAACATAAAGGCCCTCGACATTGCTCTGCCAGTTTATATCCACATCGATGCCGCCGTTGCAATGCTGGGCGCAGACCGCCACCTCAACAGGCTCGCTGAAAAGATCGATTCCCGCATCAGCAAAGATGTCTATCGCTTTCTGGTTCATTTTTGCCAGCCTTTCGATGGGTGTACCGAACAGCGCATGAGATTTTTCAAGATATAGATATGCCTCTCTCGACAGATTGTCAAATCCATGTTCAAGTCCGGCGGGATTTGAGCGGAAATCCATATAAATACGATTGCCTTTCATCGCCTCCTCATGAATGATCATATCGATTCTTGAAGAGCCTTCTATTTTCCGCGTGTCGAAGGGCCATTGATACCCTTTCAAAAAGACCATGTCAAGTGCTTTTGCGGGAGAGCTGAAATGCTCGGGCAAAAACTCCCGCTCCCTGCCGTTTTTGTCCACCGAAATATATTTTGGCAAGACCTGCTGATAAGTTCCGGACATATTCCAGCGAAACTTGACGCTGGCTATGCCGTACTGCCATTCCTGCAGGTTTGCCGCCTTAGCGCCTATCTCAAGGGCAACTCCCGTCCCCCCCGTCTGGCTTTCGGGATATACGGTGTTATAATAAACTCCCGCAGGTCCCCCTGTGGCAAGGATGACATTGTCACAGGAGAAGATACGGTATGAGCCGTCCTCTGTCGATACTGCCGCAAGACCCTGAATTCTGTCCTCGTGGCAAAGCAGCTTTATAACCTGAAGATTATCAAGTATCGGGATATTTTTGCGCACAACTTCATTCTCAAGAGCCTCAACCATCAGCTTTGAGGTTAAAGGTCCGCAGGAGGTTGCGCGCTGGCGCGGGTCGTGGTCTGTCTTATATCCCACATACTCGCCATAGCTGTTCGTCGGAAAGGGAACACCGAGATTTACAAGCTTCATAAAGGCTCTCACCGAGCAAGCCGCCTCCGTAAGGGCGATGTCCCCGTTGACAGAGCCCCCCTCAAAGAGGGTTTCTGCCATTTCTGCAACACTGTCCCCCTCGTTGCCTGCAAGAGACAGCTTGTAATAGGTCTGCTTATCGCTGCCGGTATTGCGTGAGGTGCCCATCTTTACGCCCTCGGTTATAATAGCGATATTTTTGTGCCCCAGAGTATATAGCCAGTCGGCAGCATTGTATCCGGCGCAGCCTGTTCCAATAATTATTGTATCGTATCTATGCATCATAACCTCTCCCTGTCTATGTTATGTCTTAATTTTAGTGGCGGTATCATGAAAGCCGCCCGGGATTTGCTGTCACCTTAGTCGAGTAGACCACCGTTACCCCCTCCCTTTCGAGAGTTGAGGCTATTGCATTTCCAATACCCCGACCCGAACCGGTAACAACCGCTATACGCATCTTGTCATAACCTCCTTATATAAATCGGTATAAT
>JAAYQM010000106.1 GCA_012519315.1 Clostridiales bacterium | reverse complement strand
CTCGGCCGCCGCTATCGAAAAGCTTGGCTTTGCTGATAAAATGACCCACATTTCTACCGGCGGCGGTGCTTCTCTTGAATTCCTTGAGGGGCTTGAGCTTCCCGGAATTGCTTGCTTGCAGGATAAATAATCCGAAAATTTTGATTGTTACATCGGTGTGTTTACACTCGACAGGATCGGATGTTACACACCGGTGTCATATTCTGTTTAAACTAAATTTGTATAAGGAAGATCGATATATCTCTTGTTGATGATTGATCGCAAAAGGAAATAATGAAGAAAAGACGCTATGTTATAGCAGGAAACTGGAAGATGAACCAGACTCCGGCTGAGACTAAAGAATTTATTAACAAATTTATTCCAATGGTGAAGGACTGTGTCAACTCGGACATCGTTCTTTGCGTTCCTTTCGTTGATATCCCTGCCGCTGTCTCTGCAGTGAAGGATACTAATATAAAAATCGGCGCGCAAAACGTACATTTTATGAAAAACGGCGCCTACACCGGCGAGATTTCCGCCCAGATGCTGGTGGAATCGGGCGTTGAATATGTCATTGTCGGGCATAGTGAGCGCAGACAATATTTTGCCGAAACCGACAAAACGGTTAACCTTCGTACCAAGGCCGCCCTTGATGCCGGACTTAAGGTTATTTTATGCCTTGGCGAGGTGCTTGAGCAGCGTGAAAACGGGATCACCGAGGAAGTTGTGTCTATGCAGACAAAGCTTGATCTTTTAGGTGTCACCGAGGAGCAACTGAAAAATGTTATCATTGCCTATGAGCCGGTTTGGGCAATCGGAACCGGGCTAACCGCAACACCGCAGCAGGCCGACGAGGCATGTGGCGTTATTCGCAAGGTAATCGGAGAGCTTTACGGACAGAATGCAGCCGATGAAATTATTATTCAATACGGCGGATCGATGAATGATAAGAATGCAGCCGAGCTTTTGGCAATGGAAAATGTGGATGGCGGACTTATCGGCGGAGCGTCTCTGAAGCCGGAGGCTTTAGCTGCCATTGTTGCAGCCGCTCAGTAATTATTCCCCTGTCTTAAGCCAGAACACACCTATTTTACAATATTGAGCTTGTGTTTTTACAAGACGGATATATTAAATTAAAAGAGCAAACACCCTCTCCCCTTTATATCGGGGAGAGGGTGTTTGCTCTTTTGTTGTCTCATTATAATATGTTTTAGCGCAAAACTTGCGTCAGATAAGGGTGTATTTTGTTGAAATTTTGTTGAAATATTATTGGTTTGCGATTATAATAGAAGTATAATGTTTAAGTATGCATTTTTTCAGGTTATTATAGGTTTTATGTCGTATTATTTCGGCAAAGGAGACTGTATATGCAAATAAATTCGCCATATGATAAGAAATCTGCTAAGGGAGCAGCCTTTAGTTCGGATAGTTTTTTTATTTTGTTATGTGCTCTTGTTCTCTTAACGCTTACATTTATGTTTATCGGGTGCTCCTCCGGTAAAAAGGACTCCTTTGTCGAGCAACCGACTATCAGCTCCGCTCGGATCGACAAGCGAAAAAGCAAGGTGCAGCTCGAAATCTTGCTGACAAAGGAATATGTAACCGCCAATAAGGGGAGAACTCTCTATCTTTTTGAGATTCTTCCCCATCAAAGGAACCTATCCCTGAATGTTCTTGAACCGGTGGAAATTGTCAAAACCAAGGAGAAAATTATAGTCAACGTTGACCTTGCCGTACAAAACAGAACCCGGCTTTGCTCGTCTTTTATAATAGCCGAAAAAAGTGCCGCCGGTGAGTTTACTCCCATCACCGCCGCAAAATATATCGAAAACCCGGATATTCTTGCCACCGCCCGCTATGACTACCCTGTTCAATCCTCAAAAAAGGGACTTATTTATGATAATCTTGCAGATATGCAAGCTCTCGGCGTTTCTCAGACGATCATTACCGTAGATATGTCCAAATTTTTCCTTTCGTCAGGCGGACAAGGGGCAGTACCCTACCTCTACAATGGAGTAACCTATTACCTTAATAAGGATCGATTGAATTACCTTGATCACGAGATTAAAGTTTGTTCGGATGCGGGCGTTCATGTGTTTTTAAACATTGTTCTTGGCGCCCCCGACATCGATATCGATGAATCCCTGACCTCCCTATATTACAATTCCGCCGTAAACAATACAGAATACTATGCCATTAATGCGGATAATGAGGTGTCGATTGCCCATTTTCAAGGATTCATTAACTTTATCTCGGAGCGCTATACCCGTGTTGATCGAGAATACGGTTTTGCCGGCAGCTATATTCTCGGATATGAGGTAAATGACAACCGCAACCACAACTACGCCGGTAAAATGGATCTGGAAATTTATCTTGACGGTTACCTTTCGCTATTGAGAACGGCCGATACTATTGTCCGTTCAAATTATGCCGGCGGCAGAGTCTACATATCACTCGGCAACAATTTTACCTCATCGGTAAAGGATGCCACTCAGCAGCCGAATCCTCAGCTTGATTATCCGGCAAAAGAGCTCCTAACCTTGCTTTCCGAAAAAAGCATTGTCGGGGGCAACTTTCCGTGGCATATCGCCATCAACCCCTACCCATCCGACCCTGCCGATACTGAGATATGGAGCGATTCCGGGGTGGAAAGCACCTTTAATACCCCTTTTATCACCATGCAAAATATAGAGGTTTTTACCGAATTTTTGTCCCAGGGGTCCTTTCTTTATAACGGCGAGACGCGCAGTATAATTATCGGGGAATTTGGGATATCGGCCAATCCTGACGATGAGACCGCTTTAAAGAAGCAGGCGGCAGCCTATGCATATGCCTACTACAGCGCACAATCAAACGAGGATATCGACGCTTTCATCTACAAGCGGCAAAGGGACAATCCGAAGGACGCCCCTCTCTACTACGGGCTTTTTGACCAAACAGGAACAGTTCAAAAACCTGTCGCCAAGCTTTTTGCCGAAATTGACCTCGAAACCGAGGAGGATCCCGCATCCTTTGCACTCCCGATTATCGGGGTATCCGGCTGGCAGTCGGTTATCAAAAATTATCAAGAGCCAAAGTCAGCCCGTCTGGTTATGCGGGACAGTCCGGTAATCACCGAATCGAAGAAATACAAAAAGTCGAATGAAATTTTGTATGATTTTACACAGGGCTCCCTTTGCAACTTTTATCCCTCGGACAATGCCGAATATGTTGAGCTAAGAGCTGACGAGCACTATCCTTCGGTAATGTATGCAAAGCTTTTGAGCAAAGGTCAATACCGCATGATGGGGGTATCACGCGCATATCAAAAACCGCTGGATCTGAAAAATGCCAAATGCATTACCGTAAGAATCAAGATCGACGCCCCGAGTAGCGGTCTTGCTGATGATACCGATAAAACAGCCTCCTTCACCCTTTTGATGAAAAGGGAGGGAGAGCCGGATCGAATATATGAGGGGAATGCCATCGTTGCCTGTGGAAAATGGACCGACCTTACCTTCAATGTCAGCGGCTATTTAAAGAAGACCGACGCGCGTATTGACTATATCAAGCTCCTTGTAAAGGGAGAAGAAGCAGACGAAGACTATGGTCTGTGGATGGAATCCCTGTCAATATACAGAGGCTCGCCGGCTGTGTGGTTTGTTTTAATAACCTTGATTATAATACTTGTCGCAGCGGCAGGATTTTTCATCTATAAGAAGCAAAAAAGATCCTACATACGAGCCAGATCCTCTTATATTGGCAAACTTCCGCCTCCTAAGAGAAAATATTATGCCCCGGGTCCGCCTGCGCCCCCAAGACATAGACCAAATACCCCTTCTTTTGACAAAAAGGGCGCTCCAACATCAATACCGAGGAAAAAACAGGGCAACAGGTCGTCTAGGAGAGATATTTTCACTCTTGGTGACGATCGCTGATAAGCTGATAAAGAAGTTCCATAAAATTATTCTTTACATTAATCAACGCTCATGCTATAATAAATCAAGATAATGACAATGCGCAAAACCTACACAAAGTCTAGGATAAAAAATAAAAAACAATTTCTTGAATGTAAGGAGACCTTTTTATGTACAACTTTCAGCGTTATTTGGCAATTGTTTTTCTGCTTGTTTTAACATTCACGGTAGTTGTTTCCTGCAAACCAAAGGAAACTATACAAACCACCGACGATACCACCACACAGAGCGACGGCGATTCAAACGCGGTCACAACGTCAGATGAAACAACCGCCGAAGAAGAGACAACAGCCACTGACACCGAACCGGATCCCGAAAAGACAGCATATCAATTGTTTGAAGAGATTATGACCCCTGTCTACGAGGCTGAAGCTATTGATATGAGCTTTAATCATGAAATTTCCTACTCTCTCCCTGGCGATACTACATATAACTATTCCTATCTTGGCAATACCAAAAGCATGATTCAAGACGAAAAAGCGTTGGTCTCCACGGTGATGACTCTAAAGATGGCCGACATTACCATCAACACTACCTCCTATTTTGACGGTGAGTTTCTATATGTTAACAGCGGCTTAGAAAAAATTAAGATGCCGATGCCCCCGATTGAAGAAGAATATGAAAATATGATTGAAGAGTCTGACTTTTCCGATCTTGTGGCAGAGACAAAGGATAAAATTACCACCATCAGCGGAACGGGCTCGGCAGAATCCTTTATGTCCTTATTTGAAATAATGGATATTGAGGAAATTTTAGGAGCTTTCGAAACATCAGACGTAACCTTTACCATAACAACCGATACCACCGGCGTAGCTTATAAGATCGAATACTCCTTTACCAGTACCTCCGGTTTGCTCGAGGCTCCCGGAATCTCCATTACCATGCAACACAACGGCACTCTGACAGTAAACTCCATCGGCTCTGTCACTATTACTCCTCCTGATGATTTGGCAAGCTATATTCATATTGATGATATAGAAGGATAGTTGCCCTTAGCCGGGAGGTTTTGCAAATTACTTTCGCGTCTATGCCAGATAATGATGTGAGGTCGCTTCAATAAAATAAGGCTTGATAAAACCGGCTGTTTCTATGGTTTTATCAAGCCTTGTTCTGTTATAACCCATTGCCGATAAAAGCAATCTTGTCTTTTTAATCTTTTTTCACAGGCGCAGCCCCCTATTTTTAGGATTTGAAGTCAAACGGAAAAGAGGACTGTAAATTGTTATCTAAGGTTTATTCATCTGGGCTTACCGGAATTGATGGATATGAGGTTGTTGTAGAATGCAGCGCTCAGGACAAACTCCCAAAATTTGAGCTTGTCGGTCTGCCGGACACGGCTGTTAAAGAAGCAAAGGAACGTGTACGCGCGGCGTGCGAGAACAGCGGTTTCAGATTTCCGGAAACCGCTTTAACTTTAAATCTTGCCCCCGCCAACCGAAAAAAGGAAGGATCCGCATTCGATCTTGCGATTCTATGCGGCATTTTGCAGTGTGACGACATCATCTCCCGGGAAATTTCTCTTGAGGATAAATGCTTTATCGGAGAGCTTTCATTGTCCGGTGAGATAAGACCGGTCCCGGGTGTTTTAAGTATGTGCCTTGCCGCACGGGAAAGTGGTCGAAGGGAAGTATATGTGCCTGAGGCAAACGCAGGGGAGGCGGCGGTTGTTGATGCCGTTGCTGTCTACCCTGTTCGTGACGTTTGTCAGCTTGTAGACCATCTTAACGGAAAGCAGTTAATTGAGCCCCGTGTTTGTAACATTTCTTCCTTTGCCTTCGGACCGGTGCCCGGCGATATTGATTTTTCCGATGTACGCGGGCAGGAACGTGCAAAGCGGGCGCTTGAAATTGCGGCGGCAGGCGGTCATAATGTCCTGCTTATCGGTCCACCGGGCGCCGGAAAACCAATGCTTGCCAAACGAATTCCCACGATATTACCCGACTTTACCTTTGAAGAGGCAATTGTTACTACAAAAATACACTCAATTTCCAATATGCTTGGAACGGATAATGCGCTGGTAACGACACGTCCCTTTCGCGCTCCCCACCATACTATGTCGGCTCCGGCTCTTGTCGGTGGAGGCGCAAATCCGAAGCCCGGCGAAATATCCCTTGCCCATAACGGCGTTCTATTTTTAGATGAGCTGCCCGAGTTTTCAAAGGTTGCGGTGGAGGCGCTTCGTCAGCCTCTGGAGGATCGGCAGGTTACCATTACCCGCGCAATGGGCAGAATTGTTTTTCCCTGCGCATTTATGCTGGTATGCGCCATGAATCCTTGCAAATGCGGCTATTATGGCAATTCCACAAAGAACTGTATCTGCAAACCGGGGGATATTAAGAAATATATGTCCAAAATCAGCGGTCCCCTCTGCTTGACCGCATTGATATCCAGATTGAAATGCCGGCGGTAAGTTATGAGGAGATTTCATCGGATATTCCTGCAGAGAGCTCCGCTTAAATAAGAGCACGTGTTAATAGCGCGCGCAGATTTGCCAGATCGAGATTCGCCTCCGACAAGAATGCTGCCGGTATCTATCGAAATGCAGATATGACCTCCCGTCAAATCCGCACCCATTGTAAAACCGACGCGAACGGGAACAAGCTGCTCAAAAATGCCTTTGCCAATATGGGACTTTCCGCCCGGAGATATGACCGCATACTTCGTGTCGCCCGTACAATCGCTGACCTTGACAACAGCGATATAATCACCGCTACTCATCTGGCGGAGGCAATCCAGCTTCGCTCCTTAGATAGAAAATATTTCAGATAATCGAGTTGTCTTTCGGTATCAAATCGCCGGTTATAACAGATTTACAGGCTGTTGTTTAATAGATTCATCCTGTGAATTGTTTCAATTGCTATTTTTAAAATATTTGAAAAATTGTTAGTAAAACTGTGGATTTTGTGAGAAACCTTGCATATTATTAAAAAACAATGAATTTTTGCCATTATTTCAAGCAATTTAATATACAAGTTATCAACATTTTCCACAGGTCGGTTGTGGAAAACTTTTTGATTTTTAATTTCCCAACAAAAAGGCTGCTTTCAAAAGTGAAAGCAGCTTTTTCATGAACAAATAGACTCCAATTGATTTTGGAAATTTATCATTTGTTTGAAGACTTGGGACGCCTTTGCCCTTTTCCTATTAATCAAAAAACCTTTTTGATTATACAGACTACTTATAATATCAAAGTTAGGCGGCCGACTGACAATATTATGGGCATCACTGCCAAAAACAAAATTGCAGCCGCTCTTGCTCAGCTTCGTTAAAAACTTCAGCGAATCGTATATGTTAAAAGCATTGCAGTTCACCTGAAAAACGACATTTTCCAATGAGAGCAGAGCCTCGATTAACATTTGATCAATATGAGAATATCGTTCAATATGGGCAATCATTGGAATAACATTGTACTGATAGACCACATTTTCGATCTCGTCGATCATCCAGCGCTTGCATTTGAAATAGGGCAGCTCAAACAGGGCGATTTTCGAGCCGGACAGGATAGGTGACAAATCGCTATCAGACAAACCCCTTTGAACGTTGATTTCGGCACCCAGCACGATTTGCGGGAATTTAACTGCCAACGAATGGGCGCATAATCTTTCATATGCGATCGCTCTGCGTACATTGAAGCTCTCTGGGCTCTCGTCATGCAGACTGAAATGAGGCGTGGCATAAATTTTTACAACTCCCTGATCAGCCAGTCCAATTATGATACGGGCGGCTTCATCACAGTCGGAGGTTCCGTCCTGATCGATAGCGGGAAGGCAATGGCAGTGATAATCTATCCATTTTATTTGATCATTCGAAGTATGAGTCATAGTAATGTGAGTAATGGACATTTTTCCTTTTTGGTATATCCTGCATATCGGTGATAACAATGCCTAATAAATGGCCATTAAGCCTTTTGATTGCGTGGATAGTCTGGTTAAGATCATCATAGTTTGTTTGCCTTTGCCGCGCGATAATCAGGGTAGGCGGAATCTTTGACAGCAAAACAAGCGCATCAGCCACAACACTGATAGGCGGGGTGTCGATGATAATATAATCATAAATGCTGCTTACATGATCAATAAGAGCCTGCATATTAGCAGAAACAAGCAGTTCAGAGGGATTAGGGGGTGTCGGTCCCGAGGTAATTAAATCAAGACTCGGAGACACCTCTTCATAATAAGAGTCAGAATCAAATGATGACAATCCGCTGATGATTTTGGACAACCCGTTATTGTTATTGACACGGAATATTTTGTGCTGAGACGGGTTGCGCATATCGGCGTCAATAAGAAGAACCTTTGCACCTGTTTGGGCAATGGTAATCGCTATGTTAGCACTGGTAATGGACTTTCCCGCATTAGGCTCCGCACTGGCAACCAGCATGGCTTTATTCTGAAAGGGGGAAATCGCAAAAAGGAGATTAGCCCTTATTGTCTTATAGGCCTCTGATATCTGAAATGCCCTCTGCTTTGAAAGCTGTGTATGCAAATATTTTGCTTCAGATGACCTGCTTTTACTAATTTCTGTGGAGTTATTATCTGT
>JAAYQM010000105.1 GCA_012519315.1 Clostridiales bacterium | reverse complement strand
TGAAGAAGGGGGCTTTTGCAATCGGGTCGAATCGAATCGGTACCATTTGCTGACGGGCAAGATTTACGGCCTCAACATTGGACAGGGCTCTTGCCATCGTTGTTCCTCGGATATAGGGAAGGGGCCAGTCATAGCCGTAATTGGGCATACCCATAAATATTTTGCCGGGTCTGATTTGTGTAACCGCAAAATCGATGACCATGCGCACCTGATCCAGCGGCGCCACAGCCATAGGTGGTCCGAAAGTGTATCCCCACTCATATGTCATGACGAGAACCGAATCGGCAACTGCGCCAAGTTCGGCATATTTATGCCCTTCATAGAGCAGGCCGGGTTGATTTTCCGAGCTTTTCGGAGCGAGGGCAACAAAAACAACATATCCCTCAGGCGCCAGCCTACGGCGCAGATTGGCAATAAAGTTGACATACTGGTCGGCGTTTTGACGGGGAATGTATTCAAAGTCTACATCGACGCCGGCATAGCGTTTTGTAGTGACCACCTGATAAATCTGCTCGATAAGCCTTGCTTGCAGTTCGGGATTTTCAAGGATGGACATCGCCAGCTCATTGCTGAAGGTGCCCTCCTCGGTGAGGCTTGACAACATCATCAGCGGTGCTACGCCGTATTCATGGGCAATATTTATGATCTCCTGATCATCGGCGGGGATGAGCATTCCGTCATTTGTGATACCGTAGGTGAAAATGCTGAGATATGAGAGATAGGGAAGCGTTTTGCGCAAAATCGCACGATCTATAAAGGGGTATGCGTATCCGTTTGTGTATATTGTGCCGATTTTCGGCTGATTATATGAAATGACTAGCACCTGTCCGGGATAAACGGCGCTCATCCCACCGAGGGAGGGGTTATTCCGCCACAGCTGGTTGACGCTGACGCCAAACTCCCGTGCAATAGTGTAAAGGGTGTCCCCGCCCTGTACCACATAAGTTTCGGAGGGGAACAGGATTACAAGCGTTTGACCCGGAACAAGGGTTTCGGGACTTTCAAGCTCATTGTCGTTGATAATTCTGCCGGGAGGAACGCCGTATTGCCTAGCGATTGATTGAATCGTCTCTCCCGATTGTACGGTATGTATAACCATTTTGTTTTTTCCTTTCTCGGATAAAAAATTTCAAAAAAATATTAAATGTTTTAATTATATTATATTCCCATATTGATAATTTGATAATTTGGACAATATGCATTATATAGAAATATATAATCAAACTAATAAAAACCATAAGATTTGGGATGATAGAATTTAAGCAGAGTAATGATATCAGCGCAGGCAATGTCAATAACGTCTGTTGTAAAGGATAATTTTAAAAACGGTATAAACCGAGGATATTCAGGACTGAAATATAAAAGGGGATGAAAACTATGAGTGAATCAAAAATTGTTCGTGTAGCAGCCAGAGAAATTCTCGATTCAAGGGGGACCCCCACTGTTGAGGCAGAGGTTGTGCTAGCTGACGGCAGCGTGGGGGTTTGCAGCGTACCCTCCGGTGCGTCCACAGGCATTTATGAAGCCCATGAGTTGCGCGACAATGACAGCAAAAGATACGGCGGACGCGGAGTTCTCAATGCGGTGGATCATGTCAACCGCATTATTGCGCCTGAGCTTATGGGCATTTCGGCACTCGAACAAGCAGAGATTGATCGGCGGATGATCGAGCTTGACGGTAGCGACAACAAGTCAAAGCTTGGCGCTAATGCTATCCTGTCTGTTTCCCTTGCAGCGGCAAAGGCTGCTGCCATGTCCCGGAGATTGCCCCTGTACACCTATGTAGGGGAGGGGAAGGGAACCCGGCTTCCGATTCCGATGATGAATATATTGAATGGCGGCGCCCATGCCTCGAATAATATCAACATT
The DNA here is from genome assembly GCA_012519315.1 of Clostridiales bacterium. GTDB lineage: Bacteria > Bacillota > Clostridia > Oscillospirales > CAG-272 > JAAYQM01. The sequence continues at coordinate 3,060 of JAAYQM010000105.1, read as the reverse complement.
CAGGAGTTTATGATTGTGCCTGTTGGCCTTCCCACTTTCTCGGAGGCTCTCCGGGCGGGCAGTGAGATTTATCACACCTTAGGCACCCTTCTGAAAAAGCGTCACCTTTCCACCGGAGTTGGGGATGAGGGCGGCTTTGCGCCCGATCTCGATTCTGATGAGGCGGCCATTGAGCTGATTTGCAATGCTGTTGAGCTTGCTGGATACAGCACTGATAATGTTAAAATTGCTCTTGATGTGGCCGCCGGCGAATGGTATGACAACGGCATCTACAAGCAGTATAAAACGGGCAACACCTATACCCTTGAGGATTTGATCGATTACTACACCGCTCTTGCTGAAAAATATCCCTTAATGTCCCTTGAGGACGGACTTGATCAGCGTGACTTTGAGGGCTGGTCACAACTTACCGAGAAGTTGGGAGATAAAGTAATGCTGGTGGGGGACGATTTGTTTGTAACCAGCACAAAGCGTCTGAAAGAGGGGATTGCACGCAAGGCAGGCAATGCGATTTTGATAAAGCCTAATCAGATTGGCACACTGAGCGAGGTTGTTGATGTTATCGGCGTTGCCCGTGGCGCTTCCTTTAATTATGTGATGTCTCACCGATCGGGTGAAACGGAGGATACTACAATTTCCGACCTTGCGGTGGGGCTTGGCGCACCTTATATTAAGACGGGCGCTCCTTGCCGCAGCGAGCGTGTTGCGAAGTATAACCGCCTGCTTCGAATCGAGGAGGAGCTGGGAAAAAGAGCGATCTATAGCGGACAAATCATATAATAATAGAATAATCTGCAAAAAGCGAACGGCAGTATATATACTGTTGTTCGCTTTTTCTTTTGGAGAACCGTTGCCATATAATGCCTTGACATGCTATAATATGATTATATGACTGATAAATCCAGGTATTGAAATGCAGGGATAATAAATTCATAAGTTTTGGGGGATTTCATATGGAATTTCTTCGGGTGGAAAATATAAAAAAGATATATAGGCTTTATGGAGAGGAAGTTTGTGCTCTCGGCGGTGTATCCTTTTCTGTTCAAAAGGGGGAGTTTATCGCCATTGTCGGTGCCTCCGGCTCGGGAAAATCGACACTTTTGCACATTATCGGCGGGGTTGACAGACCGACAGAGGGAAGGGTTTATGTTAACGGCACAGATATTTATGCCGGTACCGAAAGAGAGCTTACCCTCTATCGCCGTCGACAGGTGGGCATTATTTATCAGTTTTTCAATCTCATACCGGTGTTGAACGCTAAGGAAAATATTGCGCTGCCCCTTGAGCTCGACGGTAAAAAGCTTGATGATAGAAAGCTTGAGGAGCTGTTTTTACTACTGGGCATGACCGAGCGGCGCTACCATTATCCCCATCAATTGTCGGGAGGGGAGCAGCAGAGGGTGGCGGTAGCGCGGGCGCTTGTGACATCTCCTGACATTGTTTTGGCTGACGAACCGACAGGGAATCTTGACTCCCGGAATTCGGAACAGATTATGAGCATCCTAAAAAAATCAAACGAAAGATACGGACAGACCCTTATCGTAATCACCCATGACAAGCGTATTGCAAGAATGGCAAATCGAATCATTGAGATTCGGGACGGATTAATCATCGGCGATAAGACCGAGATACATAAGTAAAAATTCTGCAAAAATGAAGCATGACGAAGGGGGATACGATAATGACAGAGCGCAGGTCATGGTATATAACATATAAAATGAGAAAGCTTTTTCGGTTTGCCCTGCGTAATTTGAGGAAAAACCTGCCGGTTACCGTTTTGTCCGTGGTAAGTGTACTGCTCTCGACAATGATGATCAGCATGGTTATCATCTTTTTTTCCAGCCTGTCTGTTTTTTTGCAGCGGCTTGTCTTTGAGGAGAGAGGGGATTGGCACGGAATTGTAAAAAATCTTGACAAAGGCGCCGTCACAGAGCTTGTAGGCAGGGATATGGTAGAGGCGGGCTGGATTTGCGAAACGGCGGGGTATACTAATGTTCATCGAGAGATTCCGGTCTACGGCTTTAGCCCGGAGCTTTTTTCTGTTATTCCCTTTGAGATGATTTCAGGCTCCTTGCCCCAAAGGGAGGACGAAATCATGATTCATTCCTACGATGTTAATGATTTTGCCCCTCTGTATGATCAAATCGGGGATAAAATCTCCTTAGATCTCACATTTCCCGACGGTCGAAGCGTGAAAAGAGAATATACGGTTTGCGGCATTTATAACACAAGCGCCCCTGTCGGCGGTCTGATTACGATCGGATGCGGACAGGCTGATCTGTACAATGTTGTGCTGAGGGTTCACAACCCGAAGAAGGCAGAAGACTTGTTAGCCGAATTTGGCTATATAAATAGTATCAATAATACATATGATACAACTGCTTTGTTGAATCATGAGTATCTTGCGGCTATCGGTGCTATAAGGGATGAGGCGAATATAACCGAGCTTGTCAATGCGGTTGTCATTTTTATTGTCCTCATTTCTATACTTTTAATTTATAATGCCTTTGTTATCGCCCTTGGTCAGAGGAAAAAAACATTCGTTCTTCTCACGACCCTCGGCGCCGGAAAATGGCAAAAGCGGCTTGTTGTTCTTTTTGAGGCGTTCCTTATCAGCGCGGTGGGAATCCCTCTCGGTATTGTCGGAGGGATATGCATTAATGTCCTGGTTCTGCCGAATATGGGTATTATTCTGCCCTTTTTTGCCTCAAAAGAAACCGGGATTCAGCTCTTTGTTACAACAAAGGCCCTGTTGGTATCGGCTTTAGTCGGCTTTTTGGCGGTAGTAATTTCAGCCTATATACCGGCTCGCAAGGCTGAGAAAATATCGGCGGTGAAAACGATTCGAAGCATCAACCTCTCTTACAAAGAAAGCAAGATTCGGACCTTTCTCACCCGCCGTTTCGACACAGAGGGGATGCTTGCCGGAAAAAATTATGAAACCAACCGCAGAAAATATCAGGCAGTCTCTGTTACACTTGCTATTTGTGTTGTGTTGTTTGTTACGGCGGGGATCCTATGCGGTTATTTGATACAAGGGGCGGTTTATGAGCCCCGCTT
>JAAYQM010000104.1 GCA_012519315.1 Clostridiales bacterium | reverse complement strand
CCACATAGTGGCGAATAATCTCAGGCGCGCTGCCTACAAGGGTCTTTGCCGAAACGCGCTTAATCTCGACGGCATCATCGGCAATCAGCCGATGTCCGCGTTTTACAAGCTCGATAGCGGTTTCGCTCTTCCCGACACCGCTGTCCCCTAGAATAAGGATACCCTCGCCATATACCTCTACAAGCACGCCATGACGGGTGATACGCGGCGCCAGACTGACATTCAGCGATGCAATCAAAGCTGCCATAAAACTGCTGGTAGCCTCCTTTGTGCTAAGTAGGGGCACCTTGAAGCGGCGGGCGTAGTCAATCATCTCAGGAAAGACCTCCAAATTTGTTGTCACAATAACCGCCACAGGTCTCTTTGAGAAAAAAGCATCAAGGCTAGCTATTAAACTGTCATTATCCAGTTGTCGAAGATACAGATACTCCACTTTGCCTATAATCTGGATTCGCGCCCGTTCAAAATGATCAAAAAAGCCGGCAAGCGGCAGCCCCGGACGATTTACCTCCGGCGTATGAATTAGAATATTATCGGGGGCGTCAGGCAGATATTTAAACTCTAAACCGAACTCATCTTTTATTGCTGATAAGGTTACCGAATATTGTTCTTCCATAATAATCCGACAAATACTCAACCCCGGATTTGGGGAGAATAATTCCCTTTCTTTATTTTTTATCCTAAAGGTGCAAATATATCATTCTAATCATACTTCATTATAGCATACCGCAAAAATAATTTAAAGGGCTGCATACAAAAAACTGCTATATAACCTCTATTTGTAAATCTTTTACATGAAGCCGACAAAAAAAGCAGGTTATTCACAATATTGTAATATTGAGTGTATATAATAGAGGATACTTAAAATATAAGGAGATTCCAAACACATGGTATATATAACCAAATTACGCACCGGGTTTCTTCGTGCAATAACGGTGCTTATCATTATTTGCATGGGGATCACCGGACTTTCTGCCTGCGGGAAAAAATATGCCCCTATCCCGAGCACCGAAGATGATCTCCGCGTGGTAATGACAATTGATGGCTTTGAGGTACCCTATGAGCAATATCGCTATTTCTTCTTAAACTATAAAAAGGAAATAGAGGATGGCAATCCAACGATCTGGGACGGACCGCAAGCCGCCGAGCTTGAAGCAGAGCTGGAAAAAGCAGTAATTTCCGCGCTAAAAGGGGTCTATGCCACCCTTTCCCTATGCAATGAATACGGTATCAACATAAACGATGCAGTCGTTAAGGAATATGTCAACGATTTTATTGTTGAAACAATTAACGAATTCGGCGGTCGCGATAAATATCTGAAAGAGCTTGCCTCCAAAAATATGAATGACAGCACCTTTCGATTTTTTATGGGTCTTGACAAGTGTGAATCAGAGCTATACGCCGTCTTAACCACAGGGCTCAACATAATTCCCAGCGACGAGGAAAGCGTGATGACCTATCTGAACAGTGATAGTATGATCAGGGTTGTCCATATTCTAATCCAAAACGACGAAGGGGACGACATTGATGACAATCGTGCGCTCGCCGAAGATGTTTTAGCTAAGGCGCTGTCAGGCGATGATTTCAACTCCCTTATCAGGGACTACAGCGAGGACTATCTCATGACAACCGATGGCTATTATATCACCCCCCTTGATATGATCGAGGCCTTTGAAAAGGCCGCCTACGAGTTGGAGGTTAACGAGATCAGTGATGTTGTGGAAACCTATCTCGGCTTTCATATTATCAAAAGGCTTCCTAAATCGTCCACATACATTTCAAAGCATTTTGATGAACTTAAGTTAAAATATCTGAATTCTGAATTTTACTCCATCATAGAAGAAAAAAAGAAAACGCTAAATCATGTTCCCACTGAGTTTTACAAATCCCTGAGTATTAAGACTGTTCAATAGAAAAAAAGGGAGGGTCAAGAGGTCTTATGAGCCGACATTTCGGATACAAAAAGAAGAAGTTTAAAATTAACAAAAAGCTGCTTGCCGTCCTCCTTTCCTTTTTGCTCTGCGTCGTTCTAACCATCCTATACGGTCACCATCTTAAAAAAAAGGCAGAAGAAAGCAAGCTCCTATTCCCCGATACCACCACTGACAGCAACACAACCGAAACTGCCAAGCCCTCCTCCTCCCGCGAAAAGGCCCCCCCGGTCGCTGCTCTGTCATTAACCTTAAGCCGCCCTTTTGATTCAACCCTTTTCAATGCAGAAATCACCCGCATAAAGGCGGAGGGATACAGCGCTGTCGCCTTATCCCTGCTGGATAATGAAGGGCAGCCTCTCTATGCGTCAAAAATTGCGGCATATCCACAAAGTCCTGACATCCTAACCGACCCTCCGGCAGCAACCGATACAGAGCAGCAAATAGACCCGGAAACCCTCATCTCAATACTGCACGGAGAAAGGCTATACATCTGCGGGTGCTTTGAGTCAAGAATTACGAACACCCAAGGATACAAGGCTGATTTTATACGCAACTATGAGCTGGCCCTCCTAGGCGAGCTTCACGCCGCCGGCGTTGACGAAATTCTGTTGACCGGTCTATATCCCACGGCGTCCACGATTGACTGGATTGCCAATCTGTATGCCGAAATTCATCAAAAATATCCTGAGCTTTTAGTTGGTGTCGCCGTCCTGCCCGATACTGTTTTTGCAAGCAACTCCTCTATTTTTTATCATACCCTTTCGGAATTTGCAGATTTCATTGTTCTGGACATGACGGGCATCGAAACCGCCGACTACAAGACCCTGCTTGACAATGCCTCTCTGTTTTTTTCTAAATATAATATGCGCGCCATGATCTCAGCATCCGATTCTGCCACCCTTGACGAGAGGCTTTCCCTTCTCCATGACGGGGCGGTTCACAATTATCAGATCCTTTTTACCGAAAATCCTTAAACTCCGATAGCCCGATACTATAATGGTATATATAAAATGATTAAACGAAGGAATGATACAATCAATGCACACAACCTTCTATAACATTCCTAAAATACCCAAAATCCCCATCTTTGTCGCTGACAAAGATGATATAATCGTCTATCGCAACGACACGGCAAGAGTTCGCTTCCCAGAAGAAAACCCCGGAACATCCATTCTTAATCTTATCGATGAATCCGATATGACACGGTACAAATCTCTTGTAGGAGGCTATGCCGGTCTTGATCGTAAAGGAATTCTCCGCCTTAACATCGGATCAAAAAGAGAAACGGCTATTTTTGAGCAGCACACCGCAGATAACGTAATTCTTCGTGCCTTTATGCTTCTTTCCGGCGACTATGCTCTGCTGAAAAAGCTATACAACACGATCTCTCTTGAGCCTTACATCACCGAAGAAACGTTGAATGCGCTTTACCACATCACCGAAGATACTCCGGCGGAAAACGCCTCAACCGACGCCCTTGCCGATATGTATGCCCAGGTTTTCAGCGCAAAGCTGCTCATTTGCTCCTGCTTTGGCTATACAAAAATGAAGCGTTCACTGATAAAGATGCCCTATCGCTTTATCGGTTTTATTGATTTTTGGGTAACATATATGATCCCAAAAATTAGACTAATCGATTGCGATGTCACAGCCGAATTTGCGTCAAGTGTAAAAAGCTCTGATTATGCATCGATTAATCCCTGCGGGTTATTGGTTATGATGACGGCGCTTGCCTCATATCTTGGAGAATTTTCCCTTGACCGAAAAATCTGTCTGCAGGCCTCAAAGCGGTCAAAAACTTATAACATTGATATAAGCACCCACGTAGACCTGTCGGTTATTGCGCAGTACAACTCCAGAATCTGCTCTCTCGCCGAGCTAATGCCGGACGGCTGCCTCAATCTGGTCTTAGCCTCCTCAATTTCTAAGCAATGCGGTTTTAACCTGTCCTATTCAATTGAAGGGGCCGAATTAAAGCGGCTTGTCTTTCATTTTACTATAAATGACAGCGATATCGGCACCCTCGGATTTAAAGCCAACCATGCAGATCAATTCGACTCAATTTATATTGATGCAGCACAAATCCTTTTTTAAATTTCAAATCGACACCGCACAAGCTTCAAGGCCATTGTGCGGTGCCGATTTATACAGTGCGGTCTATTATATACATTTTTGCCTCTCCCACTCCTATGCTGTCATGATATAAGAAGCAGCAATGCAAGTGCCAGGAGCAAATCCTCATTCCCCTCCTGCAAAGACAGCAAAAGAAGGATCCCGATGAGAACAATGTCCTCAAAATTCAAGCTGTAACCATTACCAAACAATCCGGCATTGGCTTTTTTTTCGGTTTGCTTTTCACCGGCAACCGTCTGCACCGCCTCAGCAGGCTCCGAAATATCCAAAGCCTTGTCGGTTTTCTCCCTTTCTGCCTCTTTCCCAAAATGACTTCTCTCTTGATCAAGGGAAATGATTTTGCGGCTTCCTTCAGTTTTCTCCTCTGCCCGATTTTTCTTCTCTTTTTTGTCGTTGTCAGGCTCCTCCACAATAACCTTTTCCTCAAAAGCATTCCCTCTATAATTACTCGGAATAACAAAAGGACGCTCTTCACTATAGCTTCTTCCGTATAAATTGCGGCTGTACAAAAATATCCCCCCTTTGGTTGTGATGATCCGCTCTCATGCAAATATCCTGCGGTCAGTGTTTTCTGAACATTTCTGTCAGCTCGGTGACTTTGATTATGTAATCAATCGCATCCCCTCTTTCTTGTCCGACAAAGGGCTTAAGTGCCAGAAGCAACGCCTTTCTTCTGTCGGTTACTCCAAAGGGCGCCGGACTATAGGAAGAAAGATAAGGAATCAGGGCAGACAACGGTTCCCCGCCGCGTAGCGGAGAGGGGTTAAAGTTGCCCGCCAACACCGAATTATTATCACCGGCAGGGAGCGTTTGATTATCCCTTTCCGGATCATGGGCAACAACAGAGGAGGTTTCAACGGCAGGAGGCGCATTTTGCTGCCCCAATAATGGTCCTAACGCTGTCAGGAGAGTTGGCAGCTGCTGTAGAAAAGCGGGATTTGATAACAGTTGTCCAATACCCCCTGACTGCGCCGACTGGGTATTGAATAATCCGGCAGGCGCTGCGGCCGGTGTTGCTTCTGTCTTTGGTTTAATCAGGGACAGTATAGCCGAAATCGCCGCAGGATTTGACAACAGCGACTGTAATATAGACGGCTGTCCCGCAGTGGGATTTTGTTGCGAATCATAATTTGTATTCATTTTCACCCATGCCTTTCCGACTTTGTTCTAAGGATGCCGTAAAACAGAGCCATCCGGTTCAGAACTTGACATCCTTGACCAATATTTTACTGCTTGCGATAGTTGTCAAGCATTTTCAGCGCACGCTCGATATCCGAATCGGTTGCCCGCCCGAGCGCTGACCGAAGCGCGGCCATATCACTCGGACTCAATGCCCCCATCGGTAAATCCACCCCCGACTGTGCCGCTATCATACGTATTGTCTGCCACAGCTGAGCATCACTCTGTTGTAAAATTTTCTGTAAGGCGTTTCTATCAAGATGCATATATCTGCTCCTTTTCCGGAAATAATCCATTTTAATTATTTTTGTTATTTTTATCGCCTATTTTGTTAATAAACAATCAAGACAAAGAAAATTTCAATTTTCACTCTCAGGGACAGTATATGCTGCCTATGCCGGGGGTGTTCACCGAATTTACGATATTTTAATTGAATTCGAAAAGCAACACCGGATTTTTCTGCGTAAAATTCTGCAAAGGATAAATATAGTCACAAGCTTAAAAGTAGATCGGTAAACTAATCCAGATCTTTGACTATCGCCTGATTTTATGAACAAACCTTCCCTTATCCCGAAAACAAAAGCCATTATAATCTCGGACACACACGGAAACATCAGCTCCCTTCCCATTATTCTGAAAAAGCATAAAGATGCCGATTATCTTATCCATCTTGGAGACGGTATTGCGGATATCCACCGCTACCCCTCTCTTTATACAACTCTGACAATAGTAACCGTTCCCGGCAATTGCGACCCGTCTGATACCAATCCCTCTCCCCATCGCCTGCTGAAAATTTCGGAACACAGGATTCTCCTTATGCACGGCCACACATTAGGGGTAAAAGGCGGGCTGACCCGCGCGACAACCTATTCCCGAGCAAAATCGGCAGACCTTTTACTTTTCGGTCATACCCATCTCCCCTTATGTCAATATCTCCCTTCTTCAAATGGTGAGAAGCCCCTTTATCTGTTTAATCCGGGCAGTTTAGGTCGTCCTGTAACAGCACGGCCGACCTACGGGATTCTTGAATTTCGGGGAAACCAACTGCTTCTCAGCCACGGGAGACTATAACAGCACAAGCAGATAAAAATCGCCTTAAGGTATCTACCTCAAGGCGATTTTTCGATAAATATTTAATTTTATGCCCAGTGTAGTCCTGTTGTTCTCGATTCAAAGAGCATTGCCTGTTTGAGAAATTCGACAGCCTTTGCCAATCCCTCATCATCGGACATCAGGGCATCCTCATGCTCTATGCTGACAACCTTATCATAGCCTGCAATGGCAAGCTGGCTCATCATATCACGCCAATACAAAAGGTCATTACCAAATCCGACAGTACGGAAGAGCCATGAGCGGTTATTGGTATCTCCAAAACTCTTTGTATCCAGCACGCCGTTTTTAGCCGTGTTGTATTTATCCACTCTGGTATCCTTCGCATGGAAGTGATAAATAGCGCCTCTAAGCTCTCGAATAGCAAGTATCGGATCAATTCCCTGCCAAATCAGATGGGAGGGGTCGAAATTCGCACCTATCGAATCTCCCACCGCAGCACGCAGGCGGAGAAGGGTCTCAGGATTGTACACACAGAATCCTGGATGCATCTCGAAGGCAATCTTTGTAACACCGTGAGACTTTGCGAATGCGGCCGCTTCCTTCCAATAAGGGATAAGCACCTCATTCCACTGATATTCAAGAATTCGTCCATAATCATCCGGCCATGCACAGGTTACCCAGTTGGGAGTTTTGTCCTCCGGAGCACCGCCGGGACAGCCCGAAAAGGTAATAACAGTATCGACACCCAGCTGCTCGGCAAGCAGAACCGCAAAGCGAAAATCATCGTCGAATTTTTTCGCAACGGCTTTATCGGGATGCACCGCATTGCCATGAGCCGCGAGGGCGCAAATGTCGATACCGTGCTTGACAAAAGTTGCTTTAAAGGCCTCCAGCTTCTCCTTGTCGGCAAGCAGAACCTTCGGGTCACAATGCGCCTTCCCCGGATATCCTCCGCAACCTATTTCCGCACTCTGTACACCTAAAGACTTAAGATGAGCCAGGGTCTCATCTAAGGACTTGTTTCCATATAAAACTGTTAGTACACCTAATTTCATATAACAATCCACCCTTCATAAATTATGATTATAATTAATTATTACATACTGTTCCAATTTTATCAAGATGTTTTGTTAATTCGGACAAAAAATAGCAGCTGTATCTCACATTTTGACCTAAAACAAATCGGTTTATGTAAATCTGATACAATTTTATTGTTTTCATCGGTATTATTTGCTATAATAATGGCAATATTCCTATAGATAATCCTTTCTAAGCTGATTCCTTCTTTAATTACTATACTCTGCAAAAAATGCAGCCGACCGAGGGAGGAGCTTTTCTGTTGAAAACACCGAAAAAAACAAAATACAAAATACTGATGACCACTATGCAAATGGATATCGGCGGCGCCGAAACCCATCTGCTGGAGCTGTCCCGCGCCCTTGTTGCAAACGGTCACGAGGTTTTTGTTGCCTCCAACGGAGGTGTCTTTGTTAAAAGGCTTGAGGAGGCCGGCATCCGCCATATAAGGGTACCCCTTCATACAAAAAAACCTGTAGCTATCTGCAAAAGCTACACAAAGCTCTATAGGCTGATTTTACATGAAAAATTTGATATTGTTCATGCTCACGCTCGTATCCCCGCCTTTATTTGCGGATTGCTTCGGCGTCGGCTTCCCTTTTGCTTTATCACAACGGCACACTGGGTGTTTAAAACTAACCCGTTGTTGAGACGTTTAACTAATTGGGGCGATTATACTCTTGCCGTCAGCCAGGACATCAAGCAATATCTCATCGATTCATACAATATTTATCCTGACAACATCTCGGTCACCATCAACGGGATTGACACCGACACCTTCGGCGGCGATATCGACTATTCGGACATCGCCAGAGAGTTTCAACTCGCAAAGGGCGCTCGTCGGATTGTCTGCATCAGCCGCATGGACAAAAGCCGTGCCGCTGTCTCCCGTATGCTTGCAGAGCTTGCCCCGTCCCTTTACGCACGCTATCCCGATATCGAAATTCTGCTTGTGGGGGGCAGCGTTTTATCCGGAGAGAGAGACGAGCTTGATTACATCCGGGCATTAGCCGAAAAAATTAATCGTGATGCAGATCGTTCGGTTGTCATTCTCCCCGGCTCCCGCACCGATATCGAAAAATTTATTGCTGCATCTACAGTTTTCGTTGGGGTATCCCGTGCGGCCCTTGAGGCCATGTCCGCCGAAAAACCCCTTATCCTTGCGGGAAACGAGGGCTATCTCGGCATTCTCGATACAGACAATCTCCCTGATGCATATAAAACAAACTTCTGCTGCCGTGGCTGCCCCCTACCGGATATCAATCGGCTCCTCAGCGATCTATGCACTCTTCTTGACAGCCCCGCCGATTATCTGAAAAGGCTTGGTCGGCAAAACCGGGAAGTGATCCTTGCCGATTACTCGGCAGCAAGGATGGCTCACGACTATGAGCAGGTTTATCATCGGCGCATACAAATAAAACCTGACAAAAGGGATGTCATCATCAGCGGCTACTATGGTTTTGACAATGTCGGCGACGACTCGGTGCTATCCTCTATTATAAACGGTCTCCGGGGGGAGGATCCCTCTCTCGGCATCACAGTCCTTTGTAATAACCCGAAAAAACTGTCCAAAACATTCGGAATCAGGTGCATTAAACGAACACATATTATAAAAATTCTTCGTGAAATGAAAAAAAACCGCCTGCTTATCAGCGGAGGAGGCAGCCTGCTTCAAAACGCAACAAGCGCAAAGTCGCTGCTATACTATGCCGCCATTATAAAGCTGGCAAAGCGCAACAATCTGCGCATAATGCTTTATTCAAACGGGATCGGTCCTATCTATGGCAGACTCGGACAATCAATCGTTCGATATCTTGTCAATATCTCCGATATTGTCACCCTTCGCGAGCCAACCTCTTACAATGAGCTGAAAAGGCTCGGCGCAAGGCTCGATCACGTGAAAATCACAATCGATCCGGCTGTTTGCATCAATACTTGCGATGAAGAACGAATTGATTTTATTATGAACAAAACCGGATTTATCGAGGGACGGCGATATTTTGCGGTTTCTCTCAGAGACTTCCCAAAAAATTTGAAGAGGTATAATCCCGGCAAACAGAAGGATTTTGAAGACAAGATGGCGCATCTGATCAACCAGATTACAGAAACTTTTGATTTATATCCGGTTTTCATTCCTATGCAGCCATCAAATGATATGTCTGTCTGCCATCGAATATATCGGCGCACCTCCAAAAGCAGCCTGCTGATTGAAAGAGTATCCGCTTCCGAGATTGTCGGTATTCTTCAGCGGATGGAATTTGTCATCGGCATGCGGCTGCACATCCTAATATACGCCTTCAACGCCTCAATCCCGATAATCGGATTATCCTATGACCCGAAGATCAACGCCTTTTTAAATTATGCCGACCTGCCCGGCGCCTTTGTTTGCCATTCCATTGACAAAGAGGGAATTATCTCTCTTGTAGAAGATTTTCTCGAAAACAAGGCGACTTATCAAACCAATATGAAAAAAACACGGCAAGCTTTCCTTAAAAAAGCTGTCGAGAATGCCGCCCTTGCCGCAAAAACAGCTAAGGGCAGCTGAAACGCTGCCCTTAGCATAAAATTCGATTACATCCCATTACACCGGTTTTATCGAAAACAAATCTACATAGCAAAGGTTGAATTAACCTTATATCACAAAAGCCCGCGCTTGGTTTGCGCACGCTCAACAATGAATTCGCAAACATCGGTTGTAGAATTAGGCTTTCTTATAAGATCAATGCTCTGCCGCATCACTTCAATGCGCCTGGGATTGGTAAAGAACTGATAAACCGCCTCGGTCAATGTAAAGGTGGGGCTTGTAAGCATAGCAACACCGTTGTTTACCAAAAACTCGGCATTCCTCTCCTCCTGTCCGGGTATAGGATTAACAACAATTATCGGCAGCCTCTTAGCCATCGCCTCAGAGGTTGTCAGTCCTCCCGGCTTTGTAATAATGCAGTCCGCGGCATCCATCAGCAAATCGATGTTGTTCACAAACCCGTAATTAACAATTTTCTTATTTGTTATCAGCCGGTCGATTTCCATCTTTGCGTCCTGATTGTTCCCGCAAACCGAAATAATCTGAAAATCAATGTCAATTTTATCAAGATTACGGATAGACCGCGCAATATCGCCGTATCCCATGCTTCCGCTCATAATAAGCAGGGTAGGCTTATCAGGATCAAGACCGATCGTCTCCCTTGCCTGCGCCGGTGTTACACTCATTGAGAACTTAGGGTTAATCGGAATGCCCAGGGGAAGGATCTGCTGGTCGGTAAACCCCTTCTTCCTAGCCTGCATCGTCAAAAGCTCGTTTGCCGTAACAATAAAGTCAATATGGAGGGATTCTTCCCAATACGGATGCATCGTAAAATCGGTCACGATACCAATAGTGTCCACCTTTATTTTCCCTTTCTTTTTAAGGACGTCAAGGACAATTCCTACAAAGACATGGGTAAATACGATAACATCGGGCTTGCTCGCTGAAATATATTGCATAATCTTCTTGGCAATCATCGTGTTCGCCAACCGCGCCGGGGACATACGGTTCGCATTGTAGTGTCTTTTTTCGGCCATCCTATAGACGCCGGAATAGGCTCTTTTTGCTTTTTTTGTTGATAAGAGATATCCTTTTGCCACCGTACTGCGAAGCATACGATTAACATAGCCGTATGTGTCCAGTACATCACAGTCAATATTCCTTTCATTTAGACAGGCCTGAAGGGCGACAGCCGTCGAATTATGTCCCTCTCCTGCTGTTACAGAAAAAATTAATACTCTCATCTTTCAACCTCTTGCAATTATATTTTTAAAAAACCGCTTAATTAATCCCTGCCTTCTATGTAACGCGTATAATAAAATAAATACTGCTGAGCAACCCCCGCATACGGAGACAAAACGGACAGATCAAGTCCCCCCGAAAAATGCCGCTTAAGAGATCGCCTGATCCATACATCCACCGGAAAAGCGTCCAGCTTTCCAAACCCGAAAAGAAGCACGCAGGCGGCTACCTTCGGTCCGACTCCCTTTATCTGACGCAGGATGGCGGCACAGGTATCAAGGTCGTCCGTTTTTTCGATACTCAAAAAGTCGATTTTCCTGTCAACGCTGAGCCTCGCCGCATCATACAAATATTTCGCCCGATACCCGGTATTCGTCGCCATCAGAGTTTCAATACCTGCCATCAATATCGCCCTATCCGTGGGAAAGGCGTATCTTGTGATGCCGTCGGGACAATCGATGGGAGTTCCGAGCCTTTCGCTGATCGATTCAATAATTTTTTTAATGCGCGGAATATTGTTGTTTTGTGATATAATAAAAGAGCAAAGAGTCTCCCACGGCTCCTGACGCAAAATACGAATACCCCCCGCCAATCGAGCGGCTTTTTCCATAATCCCGTCATCCTCCCTCCGGGAGATCAGATGACGCTCAATAGCCCCCCAGTCGATATCAAGACCGAGATATTTTTTCCATATTTTTTCATAATCTGAAAGGTCTGTATTGATAATGATTATTTCATTTGGATGATCCTGTGCTACTCGAATATACCTCCCAAAAGCGACCCCCTCATATTCAATCCCATATGAGGAGGAGGGCACTTTGTTAAAGCGAAAGCACTGCCCGCAGTCAAAGGTCTTGTCCACCGAATAATTCTCGGTTTCTACAATAACGCAGGGAAGCTGCAGGCGGTCACGGGACACCCCGGTATAAACCTTGTCCACCGTATAATTTATCGACATAACTTAAATCCTATGTAAAAAACTTTATATATCTATATTATATTATACTATACCAGCCATAAAAAAATCAACCGTAAAAGAAAGCAGGATAACAATGGAACGCATCTATACCATTCCGATTAACGAAGCATTTGACGCATCCAGAGACGAAAAGTCCCTTGGGTGCCCCCTCTGCGCCCTATACAGAAAACTTGAGGAGAACGAACTGGAGCTATCCCTCGGCGCTCCCATGATGGAGCCGGACATTCGCATTCAAATGAATAACAAGGGATTTTGCAAATCCCATTACAACCAAATGATGGGACGGGGAAATCGGCTCTCCCTCGCCCTCATTCTTGAGAGCCACATGGCCGAGCTGCGTGATGATATCAGCGGTAAGGGGATTTACGCCCTTTTAGGTTCTCCCGGTTCCGAGCCTCTGAAGAGACTTGAGAAGTATGAGAATACCTGCTATATTTGCAGCAAAGTCAACTATCATTTTGATCGCATCATCCAAAATACCGTTGCCCTTTGGAACGAGGAAGAAGCCTTTAAACAAAAATACAAAGAGCAACCCTATTTTTGCCTGTCCCACTACAGACGCCTGCTCGAATATGCCAGACACAAGCTTCCAAAAAAGGCTTATGCCGAGTTTTACCGTATTTCTTCAGACATTGTTCTTACGTATTTTGATGAGCTTAATAACGATGTCAGCTGGTTTTGTAAAAAATTTGATTATCGCTATGAAAACGAACCCTGGCACAACGCTAAGGACGCCATCGAACGTGCCGTTAAATTTCTTAGAGGGGAACTTAATGAAAACAGCCGGGAAAAATAACTCTATGCATAAAATTTCGCATAAATATCGAATATTGACTTGACATTTTAGAAATTATCCATTATCATTGTATAAGTATTAGTCTTATAAGTGTGAAAATTTCACGCAAATCTATATTATTGAGGTAATAGCTATGAAAAAAATCTTTTCTATGCTCATGTGCATGGTCTTGCTTTTCACCGGCATTATGCTCGGCAGCTGCGGAAAGAAGGATAACGTTCTTGTTGTAGCAACAAACGCTGAATTTCCACCGTGGGAGGATCTTGACTCAAATCAAAATGTTATTGGTGCCGATGCCGATATTATCAAGCTTATCGCCGAAGAGCTGAACAAAACAGTTGAATTCAGAAACATGGATTTTGAAGGGGTTATCGGCTCTGTTCAGAGCGGCGCTTGCGATGTTGCAATTTCCGGTTTAACAATCAACGACAAGCGTAAAGAATCGGTTGATTTTTCAATCCCCTACTACGAAACCTCCCAAATTTTGATTACAAAATCGGATGACACCATCTTCACCGGCACAACAAAGGAAGAGCTTGACTCTCAGCTTGAGGGCAAGAAAATCGGTGTTTGCACCGGCTTTACCGGTGAATATTATGCAAAGGGTGACGAAGATTGGGGATTTGCCGGCATTAAAGATGCCACCGTTACCGCTTATGATAATATCTCCCTTGCAATCGTCGAACTTAAGAACGGTTCTATAGACGTCATTATTATGGACGACACAGTTGCTAAAAATGTTGTCAAAAGCAGCGACGATGCAAAAATCATTGATGTTGCACTTAACACCGAGTCATACGGCATCGCCATCCCGAAGGGTGATACCGAGCTTAAGGAAAAGATTGACGCAGCTATTGAAAAGATCCGCGACAACGGAAAGCTTCACGAAATCTTTGATACTTGGAAAATTGACTACATAAAATAAGCGCGACACAGCGAAATAAAAGGGGGCAGGCCTTGTGTCTGCCCCCCAATTATCACATAATACATACAGCATTTTCGAGCGTAGAAATCAGATGTGCGCACTTGTATTTTCTGCTTTACCCTCTTAACCATCTGTGCCACCGGGGGCGGCGCCGCTATGCGAGCCGATCTCATGTCCATATCATAATCGATGGTTTTCCAAACGTTTGCCTCCATCCTCCCATTGCACTTTGTTAATCACCCGGTACAAGAATAGGAAACAAAACTTATGTTTGATAACTTTTTTCACAAATTTTATGTTGCCTTTATTAAAAACAACGATTATAAGCTGCTGATAACCGGACTGCAAAACACAATGATTATTGCGGTAGGTGCTCTTATTATCGGTATTTTCCTTGGTACCATCATAGCGGTCATCAAGGTCACACCAAAAAAAGGCATAATCGGCAAATTTCTCGATCTTCTTGCCACGGTTTATATAACAGTTATACGCGGCACGCCTGTTGTCGTACAGCTTTTACTGATTTATTTCGGAATTCTTGCTAAATACCGTATCGATCCGCTGCTAACAGCCGTCTGCGTATTCGGCATCAATTCCGGTGCCTATGTTGCCGAGATAATCCGAAGCGGCATCTTAGCTGTTGATAAGGGGCAGACCGAGGCAGGCCGCTCCCTTGGGCTAACCTATGGAACAACCATGACAAAAATCGTCCTTCCCCAAGCGATAAAGAATATTCTCCCCACCCTTGGCAACGAGTTTATTCTCCTTGTAAAGGAGACCTCGGTAGCCGGGTTTATCACAGTGCTTGACCTCACCCGTGCAACGCGAAATATTGTTGCCGGAATGTATGACGTTTTTGTTCCCTACACCGTACTTGCCCTGATTTATCTGGTCATTGTAATGATCTTTACCTATTTGCTTAATAAATTTGAAAGGTGGCTGCGCAAAAGTGATAACCGTTAGTAATTTGCATAAAAAATTTGGCACAAATCATGTTTTGTGCGGCATTAATGAAACGATAGAAAAAGGGGAAAAGGTAGTCATTGTCGGTCCTTCGGGCAGCGGCAAAAGCACCTTCCTCCGCTGTCTCAACCTGCTTGAGGTCCCGACAAGCGGTACTATTACCTTCGAGGGTAAAAACATCACCGCGCCGAATTGCAATATCAATGAGGTAAGAATGAAAATGGGCATGGTGTTCCAGCATTTCAACCTCTTTCCCCATCTTACCATCGAGAACAACATCACCCTCGCTCCTGTGCAATTAAAACTGCATACCCCCGAACAGGCAAAGGCGAATGCGGTAAGGCTGCTCGCCCGAATCGGTCTTTCTGACAAGGCCACCGCCTATCCGAGCCAACTTTCCGGCGGACAAAAACAGCGTGTTGCTATTATTCGTGCCCTTGCGATGAATCCTACGGTTATGCTTTTTGACGAGCCAACCTCAGCCCTTGACCCTGAGATGGTAGGCGAGGTGCTGGATCTGATGCGTGAACTTGCCGAGGACGGCATGACAATGGTAGTCGTCACCCACGAGATGAACTTTGCCCGTGAGGTTGCTACCCGTGTCCTGTTTATGGATAACGGCGTGATTGCCGAGCAAGCCCCTCCCTCCGAGTTCTTCAGTAACCCCAAAAATCCCCGAACTATTGAGTTTTTGTCAAAAGTACTTTAATTTTTTGTTAATTTATGTTTAATAGTAGGCTTTTTGCAAATGCTAATACAAATATCTGCAGCAAAACTCTTGACATTATTTCGTTAATATGCAATAATATACTGTGACGTTATGTGAATACAAACATTTCGCTTCCGATATAAAAACAAGGAGGTGCCAATATGCTGAGGACATATCAACCTAAGAAACGCCAAAGAAAAAAGGAACACGGCTTCAGAAAGAGAATGCGGACTTCCAACGGCCGTAAAGTTCTTAAAAGAAGGCGCGCTAAGAACAGAGCAAGGCTTACTCACTAAGCGGCTATGTCTTGTTAGCAATGGTGTTTTGACCCTGTCAACTTTTGTACCCATTGCCATATAAATATACATCGAGCTGCTTTGATCCGAGCCTATCGGATGGTTCTGCCAACAAAATATGACTTTAAGACAGCGCGGTGCGCCTTTGTCGTACAGCGCACCGGTGGCCTTAAGCCAAATCTCCGATACCTCATCAATGAGCTCTGTCGGGGTTTTTGATTTTTAATCAAAACAGAGTCAACTCAACCTTTGGCTAACAACAAACCAACAATGATAGGATTTCGAAATTCTGCCTATGTTATCAATGATATTATTAACATTACGGAAGCGGGGATGAACGGTGAAATACCGCGCAATCAGTGAAAATCATTTGTATTCAAAAGCGTACGCAAAGGGGAAAAGATTTGTGTGCCGCAGCCTTGCAGTTTATATATTAAACGATTACGCTGCAGAACGACTAAGGCGGGCAAACCCCGAAAAAGTCAGAATAAATCGCATCGGACTCACTGTCAGCAAAAAGCTGGGCGGCGCAGTGATCCGCAATCGCGTAAAACGTATTATAAGAGAAGCTTATCGGCAAATAGACAAAGAGGTGGGCATCCGGACAGGCTATCTGGTTGTTATCGTTGCACGAGAAGCGGCTGTCAATATGAAGACACAAAATATCAAGCGCGATCTCCTCTTTTCACTCAAAAAACTGAATATGCTGAGAAAATGAAATATCTCTTTATTGCCTTAATAAAGCTTTATCGAAAATTCATATCGCCGCTTAAACCCAAAACCTGCAGATTTACACCGACCTGCTCGGCATATGCCCTTGAGGCATTTACCAAACGCGGCTTTGTTGTCGGATTTTTTTTAACAATTTACAGAATCCTGCGTTGTAACCCATTCTGTCGCGGCGGATATGATCCTGTCCCTCTAAAGGAGCCGCCACGAAAAAATCGCAACAAGGATACACAAAACTAACAGAGAGGTTTTCACGGAATGTGAAAATGTAAAAATGAAATGAATGTGTTCGATATTATAAACATTCCGTTCGGTTATGTTATAAAATTTTGCTATGCAATTACAAACAATTATGTTATTGCACTGTTTTTGTTTGCAATTGTAATTAAAATTGTTCTTTTTCCGCTGGCTATAAAGCAGCAAAAAAATCAGATTAAGCAGGCAAGTCTGAAGCCCAAGGAAGCGGCCATAAGAAAACGCTATGCCGGACGAACCGACAAGGTAACCCAGCAAAAAGTTCAACAGGAAATTCTCGATTTGTATCAAAGGGAAAACTTCAATCCGATGGGCGGATGTCTCCCCCTTTTGATACAGTTTCCTATCATCATGGCCCTCTATCAAATCATCAGAAATCCCCTGAAATACATCTGCAGTCTCTCCTCCGAGACAATTACCGAGATTGCCACAAAGCTGAAGGAGCTCGTGCCTGAGGTCATTACGACATCTGCCGGCCAGACATCCCAGATTACCATGGTCAACGCCATTCGCTCCCTGCCCGAGAATGCCTATTCCTCTCTTGTGCAGGCTGTTCCGGAGCTTGACAGTGTTGTCCTGCCTAATTTTACAGCCTTTGGCATGGATCTCACCGAAAAACCCAGCCTATTGAACTTCAGCTGGCTGCTGATTATCCCGGTTCTAACATTTGTTGTCTCTTATTTCAGCATGAAGATTACAAGGCGCTTCACCTATCAATCCGAGGCTACCGCAAATGCCGGCGCTTCCATGAAAATTTTAGACTTCGCCATGCCTGCGATGAGCGTTTACTTTACCTTTATTCTTGAAGCAACCATCGGTGTGTACTGGATATTCCAAAATGTACTGAGCGTTCTTCAGTCCGTGCTTTTAGCGAAGTTAATGCCCCTTCCGAAGTTTACAGAAGAAGATTTTAAAGCCGCTGAAAAAGAGTATAACTCTCGACCGAGAAAGAAGTCGAAAACAAAGGTTCGTTCGCTTCACCGCATTGACGAGGAAGACGATGACGAAAACTCGTCCGAATTTGATTCGTCATTGAACGATTTTGAAGAGCCCGAATATTCAGACTCAGTTGATACCAATCAGAATGACCAGGCCCCCCAAAAAATTGATCCGCCGCAAAAAAAGAAAAACAAGAAATAACCGATGCGGATCAATGTCTTCCTCATTTTGAAAAACGAAAAAGGGGAAGATATACATTAAACTAATAGCCCGGCAAACAAATTCGAATAAGAAAGAATGGCTATTCCCTTTGGGAACAGCTATTTACGGAGCATATCATGATAAAGGAAATAACAGCAACGGGTAAGACCGTTGAAGAAGCTTATGCAAAAGCAAAAGAGCAACTCGGTGTCGATTCCTTTGACGGCATGAACTGCACTGTTCTTGAGATCGGTAAGAAAGGTTTTTTAGGCATCGGGAGTGTTCTGGCTAAGGTTAAAGTCGAATACCAAATGACGCCCGAAGATCCTGCCCTGTTCTTTATCAACACTCTCCTCAAAAACATGAATATTGAAGCCAACGTCGAGGTAAGCGAAAACGAGGAAAGAGGAAAACTTATCAACATTACAGGCAATGACGCCGGTATCCTTATCGGCCACCACGGCGAAACCCTTGATTCTTTGCAATATCTGACAAATCTTGCAGCAAATAAAATTGACAAGAGTGAAGGAAAGCAACGCACAAAAATAACCGTCGATATCGAAAACTATAGAGCGAAGCGTGAAAAAACCCTGCGTGCCCTTGCCCGCCGCATGGCGGAAAAAGCATTAAAATACCGCCGCAGCATCATGCTGGAGCCTATGAATCCTTATGAGAGAAGAATCATTCACTCTGAAATACAGAATATCGAAGGCGTATCTACCAATTCCGTCGGCTCGGAAAACAACAGAAAAATTGTAATTTACCTAACCGACAAGGCAGACGAAAAAAAGGCGAAGGCTCTCAAAACCGGTCCCAAAAAAGGCAAAAGACGCACCGCCAAACCTGCGGAGACAAAGCAGAAAACCGCCTTCGATGATTTTGACGACGAAGAATAGATAAAAACCTACACATTTATCGAGGTCAATCGTGAAAGAATTTACAGCAACTATCGCTGCAATATCAACCCCGCCCGGCAAGGGCGGGGTAGCTCTTATCCGTGTATCGGGAGAAGATGCCATCACTATTTGCAGTCGGTGCTTTGCGCCAAAAAACAAGCGCCCCCTAACCGAACAGCCTGCCCGATATGCGATTTACGGCGATATTTTACATGAGGGCACGGTTATTGACGACGGTATCGCCACAATCTTTACCGCTCCCGCCTCCTATACAGGAGAGGATACCGTTGAAATCACCTGTCACGGGGGAATTTTGATTACCCAGCTTGTTCTGGAGTCCCTGTTTGCAGCAGGCGCCCGCCCGGCATCCCCCGGTGAATTTACTAAAAGAGCCTTTATTTCCGGCAAGCTTGATCTAACCCAGGCAGAAGCGGTAGCCGGTCTACTGGAGGCCGAAAGCCGTGAACAAATCAGTCTCTCTGTTGCGCAGACGCGCGGTGTTCTGTCAAAAGAAATCTCGACCTTGTATGAGAACCTGCGTCATACGGTCAGCGCAATTTATGCCAAGATAGATTTCCCCGACGAGGATCTATCCGAAATCGGTCCGCAAGAATTATATGACATTGTCCAAAAATTGTGCGATTCAATCGACGAGCTTTGCAAAACCTACAAAACCGGCCGCGCAATATACGAGGGTATTTCAACTGTTATTTGCGGTCGCCCGAACACCGGAAAAAGCTCCCTATACAACGCCATTGCAGGCGAGGAATTGGCAATAGTCACCGATTTTGCCGGCACTACCAGAGATCTTTTGTCTGCCAATATTCCCTTTGGCAGAGTAATGCTCCGCCTTTTTGATACCGCCGGCATCCGGCAAACCGATGAACCGATCGAAAAAATCGGTATTGAGCGCGCCATATCTAAAATATCTCAAGCTGAGCTGATTTTGGCTGTCTTTGACGGCTCAAATCCCCTTACAGACGAGGACCTATCCCTCATCAACCAATTGAAGAAGGCGACCGGAAAGGTGATCGCTCTGGTCAACAAATCCGACCTTCCCTGCCTTGCCGACCTTTCTTTGCTTGATAAAACCTTTGACTTTGTCATTAGAATCTCCTGCCTTGAAGGAAGGGGGATTGAAGATCTCCAGCGGTGTGTTAACCGCCTTTTCACAGATGAAGCCTTGAGTACCCGGCAGGACGCTATTGTTACAAATGCCCGTCAATACGCATCCCTTGTGCGTGCCCTTGATTATGCTAAAGGTGCCCTTTCCGCCCTCTCTT
The DNA here is from genome assembly GCA_012519315.1 of Clostridiales bacterium. Lineage (GTDB taxonomy): Bacteria > Bacillota > Clostridia > Oscillospirales > CAG-272 > JAAYQM01. The sequence continues at coordinate 9,221 of JAAYQM010000104.1, read as the reverse complement.
CAGGGCTTGCTGTCGACGTTGCCTGCGCCGACCTTGAGGGAGCTCTCGCCGCTCTTGCCGAGCTTGACGGCAGAGCGGTAAGCGAAGATATCGTAAATGAAATATTCAGCCGCTTTTGCGTCGGAAAGTAAATAATTTTTGATTTTGCCCATAAAAAATGGGTGCAGCCGTGGCTGTACCCATTTGTGCAAAAGCAATCGATTGCTCTCGAGGCTATCCTCTTTTCCTTTTCGGAACAAGCAGGAATATCAGCAATATTATTGCAACGGCGATGATCACCGCAATAATTATACCCAGTATGCCCGATCCTTCCTCGTCGGCAGCATCACCGTTTAATACATTGGTGCCGTTCATATCTCCTGTTGTGCCCGCGGTTGTATTTGCGCTACCGGTATTTGTATCATTCGGCATCATCGTATCCCCGTTTGTAAGTCCGCCTGCATCATCGGTAAGAATGCCCGCTTCCCTGCCCTCTAACGCGAACAAAGGCAGCACGCTTACAGCCAGCAGAAGTACGGCTGCCAAAAAAAACAGGGGCAGTTTCTGCCGGCGCATTTTATTTAATATCATTTATATGACTATCCTTTCATGCGAATTTTAAAATTTTCGGTTAAAAGCTTCAAAGTGACGATTATATTATTTGTAATAAATATTCCTATTATGTCAAAACAGCTATGAAAAAAATCCCCTTTTCGGGCGCAATAACGCTGATTAAAGTCAATGCTTTCTTTTAAGGAAATCAATAACATGGAAAGAAAAAGATTTTTAAAAAATGACAGCGGATTTGTTTGCGAGAACTGCTCCTTGGTTGTCGAACCTCTCGGGTACTCCTCGCGAAACCATTGTCCGCGCTGCCTTTGCTCCCTCCATCTGGACATTTTGCCGGGAGATCGAAGCAACAATTGCGGCGGACTGATGATTCCCATCAAAACCGAGCCGGACCCGAAACGCGGTTATATTATCACTCACAAATGCACCCGCTGCGGGAAGATACGGCGCAATAAATCCGCTCATGATGCAAAGATTCAGCCGGACAATATAGATTTGCTCATCGCATTAACCGCCGAAAACTCTCAATAAATGAGCGTCCTTTTTTATTCTCATGAAAAATTGACAGCCGAGTATTAACAAAAAGCATCTTGACATTAGATGCTTTTTTTTTTATAATAGAGGATGTATAAATATAATATTTATAATAATAATTAAAAGTAAAGAAATTTAAGATTAAGGAGGTGCTACATGTCAGATTTTATTGTCGCTCTTATAGCCGCGGGCGCATTAGTTGTCGGGCTTTTAATCGGCATAATCGTCGGTATAACTTACCGCAAGAAGATTGCGGAAAGCAAGATCGGATCTGCCGAGGAACAGGCACGAAAAATTCTTGAAGAAAGTATAAAAACCGCCGAATCAAGAAAAAAAGAAGCTCTGATTGAGGCGAAAGAAGAAATTCTTAAAGCCCGAAACGAAGCCGAACATGAATTAAAAGAACGTCGTAAAGAAGTCTCAAGACTGGAGCGACGTATCGCACAAAAAGAAGAAAGCCTTGACGCAAAAATTGAAACGATTGAACGCAAAGATGAATTGCTGAATAAAAAAATCAAAGAGACACAAGAACTTGAGCAGCAGATTTCCCAAACGCTGAAGCAACAGATTGAAATGCTTGAAAAAATTTCGGGAATCACTGCACAGCAGGCTAAGGAAGAACTGATCGCTCAGGTCGAGTCCGAGATTAAGCATGAAACCGCTCAAAAGATTGCCGAATACGAGGCACGCTTCAAAGAGGAGGCCGATGCTAAGGCAAAGGACATTCTTTCTATTGCAATTCAACGTTGCGCCGCTGACCATATCAGCGAAATCGCTATATCGGTCGTTACCCTTCCCAACGAGGAGATGAAGGGACGGATCATCGGACGTGAAGGCAGAAACATCCGTACCATTGAAACGCTGACAGGCGTTGACCTGATTATTGACGATACCCCCGAGGTTATAACCCTCTCAGGCTTTGATCCGGTGCGCCGCGAGATCGCACGCATCGCTCTTGAAAGGCTGATAGCCGACGGACGTATTCACCCTGCCCGAATCGAGGAGATGGTCGAAAAATCCCGCCGCGAGGTTGAAACCTCGATTAAGCAGGCAGGTGAGCGGGCAACCTTTGAGACAGGCGTTCATGGTATGAACTCCGAGCTTGTCAAACTTTTGGGAAGATTAAAATTCCGTACAAGCTATGGACAGAATGCATTGCGTCACTCAATTGAGGTATCTCTCCTCTCAGGCATCATAGCCGACGAGTTGGGTGTTGACAGTGCTCTTGCCAAACGCGCCGGTCTGCTCCATGATATTGGCAAAGCTCTCACTCAGGAAGTTGAGGGATCACATGTACAGCTTGGCGTGGAAACCGCACGCAAATATAAAGAACACAGGGATGTGGTACATGCCATCGAGGCACATCACAACGATGTCGATCCTAAAACCATCATCGCGCTAATTGTTCAAGCCGCCGATGCCATCTCAGCCGCCAGACCCGGTGCACGGCGCGAAGACATTGAAAACTACATCAAGAGACTTCAAAAGCTTGAAGAAATCGCTAATGGGTTTAACGGCGTTGAAAAAACCTTTGCTATCCAAGCAGGTCGCGAAATCAGGATCATGGTAAAGCCTGATGTAATAGACGATGACGGAATGAAGATACTTGCACGTGATATCTCAAAGAAAATTGAAGGTGAGCTTGATTACCCCGGTCAAATTAAAGTACACCTTATCCGCGAAAGCAGAACCATTGATTTTGCAAAATAATTTCGAGTATTAATATAACGCTTAAAATATTATTTACTCGTTCCGTTTTGGAACTTATTATATATTATACATAGAGTTAAAAAGCGGGCTATAGCGGCGCTGCCGCTTAGAAATAGATATTTTGTATGCGTTGTAAAATCTTTTCTATCAGCTTTGATACGACCCCGACTGTCTGTGCTCTACCGCTGCTAGGCTCTAAATACGCACAGTCAAGTCCGCATAAAACTTAAAAACCAGTATCATTTGCCCCAAAGGCTAAAGAAGCCTTTGGGGCAAAATCGCATAATTCTAACCAAAAATTGCATTAATATCATATATAAATCGATACTAACAATATAATCTCATCTCAAACCTGCAAATATAAAAAAACCATCATAAAACAGAAAGCTCAACCGGAATCGAACCGTAAAAGGTTTTGCAAATCTCTACCTTACCGCTTGGCTATGGTGCCAAAATATCTATATACACAGCCAAAATCACGACATTAAGAAGGAGTCGCATTAAATGAATATACTAGCCATAGGAGATATCGTTGGAGAACGCACCGTCGCATATCTGAGTGAGCGCTTGTGGCACTATCGCCGAGAAAATAATATTGATATGGTTATTGCAAACGGCGAGAATGCCGACAAAATCTCCGGAATTGATGCCCAGACCGCCAAAGAACTGCTAAGCAGCGGCGTTGACGTCATCACCGGCGGCAACCACACCCTCCGCAAGCGCAATCTCTACCCCCTTCTTGAAAGCAATAAAAACATCCTGCGACCGGCAAATCTTCCTCCTATGGTGCCCGGAAGCGGATATACCATCACCGATGCGGCAAGCTATCGCATACTGATAATTAATCTTCAGGGCACAGTTGGGATGGAACCCCTCGACTCGCCCTTTGCCTGCGCGGACCGAATTCTAGAACGAGAGGCGGGCAAATTCGATCTTGCTGTCATGGATATCCACGCCGAGGCTACCTCGGAAAAACTAGCCCTCGCCCGTTATTTGGACGGGAGAATTAACGCCATATTCGGCACCCACACCCACGTTCAAACGGCAGACGAAACGATACTGCCCGGGGGTACCGCCTATATCACCGACCTCGGCATGAGCGGCCCAACAGACGGTATTCTCGGCGTGAGGAGTGATTGCGCCATCACAAAGCTTATGACAAAGATGCCCGTCAAATTTGAAGTGGCAGACGGACCCATTCAAGTATGCGGCGCGGTTATTTCTCTAAATCCTCAGAAAAGGCGCGCTCTTTCAATAAAAAGAGTCACCTTTTAGTATTTACCCTCCTGACAGGTATCAATTATCTTATTTAATCAATTGAAAGAAGGCTTTTTCTGCAAAAAGCCACCCAAACCCTTTTTCAATGTAAAAATAGTGATATTACTGACAGATTGCTCATCTGTTGCAAAGCGTTGTGCAGGCTACCTGCCTTAAGCAAAAATGCCTCGGGTAAAATCCCGAGGCATTTTGCTTTTATATTCTTTCATGAAATGTCCGGCTGATAATCTCCTGCTGGTGCTCCTTTGACAAGCGATTAAAGTTAACCGCATAACCTGATACACGTATCGTCAAATTCGGATAAAGTGCCGGGTCATTCATGGCATCGACCAGTTTCTGTCGATCAAGCACATTGACATTAATATGATGCGCTTTGTTTCCAAAATATGCGTCTAAAATAGTCGCAAGATTTGTGATCCGCTCTTCTAAGGTTTTGCCGAGCGTATCGGGAGTCACCGAAAAGGTGTATGAAATCCCGTCACGACAGCAATCATAAGGAAGCTTGGCCACCGAATTAAGAGATGCCAGCGCGCCGTTTTTCTCCCGATTATGCATAGGATTTGCTCCCGGAGCAAAAGGCTCTCCCTTTTTCCTGCCGTCGGGAGTGGAGCCTGTTTTTTTACCGTAAACTACATTTGATGTTATAGTCAAAACAGACAGGGTATGTTCTGCATCCCGATAGGCAGGCGTCTGCCGCAGCTCCTCGATAAACTCACGGGTTAAATTAGCCGCAATAGTGTCAACTCGGTCATCATCATTTCCAAATGCGGGGTAATCCCCCTCTATAGAATAGTCTACAATAAGACCCGTAGCATCACGATGGGGTCTAACCTTTGCATACTTAATTGCCGAAAGAGAGTCGGCCACCACTGAAAGCCCGGCAATTCCAAAGGCCATGAAGCGATGAACATCGGTGTCATGCAAAGCCATCTGCAGCTTCTCATAGGCATATTTATCATGCATATAATGGATAATATTCATGATGTTCACATAGTACTTGCACAGCCATTTTTGATAGTATCTATAACGTGAGACAACCTCGTCGTAATCGAGAACCTCCGAGTCTATAACCGGCATCTCAGGTGCAAGCTGGGCTCCGTCGGCCTCATCCCTTCCGCCGTTGAGCGCAAGCAACAAAAGCTTCGGAAGATTGCAACGGGCGCCAAAATACTGCATTTGCTTCCCTATTTGCATGGCAGACACGCAGCAGGATATCCCATAATCATCTCCGAAAACCGGCCGCATTATATCGTCATTTTCATACTGTATAGAGTCGGTCTCAACCGAGACCTTTGCCGCATATCTCTTAAAGGCTGAGGGCAGATCAGCCGACCACAAAACCGTAAGATTCGGCTCAGGCGCCGCCCCGAGTGTATAAAGGGTATTAAGAAAACGAAAAGAATTCTTTGTGACAAGGGTGCGCCCATCCTTACCCATACCCCCGATTGCCTCGGTAATCCACATCGGGTCACCGGCAAAAAGCTCATTATACTCCGGCGTACGCAGATGACGCGCCATGCGCAGCTTAATAACCAATTGGTCGACAAGCTCTTGCGCTCCCTCCTCATCAATCAAGCCGCGCTTCATATCACGCTCTATATAAATATCAAGGAAGGTGGAAACCCGTCCGAGAGACATGGCAGCGCCGTTTTGCTCTTTAATTGCGGCAAGATAGGCAAAATACAGCCACTGAAAAGCTTCCTGCGCATTGGCAGCGGGTTTTGATATATCATAGCCGTACATCTTCGCCATGTCCAAAAGCCGCTCAAGAAAATAAATCTGCTGATATAACTCCTCGCTCAAACGAATGCTATCCACATTCATGTGTCCCTTGCCAATCTCAGCCTTTTCATGCTCTTTTTGCTCGATCAGCCGCCGAACACCGTACAGACTGACCCGACGATAATCCCCGATAATACGTCCCCTTCCGTAGGCATCAGGCAGTCCGGTTATCAATCCGCTGTGGCGAAGATTGCGCATTTCATCGGTATATACCCGAAAAACGCCGTCATTGTGAGTCGTTCTATATTTAAAGGACTTTTCAACCTCGTCAGAAAGCTTATATCCATAGGCCTCGCAGGCGGCTCGTGCCATACGAATCCCTCCGAAGGGGTTGACCCCTCTTTTTAGCGGGCGATTCGTCTGAATGCCGACAATAATCTCATTCTCACGATCAAGATAACCCGGCCTGTAATTTGTAGGAGAGGAGACAGTAGATATGTCAATGTCCAACACTCCGCCGAAATCACGTTCAAGGGCAAGGAGCCTGTCAAGACGGCTTCTCAGGGCTGAGGTTCTTTCGGTCGCTCCAACGAGGAAGCTTTCGTCATCTAAATAGGGGGTATAGTTGGCTATAATAAAATCGCGAACATCGATTTCATTTTCCCAATTACCGCCACAAAAGCCAGTCCACTCAACATATTTCATACTTCCACCTCCACTTAGGCTCAAGCAAACCCAAGCCTCTCTTATTTTTTAAGGTCCAAAAGCCTGCAAAATCCTAACTCAAAGAGACATTGTACACCGCATATGCATCTTGACCGATTGTTACTTCACAAATTGCCATGTGCAAATTACATTAATCTAATTATATCACTGTTGCAATAATGATTCAAGTAGAGAGGATAAATTTGAACGCAATAAATGTCTTATTATGTCACAAAAATTTGTGATTATATCCTAGTATTTTTATATGTTTAGCACATTTTCATGCTGCATCTTGCAATGAGCCTTCCTTTGCGTTATAATATAATCTATAGCATTAATAATATGAAATTTTTTAAAAAAGGCAGAGTATACAGTAATGAATGCAAACTTTCGGCATTACAGCCGAATAAAAAGAGTCGCCGCAATACATGATTTGTCGGGCTTCGGGCGATGCGCCCTGACCGTTGTTATACCGGCACTGTCAGTGATGGGGGTGCAGACGGTCCCACTGCCCACCGCTCTTTTATCAACCCATACCGGGGGCTTTGACCAGCTATATTTCGAGGATCTCACTCACTCAATGAAGAAAATTTACACTCACTGGGCGTCCCTCGACATTACTTTTGATGCAATATACAGTGGCTTTCTCGGAAACGAGGCGCAAATCAATCTTCTGTTTGATTTTATCTCCCGATTTAAAACAAAGGATTGCCTAACCTTAGTTGATCCGGTCTTTGGAGATAACGGCGTGCTTTATTCGAGCTGCTCCGAATCGATAATCACAGGCATGGCGAGCCTCTGTGCCTATGCCGATCTTATCACCCCGAACCTAACCGAGGCTTGTTTTCTGACCGGAAATAAATATGTTGACACAGAAAGTATCCCTCCTGAGGATGCCCTTGCCTTTATCAAGACCCTGCTTAATCAGCTCGCCTCTCTTGGCGCAAAAAGAATTGTGATAACAGGGATCCCCTTATCAGGCGATATTCCATTGATATGTACCGCCGCCCTTGATAAAACAGAGCCTGCCTCTGACGTCTCCCCGATTTTTATTACCGTTCCCCGTATCAATGCCGGCTACCCCGGAACCGGAGAGCTTTTTGCTTCCGTTCTTCTTGGCAAGCTGCTCAATCAGGCCGATTTTCCCGAGGCACTGTCTGCGGCGTCCCACTTTACCCGTGACGTCATCGAATACTCCCTCCGTTATCCCACCCCCCAGCGGGAAGGCGTTTCCCTTGAGCCCTGTCTCGGTGCTCTGACCCAACTCTAATATCAACAGCTTAACACAATAGCTTTGCAAAAGGTATATCGTTAGCAAAGGATAATATCAAAATGAAAAGTAAAAATTTGCGCAAAATCCTCCTTTACTGCTATACCGCTCTATTCACCTCGACTATCTTTATCGCCACAACCTATCTCCCCCGGTTTTCTATAGGAATTGGATATATACATATAGGCGATGCTTTTATTTATATAGCGGCATCTCTACTCCCTCCCCCTTTGGCTGTTTTCGCCGCGGCGACGGGTGCCTCTCTTGCCGATCTGATTTCGGGGCACGCACTTTGGATTCCGGCAACCGCCGTAATTAAGGGCGTGACCGCTCTTTGCTTCACCTCAAGATCAAAGTCCATCATCTGCCGGAGAAATCTTTTTGCACTCATATGTGCCGCCCTCTTTTGCTGTGGCGGCTACTATCTCTATGAATCCCTCATAGTCAGAAACTTTTTAGCCCCCCTTGCATATATTATACCAAACCTCCTTCAATCAGTGGCAAGCGCCCTTCTTTATCTTTTACTTGCGACCATTATCGAACGCGTCCCCCATATCAAAAATCAATTCACATTTGACTGAGAAAGGGATGGATAAACTATGTCAAACGAATTTAAACAGCTGCAGCCCAACCAACTAAATGAAAATACTTTCAAGCTCCTTGGCACCGACTGGGCCATTTTAACCGCAACCGATCGAAACGGGCTTTACAACGGCATGACGATAAGCTGGGGAGGGCTTGGCTTTCTTTGGAACAAACCGGTCTTCACCTGTTATATCAGGCCCCAGAGATATACCTACGAACTTGCCCGGAATGCCGACAATATAACCCTTTCCTTTTTTGATGAAAAATACCGCAGCGCCCTTCGTCTTTTCGGCGCTAAGAGCGGGCGTGACCTTGACAAGGCGGCAACCGCCGGTCTAACCCCGATAACAGATGATGCCGGCACTTATTACGAGGAGGCTCGCTTGGTCATCGTCGGTAAAATTCTTTATTCCGACATGCTAAAAAAGGATGCCTTTCTTGACTCTTCCCTTCTTACACATTATCAAAAGGATGATTTTCACCGTATGTACATCTGCGAGATCTCCGATATACTGACAAAGGACTAATCCCGCCCGTATTTTTGCAACAGATATTTCCTCCTGAGCTAATGTCCCATTATGTAACATTATATAATAATAAAGTATGAAAATTGATAGAAAAAGATGTTGACAAATAGTCTCTCATATGATATAATAGTTTTCGTCGCGGGGAAAATCACCGCGGGAAGCAATTTTCATAGGGGAGCATAGCTCAGCTGGGAGAGCATCTGCCTTACAAGCAGAGGGTCATAGGTTCGAGCCCTATTGCTCCCACCAGTATAGATCAGTTCTATACATCAATTAGGCGACGGGCGTAGCAATGCCCGTAGTCGTGGCCCGGTAGTTCAGTTGGTTAGAACGCCAGCCTG
>JAAYQM010000103.1 GCA_012519315.1 Clostridiales bacterium | reverse complement strand
GCAGGGTGATTATTTTTTTCTCTTAATGTTATCTTTTGTTGGCATAACAATCAAGGAGATTAGCGATATCAAAGGCATATTAGATGATATAACTAAAGCAAGTGCTTCGGATGCTTTCATATCACACCACCTCCCTTCATGTAAAGTGAGGTGGCAACCACACCTGCTTTCCGATTACCTTACCCTAATTGTACCATATAGCTAATTTATGTATCAACATTCATTTTCAATCTAACAAATAAAACGCCACCTGAAAAACCACTGTACCTGACACCGTGGTTCACTTATATTTTTTTATTATATTAATGATATCATCTCCATATTTTGAAGCCTTTACATTCCCGAAACCGGATACTGTTTTTAGTTCATCCTTGGTAATCGGCATTTTGAAAATCAATTCTTCCAATTGTTTATTATTATATATAATATATGCTTTGATTTTTTCTTCACGGCTTTTATCACGCCGGTAGGCTCTTAACTCTTTATAAATTTCCGTCTCTTCAATATTTTCATCGTCCGCCGCGATTGATTTTTTACCCGGCTTTGAATCCTCGATTTTATCACTATCGGTTTGTGGCTTCAATCTATCCTCGCCACCATAATCTTTTGGACTTTCTTGTACAGAAAGAACCACTGTACCTGACACCGTGGTCTTTCTATAGCTTACGTATCATTTTAATCTTCTTTTCGTCATATGGCCTGTACCGCACATCGAAATCCAACCTGGTGCTTTTATTCACAATGCTCTTATGATGGGAGAAGGTTTCAAAGCCGGCTTTACCATGATATCGTCCCATGCCGCTTTCTCCAACGCCGCCAAAGGGCAGATAAGATGAAGAAAAATGGAGTAAACAATCGTTGATACAGCCACCGCCAAAGGATACCCTTTTTTCGATTCGCTGCCAAACTGCTTTATCGGAAGAGAACAAGTACAGCGCCAACGGCTTTGGCCTGCGCCGGATTTCATCAATAGCATCGTCAAGCCGTTCATACTCGATGAGCGGCAATATGGGCCCGAAGATTTCCTCCTGCATAACAGGTGCAGCAAAAGATACGTTATTTAGAACTGTCGGCTCTATTGATAGTTCGGCGCGATTAACTTCTCCGCCAATGATAACACTTTCGCCCTGCATCAAGCCGCACAACCGCTCAAAATGCTTTTCGTTGACAATGCGCGGATAGTCAATTACGGTACCGCTTGCGTCCTTGGGATAGCAATGGGCAATATAATGCCGCAGCTTTTCGATAAGCTCGGTTTTTTTGTTTTTGTGCACCAATACATAATCAGGTGCAATGCAGGTCTGACCGGCATTAATATATTTTCCAAATACTAAACGCTTTGCAGCAAGGTCAATATCAGCTGTTTCATCGACAATAGCTGGGCTTTTGCCGCCCAATTCCAATGTTACGGGGCATAGATGCTTTGACGCCGCTTCCATAACAATACGCCCCACCCCTACGCTGCCGGTGAAGAATATATAATCAAATTTTTGTGCCAACAGCTCGGTATTTTCCATACGACTTCCCAGAACCACAGCGCAATATTCGTGAGCAAAACAACGTTTTATCAGTTTTTCTATAACGCCTGCAACGGTCGGTGCGTAGGCCGAGGGTTTTATTACAGCACAGTTTCCTGCCGCAATCGCCCCTACAAGGGGAGAGATGCCCAACATAAAGGGATAGTTCCACGGCGACATGATAAGCGCCACACCAAATGGCTCAGGAACAACGTAGCATTTTGCGGGAAAAAGCATGAGCGGCGTTTTAACCTTCATCTTTTTCATCCATTTGGAGAGATTTCTTATAGCATACTTAATTTCGCCCTGTACCGTGCCGATTTCGGTCATAAATCCTTCAATTTCGGATTTGTTCAAATC
>JAAYQM010000122.1 GCA_012519315.1 Clostridiales bacterium | reverse complement strand
TATGAAATAACTTGTCATGTCATGTGATTTGTTGTTTTCGGATTTTTGCCCTTTATAAAAGTATTTATCAGATAAAAAGCTCACCACTATAAAAAATATATATAGATAAATGTAAGTTTTGTTTATGCTATTAATGCTTTTCTCAACAACTTTCCAAGTGTACACATATAGTAATATGATAATTATTTTTGTTAAAAAATTAAGGACTTTCTTCATATAAATCACCATCTAAACTTTTCACTAAACATTCCCTATTTTACACGTATTCTTATAAATCATGGAAAGCATCATTACTCTAATCTTCACTTAAAATTCCTCTAACAGCCTTTTTAATCATGCTATAGGGGTAGCCCCTTCTCTGTAAAAAAGCTGCCACTTTTCGCATCTTATCCATGGGTGCATCATCTCGGTAGCTTGTATTTAGTTTCTTTTCGGCAAGCTTTATACAAGCAGCAAGGGATTCTTCCTCATCAAGCAGTTCTTTTAGTACACTCTGGATGATTTCCTTCGATATACCTTTTTGGAGTAGTTTTTGCTTTATTAAACCTTCTCCGCTTTTTTTTAGATTGAGCTCATCGTTGACTAATGCTTTAGCAAAGGCGTAATCATCGATATAGTTGTTCTTCTTTAGAAATCGGACTGTCTCTTCAATAATGATGCTTTCATAACCTTTTTGGTCTAATCTGCTTCTAATCTCGTGCTCGCTTCGAGCCCTATATCCCAATAGTTTTAAAGCATAGTTATTAGCCTTGCTTTGTTCTTCTGCTAATATGACTTCTTCTATATAGTCTATAGACAATTCTTTACCCGCAGTCAAATTATGCGAGATTAACACATCTTCGTGAACTCCAAAAGCAAAGCTATCATCAATATATACATTAAAACGTTTTTTATTATTCTTCTGTACTTTAATTGCAGTTATTTTCCCCATAACGCTCCCATTATTGTTGATTATGATTATACTGTAGTGCTAGAATAAACCTCTGATTATCATTGTAAACCCTAAGATAATCAAGGGTATACCAATAATAGCACCTATAATACTAAGGCTTAGAATTATACCAATGATAAGAAAACTAAAGCCCAAAATCACGGCAATTAATCTACCCGTCAAGTTCATAATATATCCCACTAATCTCCAGAAAGCAATAAAAGGCCAAAATAACACCTTAAGCAAATTATACCTCCTCACTAATCTGCTATCGCGAATTCAACCTGATACATATATAGTATTTAATGGGTTCAAGATCGTCAATATGTCTTGTAGGCTCTGATCTTCATTTGACCTCTAATTAATTAATTGCCTCTATATATTCATAAAGTGGTGTTAGATTCTCTTGTTTTACTCCATCATAATCAGTCTTCATCCCTTTTTTCATTTCCGGATCCTTTTCGAGGATTGCTCCACCGAATATGAGTATCTTGTCTATAGGACTTAATTTCTCATGTATAATTCTGCCGCTTAGAGGGAAATACTTGATTTTCTCTCTAATTTCTTGAGGCAGATTCTTTTCATATGCATCTTTCACTAATGGATGATCAATTGGCACAGCGCCAGTTGTAAACAATATTACTTCTTTTTTTTCTAATCTTCTCCCAATTTTTAATAAGGTGTTTTGCTATTTTTATACTT
>JAAYQM010000102.1 GCA_012519315.1 Clostridiales bacterium | reverse complement strand
TTATAACTCTCAAAGGCCACATTCTGCAAATCAAATGCTTACTCCTAATGAAAAAGAAGAGAGTTTTAATATGAGTTAGACATGTTTTTTTACTTTTTTCTGTCTACTATATTGACATCTGTCCACCAAATAAGCAGCTTATACAGTTCATTATCCGATTCTGCACTTTTCTTCTGACTTTCCTTCTTTTTCTCAAGATTTGCGAGTATTCGCTGTATTTCGATGTTTATCTCTTCTTTTACATCACTGTTATTGTCGGGTCTAGCTGCGCTTGTATAACCATAATACTTCAGACTGTCCTGCTCTGTGCTTTGGTCAATATAGCCTCGGGGTCTTATATTATGATGGCGAACTCTTCTTATTGCCCGCACATTTGCGGCATCCGTTTTTCGGGTTCCCCGCACCTTTTCTTCGGTAATAACCATATCTTTGTTGTATCCTTTCATCAATCGTTCATGGCGAAATATATGCGACAACTTAAGTTTAAGTTTTTTGAATATTTTCATTTTTCCCTTGCTTTAATGCCCTAATAAAAATGCTATTTAGGATTTTCCTCAACTAATATTATAATACTATCTCACTCAAGGTGAATTTTTATTGTAAAAACAGTCCCCTCTCCCTGTACGCTATCCACATAAATACTGCCACGCACAAGCTTGATATTCTCTTTTACAACATCCATTCCTACTCCGCGGCCTGAAAATTCACTTGCCTCCTCCTTTGTGGAAAAGCCGGGCAGCAGTATAAAATTACATAGCTCCCTATCGGTAGGATTGACGGTATCTGAGAGAAGTCCGCTCATCTTTGCTTTATTTATGATGCGCTGTCGGTTGAGTCCGGCGCCGTCGTCGGACACGGTAATGACAAGCTCTTGCCCGTTTTTTTCGGCTTCAAGGGTAATTTTTCCCACAGGTGGCTTCCCCCTTGCAACTCTCTCCTCCCTGCTCTCGATGCCATGATCCATGCAGTTTCTTACAAGATGCATCAGGGGATCGGACAGGTGATCAATAATACTTTTATCAACCTCAATCTCACCGCCCGATACCTCAAGTACAGCGGCCTTATCAAGCCGCTTGCCCATATCCCTTACAATACGATTCATTTTGCCGAAAACCATACTAATCGGCATCATCCGTATCGACAAGACAAGAGTCTGAAGCTCCTTTATATGCTTTTGCAAATGCCCCGCACTCTTATGAAAATTATCAAACTTTAGCCCGTCAAGATCAGGGCTGTTTATAACTGTCGATTCAAAAGTAGCAATCTCGCCGACAAGCTCCACAAGTCGGTCAAGCTTGCATTTGTTTACGCTGATAATGTTCTGTCTTGCTTTAGAGCATTTTGCCGAAAAATTGACCTCGCTACATTCCTTTGCTGGCGGTGACTCAGGAATCCGGGGCGTATTTTTCTCGATTCTTCTCTCAAAAGGATCTGTTTTCTGAATAACCGCCGATCTTACGCCCGGAATATCCTCGATAATATTCTTTAATTCATAATAACAGAGCTCAGATGTAATGAAAACTTCAAGTCCGTTTTTCATAATATAATCGGCGTTGTTATCCCCTATCGGCTCTTGCGGGAAAAAGTTTGCATCCTCCCACAGCTCGATAAGCTTACTCACAACCATAGCTAAATCGGCATTGACCATATTGACATGGTCATCAAGGAAGACGGTCGCCTTATAGGCTGTTCCCTTTCCCGTTGGGACTGCCTCAATATTCTTCATCCTCGCAACTTCAGCTTTAAGAATAGCCAAAAAATCCTCATCTTCTTGCGCCTGAGCATCGGAGTCGGTGCCGTTTGCAATATCGGCTGTCTTTAGCCGAACATAATCAAGCACCATAAACACAAGATCGCAGACCGCCGAAACATCCGCCGCCGGTCTTTCCTCTCTTATGTAAAAGAACAGATCCTCAAGATAGTGTGCGGCGGATGAAATATCCATTTTTTCCATCATGGCCGCCGAACCCTTGATTGTGTGCACTATTCTGAAAATTTCATTAATATGTTCGGTCGAAAAGTTTCTGCTTGCTTCGCTCTCAAGCAAAATAGACTCCAATTTTGCCGACAACCGGTTTAGCTCAAAAACAAACATATCAAGAAGATAATCCGATTTGTTTTCTGTCATGAATATTACCCTGACTTTACTTAGACGCTAAAGGGGTGCTCATGCTGTTTGCCCTGTCCCAGGCATCCCGTAATTCGGTAACTATAGGAAGCAGCTGCGATAATCTGTCGGTATCCTTGTGGATATTGGCATATATCAGCTCGTTTTTTATAAAGCTGTAAAGCTTTGACAAATCATCTGAAATTTTGTAGGAAAAATCTAGGCTTGATATAAGCTCCGTCATAATATCCTGCGCCTTCAGAAGTCTCTCATGGGCTTCTTTATATCGATTTTTTTGAATAAATAATATTGCTGCCTTTATGTTTTTCAACTCCGCATTAAAGAGCATCAGCAAAATATCCCCCGGCGATGAGGTGTATATGCTCTGCTCGGTATATTCCATGTATGCCTTTGCCCCGACCATGACTATCCTCCGTTGTTTTTATTTGTAATTGTTTCCGGTCACATACTGTATCTGCTGATTCAGTTGATTCAGGCTCTTCTCCATTGCGGCAAACTGGTTATAATATCTGTTTTCCTCATTTTTCAGGAAATTGTATAAACGATCCAACTTTGATTCATATGAAGCCAGAGATCGATTAATTAAATTGTTGCTTACAGTGGAGGTGCCCTCATATCCGGCGATCTGCAGCAGATTGCCCGTTTTATAAAGGGTTCCTATATTATCCTCAAAGACATCTGAAAGCCTGTACATAATGCCCGATTCCTTATATCTTTCGACTGCAACCTCAGATGGATTTGTGGGCAAATATATTTTATCCGATTTCTGCGTAAATAGCCTGATAACCCCCTCCGGGTCATTTTCAAGTGCAGCGGCGAGCTTTTGCTCATCGATGACAAGCTTTCCCTTGGAGGAATAATTCTCGGTGGATATCCCAACAGATGCCATTGTCATACCGATATTTACCGAATTATCATTAAGATCTGAAACAGGAGTATACATAATGGCACGCATTGCGCTTGCGATATTCCTCAAGGTAGAATCGTTCCGCAGCATACCGCTTTTCGCCTTTTCCTCCCATTTTTCGATCTGAGATTCGGTCATGGCCGCCCTCTCCTCATCACTCAGAGGCGGGAAATCTTTATATCTCGCTTCACCCAGCTTGGTATTTATAAGCTCAAGCAGCTCATTGTAATCGGCAATAAAGGATTTTATGTTCTCCATTGCCATTTTTGTATCCGAGATAATATTTATATTGACAGCTTGATCTGTGCTTTCCTTAAGAGTATATGTAATGCCGTCAATGGTAAAGCTGTTTGTTGCCCGCGTCACCTTTACCCCGTTTATATAAACACTGGCATCCCTGCCCTGTGTGTAATTCTCTTCTGTTAATGGACCTATAACACTTTCTAAGAAGTTTCCTTCTTCATCTGAAATGCTTATCTGACTTGCCTCACCTGTTGTCGTGCTTCTTAATGTAAATTTGTCGGTAAGGCTTGAATAGCTCATCTTAACTCCTGCGGCGCTGCCGTTTATCGTGTTCAACACAATCGAAACAGGAGTATCCTTTGTAAAGGAAAAACTTACACCATTTATGGTAAATGATATGTTATCCGATTGTATCGGCTTTTCAAACGGATTGTCAGAAAGGGACTTTGACAAATCAATTCGGTTGGTTCTGTCGTTTATGACACTCATCCCTAAAGCAGAAAAGGCATCACTGCTATCTGATATGCTCACTTCTGTACCGTCAGAATTAATAACGATCTCCCCCCCGACAACTGAAACGGACAGCCTGTCAGTTCCAAAGGCAGTATCCGCAAGCTCTGCCATGTCATAAGCAAGCTCCTCGACAGTGCCGTAGGCCTTTGAAAATACAATGGTTTTTGTAATGCCGCCCACTGTTATATCCATGGCTTTTCCGGTCAGATCAACAGGGGCAGAACCGCTATCAAATCCTATTCTGATCTGCTGTGAAACAGATGCTTTTGAGGTTGCCGCCGCTGAGGTAGCAACCGAAATGTTAGAGAGACTTATTGATGAAATGTCACAGTCGGAGGGTACCGAGATGCTCACATATCTTGAATCTTCCGCTCGCTCGGTGACAGCCGATTTGAGGGTAAAAAATTTTCCTGTCAAGGATGCGCTTGTCGTCGAAAGGTATTTATCCTTAAAGGATCTCATTTTTGATATAATATTCCTGTAATCGGCTTGCTTCCACTCAAGAAGCTGCTTTTGCTGCTTGACCTTATTAATTTTTGAGGTCGTGTTGTAGGTCAGTTTCTGAACAAGTGCATCCGTATCGATACCCGATATGATTCCTGTTATTCTTGTCGTATAACTTGGATTAATGTAAGACATCTCAAAATCCCCTATCAAAATAAAATTTGACGTCTGCAGAAGCCCTTTTTGCAGAGGCTCCTGCAGACGTCACTGTATAACTTAGCGGAGCAGCTGCAGAATGTTCTGCGGCTGGCTGTTTGCCTGAGCAAGCATTGCCTGAGAAGCCTGCAGAAGTATGCTGTTCTTTGTAAACTCTGTCATTTCCATTGCCATGTCTACGTCACGAATGCGCGACTCGGAAGATGTCAGGTTTTCTGTCGTTGTGCTGAGATTGTTGATGGTGTGCTCCAATTGATTTTGATATGCACCGAATTGCGCTCTGTCCTTGTTTACATTTTCGATAGCAGTGTCAATTTCCGCTATAGTGGAAGCCTCGTCCAGACCGCCGGCAAATGTAATTTTTGAAATACTAACAATTGCCGCACCGGCGTCATCGGTAATGCTAACACCTTCAAAGTCGGATTTGAGCATATTTTTTCCGTTGAAGGAGGTGTCCGTAAGTATTTTGTCAATAGCGGCACCCAAAGCCTCAAGTTCAAGGTCGATATTTCCGGTATCAGTGGTGTCATAGGTTCCGTTTGCGCTCTGAACCTTAAGCTCCTTCATTCTTCCAAGCATGTCAGAAACTTCGTTAAGTGCACCCTCAGCAGTCTGAATAAAGGAAATTCCGTCCTGTGCGTTTCTGGTTGCCTGCTCAAGACTGCGGATCTGCGCCCGCATTTTCTCGGAAATCGAAAGACCGGCTGCGTCATCTGCCGCGCGGTTGATTCTGAGTCCCGAAGAAAGCTTCTCCATAGATTTTGATGCTGCGTTGTGGTTAACCATCATCTGACGGTTTGTGTTGAGAGCCGAAATGTTGTGGTTAATTCTCATAATGTTATCCTCCGTGATTTTAAAATAAAGGAATCCATTCCTTTTTTATTTTATATATAAACCGTCCGTACGCTACGGTTTGTATATCATATTGATGTGATTCTCCGGTTGCTTTTTCACTTTACATTCAAAAAAGCTTTTCATAACATATATCGGCATAGCGGGTAAAATATTAAGAGCAAAACTATAATTTTTTTATATTTTTATTTAAAAACTTATCAAGATCTTTAAGCTTATCATCGGCGGCGGCTTTGCTTGCCTTCAGATTTTCCTCCTTGATCTCCCATATTTCCTTCCGAAAGATCGGAATGTCCGAGGGCGCCTTTATACCTATCCGCACCTTATCGGTTCCGATATCAAATACCGTAACCTCAATATCATCTCCGATAAAAAAGGATTCGCCACTTTTTCGGGTTATAATAAGCATTACTCTCACCGCCCCGCCGCCGAGAGCAGCCTGTGTCTTACGGGATAATCAAGATCAAACAGCACAAACTGCCTTGCAAGCATATTATTTACATTAAAAATAATCGGTGACTTAAGATTAACGGTCATATTTTCAAAGGAATCGGAAACATTGACTATAACAAAGCATCGAAGGTCGGTCTCATCCTTTGCATCAAGCTCTGTGATGATTTCCTTTTCATACTTAATACTATAGTCCGGAATGAAGAAAAAGGGATCGCAGATGATAAACTGTGTCCCTCCACTCTCGGCTTCACGCAAAAAATAGAAAGGAATTTCGTTATCAATGGGGATCAGACGGTATTTTTTTATGTCTTCAAATCCAAGCAAGCCCTCTTTGAAGGTTAAGATGCTTTCCGAATCTAAGTATTGTCCTGTCTGCATGACCATAAATCTATATCCTTTTTCAAATTTAAATTAATATAACTGCACAATCTACTGTAAAAAATCAAGCAGTGATTTTTGGATTATCTTTGCTCCCATTTTCATAGCCGCTGTATATGTAAATTCTGCCCCATTATATTCTATCAATGCCTCGGCATAATTTTCATACTCCAGATCACCTTGCTTTTTCTGCAGGTTCAGCTTATCGGTATCAAGCCTGTCGTTGATAAATTCAACGAATTTTATCTTCTCGCCTATTCCGGCAACCGAAACCATGACATTGTCGGCGGATTCTGTCAGCTTTTCTATGTATCGATCGATCATCGTCATATCATCATTTTTCAAGTCGGCAGCGATATTGCCCAGAAGATTATAAATATTGTTGGGCAGCCCGTCCTGATCAATACCATGCCCTAACGCAATGCTTCCCGGCGTACTGATTGAAAAGGCCGTGCTTTTTTGCAGCTCACCGGTAGAGTCCAGTGTAAGGCCGAGTCCCATATCGACAAAAATCTCCTCTGTGCTGACAGACGGATCATCCACATCGGTTCCGTTATAAAACAGCTTACCCGACTGAATGCTAAAGGGCAACTCTGTGGTGTTCGGTCCTCCGAAAATATATCTCCCCGCAAAGCTGGTATTTCCAAGCTTGAAAATCTGATCCCTCAGGTTTTCGAATATGCTGGCAACGGTTGCCCTGTTCCCTTCAGACATTGTACCGTTTGAGCTCTGAATAAGGTTTTCCTTTGCCTGAACAATGATGTTGTATATGTCCATCAGAGCTGTTTCCGCCTGATCAAGCTGCCCGGTAACATCGTTAATATTGCTTTGATAAAGCTCTATTCTCGAAAGACCCTGTCTGATTTTAAAGGATTTCATCGCATCGGCAGGGTTCTGTGACGCTCTAGAAAATTTTCTGCCGGAGCTCACCCTTTCGGTGGCATCGCTCAAATTTATTGCAGACCTGTTCAGGCTGCGGGAAAACTTGCTGATTATCAGATTGTTTGTAATACGCATATCTAGCCTCATCGCCGGCATAAAAATATGCCGGATATTTGATTATAATGCTTATCTTCCTACAATTCCCATATGATTGATAAGCATATCAAGCATTTCATCTAGCACTGTCATAATGCGAGCCGCCGCATTATAAGACTTTTGATACCGCTCCATATTGATGCTTTCTTCATCAATGGAAACGCCCATAATTGATTCCCGCTGATCTGATATTGTGCTCAATATTGATTCGCTCGTATCCTTCATATCCTTTGAATACCGGGTCTGAACGGCAACATCTCCCATTAGCGAAACAACAAATTCCTCAAACGTGCCTTTGAAATTCGGGGTGATATCCCTCTTCTCATTCAGGCATGTGATCATCCTTAGAAGATTGTCATTGCTCCCCTCTCCCGATTCTGTTGTTGATCTTTTGATAAACCGGGCATCCCTCATCCACTCATCGGATATTTTTATATTGGATGCGTTAATATCGGGAGAGCCGTCCAATGTATCAAACAATTTATTGACACCTGACGGGTCGTTTATACTGTTAAAGCTCTCCGCAATAGACCTTGCAAGGGAATCAATGTTCATTTGAAAATACTTAATACCTATGCTTTTGTCATCGCTGTCCGACATTGCAAAAGACCCCTTGCCGTTTAAGCCCGAAAGGCTGCCCCCTATGCTTCCGGCAGTTATTTGGGCGACTTTGCCGTTTTTATAAACCACCTTTACCGGATATCCCGACGCGTCAAGATCAATTGTCTCGATCTTATTGTTTTTTGATGCGTCAAGCAAATAGGTGTCTCCCAGCTTAAGAGATACCTGACCATCCTTATCAAACTCATAACCGACGCCGATATAGCCTGATAGCCGGTCGATCAGAAGATTTCTCATGTCGCAAAGCTCGTTTGCAGGCGACCCTTGCAATACTTCCCCTCGAATCTGAGAATTAAGCTGCGCTATATCCTGAATTATTCTATTGGCACTGTCAATATCGGT
The DNA here is from genome assembly GCA_012519315.1 of Clostridiales bacterium. Classification (GTDB taxonomy): domain Bacteria; phylum Bacillota; class Clostridia; order Oscillospirales; family CAG-272; genus JAAYQM01. The sequence goes on along the minus strand of JAAYQM010000102.1, from coordinate 27,645 downwards.
TCTTATGTTATACAAGTATTGATCCTGCAGGTCGGCAAGGGATAACGAGTATTGGTTTAACACCTCAACAACCTTTTGCGCCGACGATCTGAATATTGATGCAAATTCAATAGACTCGGCATTGATAGAAAAGCTCTCAAGCTCCTTATACAAATCATTCAGTCTGGCGCTTAGACCGTTTGTGGAAACCTCGTCTAAGACATTTTCAATATCAGTCATAATTGAGAAAGAGGCACTCCATTTTCCATACTCAGCCGCCTCTTTCCTAAATCGAAGATCTAAAAACTGATCTCTTATCTGTGTTATTCCGGTTACCTCAACACCGCCGCCTACCGCTTCCCCCTTTGTTTTTGCGTATCTGGTTGCACCGGATTCAGGGGAAATCGAAGAAATGTCCACCCGTTGTCTTGTATATCCCTCGGTATTGACATTGGAAACGTTCTGAATTGTAACATCCAGACCTTTTTGACTTGCCATCAGGGCTTTTCTTACAGATTCAAATCCAAAAAATGTTGCTCTCATTTATTACTCCCGTAGGATAATATTTTATCCATCCTATATATCACCGATAATCTTGCCCGCAGAAGCCTCTGGTTTAAGTGATTTATTTTTTTAAGCTCAAAAATTATATCATTAAGCTTTGCAAAAACATCACGGTAAGCCTCAATGTATTTGTCGTTGAGATGATTGCTTATAATCTCGCTGATAGTCACTCCGGCAAGTCCCTCCTGCATAAGCAATTTTTCCCGCCTCATCTCATAGCTCTCCATTTTCATGATATAAGACTGCTCCCGCAAGACAATCTCGTCCAGCCGTCTTATATCCCCCGAAATGAGAGCCTCTTTCTTTTCCTTTTGAATTTCAAGATATCTGACGCATGTTTCATATTGGTTTTTTAATGTTTGCAGCAAGGATTCCGGATTTTTCAAAACAACACCTCATCAAAATTACAGTATTTTCTTGACAATTTCCTCAGTGCTTACAAAATAATTGTTTTGGCTGATTTTCTCTTTTATCTCTTCAAGCCGCTCCGGAGTTATACGCTGTTTTTCGAGTTTGGTGATATTTTCCTGTAATTTTTGATTTATTTCCTTTATAGACACTTTCTCACCAATCTCAATTCTGTCCGATGAATATGCCTTTGGCTGTTTATCGGCGGATTTCACTGATTTTTCAGGAGTGGTCGGTCTTGAAGATAACAGCGGACTTACTTTATCGATTCTCATAATACCCCTACATTTCTGTGATAAATTCAATTTCTGTATTATATATCGGAACAGTTTCCTTAAAATTAATAGCCATATTGAAATTATCTTAAATTATTTATGATATTTTCTATTTCGTCGGCTGTCTGAATCATCTTTGCATTAAACTGATATGCCTTCTGCAGGGAAATAAGCTCGCTTATTTCGACAGTGATGTCGGTGTTAGAATTTTCAAGATAGCCCTGTGCCAGCACACCCTCAACAGCAAAGGCTTCTCCCGAATAATCTGTTGCCTCATATCGGTTGTTCCCGATAATCGAAAGACCATACGGATTGTCAAAATTAAATACCGCAATTTTATCCTGAGAAAATTTTTCGTCCACAAGAATTTTCTCACCGTCCCGCCCGATGACATATTCACCCATGCCATTCACAAGATAGTTGCCGTCCGCCTCCGATGAAATATGAAAATTTCCATCCCTTGTATACATCAGATTTCCGTCTGCGTCAGCCACACCGAAAAAGCCCTCGCAAATTAAGGCAAAGTCCAGTGCCTGCCCGGTCTGCACAGGCGCCCCCTGACTCATCAGAGCCACCGTTCCCGACGCACGAACACCGTTTCCCACCTTCAAATCCTGGGGTTCTTCTCCGGCGGGGGATGCAAGGTTGCTGGTTAAAAGGTCTGAAAACCGGACACTCTGCTTTTTATATGCCGTTGTGTTGACATTAGCCAAATTGTTTGCCACATTATCAACACCTTTCTGAAAGGCGGAAAGCCCCGATCCTGCCGAATAAAAGCCACGTATCATTTTTACACCTCCGTTATATCATTCTTCCGAGCTGAACAGCTTTTTCAAGGGTGTCATCGATCATTTTCAGCGCCTGACTGCAGGACTGGAGAGACCGCTGACTTTTCATCATTTCCATCATTTCCTCGATCATATCCACATTAGATGCTTCAATATAGCCCTGTTTTATAACGCCGTCAAAGGCAAGCTGTTCCCCGTCGCCCATATCATAAAACAAACCCTCATCGTGCTTTACCATATTATCCGTATTGACAGGATTGTAGATAAGGAGGTTGTCGTTCAAGACCCCGTCAATATAAACGCCACCCGTCTCCGATATGTCAAACAGTCTGCCCTCTGTGTTGATGGGGCCGTTTTCACCAAGCAAGCGCGCCCCCCTTGAATTTACAATATATCCGTCGGCATCCAGCCCAAACTCTCCGTTTCTCGTATAAAGTCGCATACCGTCCTCAACCTGAAGGGTAAAAAAGCCGTTGCCCGATATTGCAAGGTCAAAAGGGTTCCCCGTGTGGCTGATGATTCCCTCTTCAAAAACAGTTTGTATACTGTTTAAGGTCCTGCCCATATTGAGCGTACCGATTTCTTTTTGCTGCTCCTTTGCCAAAGAATCGATTTTAACAGCAAGGCGATCCGAAAATGATTCGGTAATGACCCTGTCCTGCTTATAGCCCGCCGTTTTTGCATTGGCAAGATTCTCTGCCGTAACATCGAGTATCCGCCCGGCGCTCAGCATACCCGAACCGGCTGTATAAAACCCTCGTACCATCTGATTCCTCCTTTATTCATACAAATAATCTTTTATCATTTTTTTTATTTTCAGCAAGGAAACGGTATGCAGCTGACAAACTCTGGAGGAGGTAATCCCCATCACCTCCGCAATTTCCTTGATCTTCAGTTCCTCGTAATAAAACAGTGTAATCACCAGCCGCTCTTTTTCGGTTAAGCTGTCAATCGCCTCGGCGAGTATTTTACGCAGCTCTTTTTTTAAAATCCTGCTATGAGGAGCTGATGCAGAATCCTCACCTATCCTCAACCCGCCCTCAAAGCTGTCTGCAATCATCTCCTCAAGGGAGATTATGCTGCCGGCATGGGCATCTGACAATATCGCATCCACATTTTTTACGCTGGTCTGTAAATCATCGGACAGCTCCTCTTTTGTCGGCTCCCGACCTAATCTGTCCTTTAGCTTGTTGTAAGATTCCTCAAGCTTTTTTGCCTTTTCCCTTGAAGAACGCGGAACCCAGTCCTGAGAACGTATGTAATCGATCACCGAACCTCGAATCCTCAAGGAAGCATAGGTTTCGAATTTAACGCCCCGCACGGGATCAAAGCTTTCGATGGCGCCAATCAAGGCTATCATGCCGTTTCCGATGATATCATCAAGCTGAGCGATGCCATAAAACAGATGGTGCATTTTACGGGCAATAATCTCAACCAGATTCATATACATCAAGACAAGCTCGTTTCGTATACTCTCCTCCCCCGTCGCCCTGTACCTGTTCCATAGCAAATCAGCCTTTGATGTGGCAGACCTTGCCGACTGTATGTAGATTTGATTTTCCGTCATTTTTAAAGGATAATCCTCCCACTAAAAAAACTCATTTCAAAGCCATCTACGCCGATTTTACGAAAGTGAAACGGTTGCCGTCGCAACTATCTGCACATTGCTTTCAATCTCATTAAAGGACAATACGGTAAGCTCGGGTAAAAACTGCTCAGTCATTCTCTTGAAGTAAAAGCGCACAACGGGAGATGTCAGCACAACACTTTCTTCATATCCGGTTTTCATCTTTTTCAGCTCCTCCACCAGTTTTGTAATGATTTTATTAATCATGGAGGGCTCCATCGAAAGATATGAACCGTGCTCGGTTTTTCGCACAGCAGACATGATGCTCTTCTCCACCTCCGGATCAAGAGCAATCACATTGATCTTCCCGCCACTTGAATATTTTCTTGTAATTGTGCGCTTGAATGCCTGCCGAACATATTCGGTCAGAATGTCGGTATCCTTTGTTACGGCACCATAATCGCCGATCGTTTCAAGTATGGTAACCATATCCCTGATAGGTAAATTCTCTTTAAGCAGATTGCTGAGTATTTTCTGCAAATCCCCCATAGGTATAATACCCGGAATAACCTCTTCCACCAGTCCCTTATTAGTCTTTTTTACATGATCAAGTATGCTTGAAACATCCTGCCTTGTTAAAAGCTCCCATGCATGCTCCTTTACAATTTTTGAAAAATGGGTGACAATAACGGTAATCGGGTCGATAACGACATATCCGTACACCTCGGCATCTTCCTTATTATCTGCCGTTATCCACCTTGCCTCCCCGCCGTATGCGGGATCAAAAACCTCTATCCCGTCAATTTCCTCAAGAACCTCGGTATCCGGAACCATCGCAAGATAGTGGTCGGTAAGCACCTCACCCCGAGCCACCTCTTCCCCTTTTATTTTAATTACATATTCGCCGGGGGAGAGCTGAATATTATCCCGTATTCTTACCGACGGAATAACAAAGCCCCGCTCTGTGGCAAACTGCTTTCGCAGCATCACGATTCTGTCGACAATGCTTCCGCTTGTCATCTTATCCATATACTGAATTATGCTGTATCCAAACTCCAGCTCGATAAGTTCAACATTAAGCAGACTGAATACATTGTCTATATTCCTGAAAAAGTCCATCTCTGATTGGGGCTGCTCTGAATCCTCATCAATTTGCGGGGTTTCCTCCGCATTTGTTCTAAGCTTAAAGCCAATAAACAAAAAGAGCGCACCAATCAATATAAGGGGAAGCTTCGGCATGCCGGGAATCAAACAAATAGCAAGCATGACACCGCCCGTAATGGAAAGGACAAGGGGCTGCGAGGTCAGCTGCTTTGTAAGGTCGGCAGAAAAGCTATCCTCAGATGCCGCCCGGGTGACAATAAGTCCTGTGGCGGTAGAAACCATAAGAGCAGGAATCTGAGAGACAAGTCCGTCACCGACGGTGGCGATCGTGTATGTTCTAAGCACCGTCGGGAGGTCGGCACTCCCGTTTATCAATCCGATAATCATACCGCCGATGATATTGATAAATATGACAACAATAGAAACTATCGCGTCCCCTTTAACGAATTTTGACGCACCGTCCATAGCACCGTAAAAATCGGCGTCCCGCTGAATTTTCTGCCGTCTTTCCATTGCGGTTTTTTCATCGATAAGTCCGGCATTCAAATCGGCATCTATCGCCATCTGCTTACCGGGCATAGCATCAAGAGTAAACCTGGCGGACACCTCTGAGACTCTTTCGGCTCCCTTAGTGATAACGATAAATTGAACGACAACAATGATAGCAAAGATAACGATACCAACAACCGGGTTGTTGCCGATTACAAATTCACCAAAGGTTTTTATAACCTGTCCGGCATGTCCCCCCTTTGAAAGAATGAGCCGCGTTGAGGAAACGTTCAAGCCGACGCGAATCAAGGTCGTAATAAGCAAAAGGGAGGGAAATATAGAGAACTCTAGAGCGTCCTTTGTATACATGGAGATCAGCAGTATAACAAGGGAGAAGGCAAGATTAAAGATTATTGTTGCGTCAAGCAGAACCGCCGGCAGCGGAATGATAATTAAAAAGATTATGCATACAACAAATACAGCCAGAACATTGTTCAGTATTTTCATTTCGGATCTTCCATCATCTAAGATTTACTTTTTTATCTTTTTCTGTTTGTTTTACCACGTGGGGCGTATCCCCTTCTAAGGCTGTAAACATAGGAGAGTATCTCGGCTACCGCCTGATAAAATTCTGCCGGAATTTCTTTTCCGACGTCCCCCGCCTTATAAAGCGCTCTTGCCAAGGGGGGGTTTTCTTCAATCTTTATATCATGCTCACCGGCTATCTCCTTTATTTTGAGGGCTATATAATCCACGCCCTTCGCTAGGACAACAGGCGCGCTGTCCTTTTTTTCATCATATTTGAGGGCAACGGCGTAATGCTCCGGGTTTACGATCACCACATCGGACTGAGGAACTTTCTGCATCATGCGCCTTTGCGCCATTCTTTGCTGCCTGCTTCTGATGGCAGACTTTATCTGCGGATCGCCCTCGGTCATCTTATACTCTTCCTTGACCTCCTGCTTGGTCATACGCAGATCCTTTTCATGCTGCCACCACTGAAAAAACCAATCCAATATACCGATACCGATGATAACAATGCAAACCTTCACAAAAATATCGTAAAAGGTCGCGGCTATGCTGAACACAGACTGGGAAACAGGCATGAAGTAATAGGCAGGCAGCGTTTTTGCAAAATCGACAATGTTGTTGTAAATAACAACGCCTACCACAATCACCGTTACTATTGATTTAAGCAGGTGCATAGCCGAGCGCATGGAAAATTTGTTCTTTATACCGGTAATCGGGTTTAATCTGCTTGCCTTGAATTTTATCTTCTTTGTGCTGAATATAAATCTCGTTTGTATGCCGGATAACAAAAAATATGTAAGCGCCGATAAAAGCAGCAGGGGCAGCACAAGAATCGCTAATCGAAGAAAAATGTTAGTCATCAGCTGAAGTGCGCCATTTTGGTTCAGGACATGAACTTCCCCCGCTTTCGCTATAAAATACCCCATTGTCTGCATGAAAAAAGCGAGCATATATTTGCCTAGAATTCTAAGGGCAACAAACATGACAAGAAGGGTTATGGCAATATTAATTTCACGTCCCTGAAAGACATTACCCTTTTTTCGCTCGTCCTTCCGCCGCTTAGGAGTCGCTTTCTCGGTTTTTTGGGATGACAATTTACCCTCCTTGTTTATTTGGCATTTGATAGAACATAGGTTATATTTTTAAACATTTCACTAAAAAGCAGATCGCAAAATGAGCCGAACGCCGGTGTAATCAAGGTCAGGACAAGGACTCCCGAAAGAATTCGCGCCTGTATGCCCACCGAAAATACATTGATGTTCGGTACTGCCCTTGACAAAACACCCATTCCGATTTCAGCCATAAATTCTATCGCAATGATCGGGAGGGCAAATTTCAAGGCAAGACACAAGGAACCGCTCATAATGCAAAGGACAACATAACCGGCTCCCGCCAGATTAATTTGCGACCCGCAGGGAATCGCCGTGAATAACTGCTTCAGCATATTAAAGAATGTCAGATGCCCGTTTGCGACAAAGAAAAGCAGTATTAAAAATGAGTAGAATATCGATCCGGTCAAGGAAGACGAGCGGTTGCTGCCCGGATCATATATCTTTGCCATGCTTATGCCAATCTGAAAATCTATAGCCTCACAGGCCATGGTCACCGCCGACAAGAATATATTCATTATCAGCGAGATTGCATAGCCTATGGCGAACTCACCGGTCCCCTTAATTACAAATTCTATTAATGTGTTCGTCCTTGCGCTCTCCGCTTGGGTCGTCTGGACCAATATGAGGGCCAAAAGGAGGGCAAGCCCCGCCTTTACCGGGTTTGGAACATTCTTTCTTCCAAATATAGGATTTATAATTATCGCTCCGGTAAGCCTCAATAATACAAGGAGAAAAAACACCGGATCGAAATAGAATGTAAATGCCATCACTCTGCCCTGCTATCATTTTATATATGTTAAAACATCGGTCATCAATCTATTGACAAAATCGATAATTGTGTTCATCATCCACGGCCCTATGGCTACCAGAACAAGGGCAAGGGCAATTATTTTAGGCACAAAGGTCATCGTCTGTTCATTGACCTGAGTCGCTGCCTGAAATACGGCAATTACAAGACCGACTATAACACTTGCCAGCAGCAGCGGGGCGGAGAGCATAAGCCCCGTAAAAAGGGCGTCTCTCAGCAATTGAAGTACTTCTCCCTGTGTCACCTTTTCAACCTTGCTTTCTTATTATTTTGCTCTATGAAAAGCTCATTAAAAGGGTCTTTACAACCAGATTCCACCCGTCTATAACAACAAAAAGTATTAATTTAAATGGGAGCGCAATCACAGCCGGGGGGACCATTATCATTCCCATAGACATTAGCGCACTCGCCACAACCATATCAATAATCAAAAAGGGGATCAATATCATAAATCCCATTATGAACGCTTTTTTAAGCTCGCTTAAAACAAAGGCCGGAATAAGAGCCTCTGTCGGTATGTCATCATAATCCTCAACGGTATCCTCCCCCGATAGGGACAAAAACAGTTTCATTTCCTGCTTGTTTGTCTGTTTGAGCATGAAGGTTCGCAGGGGCCGGATGGCTCTCTGATATGCTTCGGTCTGGGTGATCTCCCCGTTTTTATACGGCTGGTACGCCTCCTCATTAACCTGACTGGCTACCGGCATCATAATAAAAAGGGATAGAAAGAGGGCAAGACCGATCAAAACTTGGTTAGGAGGAGTTTGTTGAAGTCCGAGCCCGCTTCTGACAAAAGAAAAGACAATTGCTATCCTCGCAAAGGAGGTCATAAGCAGTATAATCGAAGGTGCGACCGACAGGACAGTCAGGAGAATAAGCAGCTGCATACTCTGAGACATATCGGGCACCTGAATGCTGATATTTTCGCTCTCCTCGGCGGAGGCGGGAATCAACAGCACTGCAGCAAAAGTAAAAAACAGCAAAAACAGGGAAACCGCTTTAAAAATCCTCCGTTTCATCACTTACCCCTTTGCCGACCCTTTTTTTAATCATCGTTCCCAAAATGCTGATAAAATCCTGTCTCTCAACCACAGGCTGTGCTTCTATTTCTACCTCACCCAAATCCTTAAGTAAGGTAAATTGCTGAGGGGTGACGCCGAGAATATACCTTCCTCCACAAATATCCGCAACAATGATAAACTTATCCTTGCCGATTGCCGCCCGTTCAATTACTTTTATATTCTTGCAGGATGCAGCTACCGAATATCTTTTGGCAAGCCAGTGAAAGACATAATATGTAAAAGCGATTACCGCGACAACACCGAGCAATGATAAAACCAGCGATCCATACATTTCGCCACTCATGGTACTCCTCCTTATTGATCAAACAGAAAATGTAAGTTATAGTCCAACGGTCTTTTGCAATGCCTTCAATATCCTGTCGGCATGAAAAGGCTTTACTATAAAATCAGATGCCCCCGCCTTTATAGCCTCAATGACGATTGACTCCTGCCCCATGGCAGAGCAAATAATAACCTTTGCATCGGGATCATGCTTTTTTATCTCAACAAGGGTGGTCAGTCCGTCCATATTCGGCATGGTAATATCAAGAATCACGGCATCCGGTCTTGTCTCTTTGTACTTTTCGACGGCTTCCAACCCGTCATTTGCCTCGGCGGCTATCTCATATGAATTCTTCACCAAAATATCCTTTATCATCAACCGCATAAAGGTGGCATCATCAACAATCATTATTTTTTTACTCATGATTTTGTCCTTATTTGTAAAAATTAATCCCTTACCCGTTATCCCTTTTTATTAACAATCTCGGTTATCCTGACGCCAAAGTTGTCGTCAATAACAACAACATCCCCTCGGGCGATCATTTCACCGTTTACTAGTATGTCAACTGGGTCTCCTGCCTGCTTTTCAAGCTCAATAATAGAACCCTGAGTCAACTTGACAATATCCTTTAGCAGTCTTTGCGTTTTTCCTATCTGTACCACAATATCGAGAGGAACATCCATAATCAGGTCTAGATTCGATGCTGGTACAGTTGTATTTTGGGTATCCGAATCGAAATCCGAAAATTTCACCGTTGAAACTTTTTTATCCTTCGGCATAATTGTCTCCGACCTCTGTTCCTTTCTGTTTTTTTGTTTCGGCTCTTCCTTTTTTGATTGCTCGTGTATATTCCAAGCGGCATTTGTCTGCCGGGGCAACTGAACATTTATCAGATTTTCCGCAAGCTTTTTCGCAAAAGTCATCGGCATTATGTTGATAAATTCTCCGTCAAATATATCGCCGATGGCTATTTTAAGCGTGATTACCACCGAATCGCCCTGTATTCCGATATTGCAGGAATCGTCGTTTGCGACAAGTGCCCTGCATTCAGGTGTAGATATATTGATTTTCGTGTTAAAAAAGGTTGCAAGGGCTGTCGAGGCCGCCCCCATCATCTGGTTCATCACTTCGGATATTGCACTGATATGCAACTCATCCGGCTCTGTACCGTCATCCTCTGCAATAGGCTGCCCCATCATTATTGTGGCGATTTTCTTTACATCGGATTGCTTAATTATGAAATAATTAACGCCTGTAAGCCCCTCCACATATTCAATCGAAACTACCATGGCAGGTGCCATGCTTTTGTATCCGATCTCTTCCCTGTTTTTGATTGTCACCGACGGGGTTGATATAGCAACCTTTAAATTGAATATGGATGACAGGGCTTTTGCCGCCGCCCCCATGCTTATATTTACCGATTCTGCCAAAGCGTCAATCTCAAGCTCGGAAAGTCCTAATTCAGTATTTCCTTTGTTTGCTTTTTCTGTTAGAATATCATCCTTCATTTGCTGTGTAAGCTGACCCATAGACCTGTTTACTCTGCGCTTTCTATTATTTTTATTGCTTTTTTGTCATTTTTTACACCTAGCTTTGCATGAAACCAGGTTTTATTGCCGATCTCAACCTTTACATAATCGTCGAGCTTTTGATTCAGCCTTATAACATCCCCAACCTCAAGATTCAGGATATCATTGACATAAACCCGTGTCTCCCCTAATATCGCTTTCATCTTAATCGGAGTGTTATATAGCTGAGACAGCATAGCCGTCTTTTCCTCTTCGGATACAGAATCATCGCCACCACCCCCGGCAAATCTGTATTTCGTATAAAGCTTGTCGCTGACCAAATCCAGCAGCATAAACGGAAGACAGACAGTAAGATTTCCTGTTATATCCATTATAGAAACATTCAAAACCTGAATAACTACAATTTCGTCAAGATGCATGATATTTGCGCTGTTATCTGTCTCAAACCGGCGAAACATGGGACGAATATCGGCAACACTAGACCAGGCGTCACGAAGATAGGTTATGATATTTTTATAAAACCGCTCCATAACCACCATTTCGATATCGGTATATTCCCTGTCAACCACGCCGCTGTTGCCCGAACCTCCTAACAACTTGTCTATTACGGTAAAGGCAAGACCACGCGACAGGCTCATTACAACGGTGCCGGGATATGGATTCAAATCAATGATTCCCATCAAAGTCGATTCCGGTATTGCATATGAATACTCATAATAACGTGTTTCCTCGATAGATACAACCTCAACCTTGCAATAGGTGCGCAGCGAACCGGTCAGATAGGACGACAAATGCCTAGCATAGGTTTCATGAACGCCTACAAGAGATCTCAATTGCTCCTTTGTAAATTTCTTCGGAATTTTGAAATCATATTCCTTTATCTTTTTTTTGCCTGAGGCGCTTTTTATCTCAACCCCGCCGCCCGAAATTTCCTGCAGCAATGCATCAATCTGTGATTGAGCAAGCACACCTTTCATACAGTTTACTCCTTTTTTACCAGCTTTTTATCCGCAGACTCAGCTAGATGTGTCTGTGTTAATATCTTTCTCAAAATTGGAAGCTACACGCGCAGCATCAGTACTGATAACGACAATCTCAACTCTGCGGTTTTTCTTTCTGCCTTCCTCGGTCTCGTTATCGCCGACAGGATGGTATTGTCCGTATCCTTTTGCGCTGATTTTATACGGATCGATTCCCTCGTAATCAATGGCATACCGCAATACGTTGAGCGCCCTGTATGTCGAAAACTCAAAAGTATTGGTAAACTCCGGCGCTCCCTTGACATTTGCGGCGGTATGTCCTTGAATTTCTATCATGCTTATTAGCTCTATCGATTCGTTCAGTATCTTACACAAACCGGCAAGAATCCTTTTACCGTCATCGCGCAGCAAATAGCTGTCAGGATCAAATAAAACAACATCGGTAAATCGGATACGAATTTCTCCGTCGACACGAGTGGCTTCAATATTGGCACTCAAATCGTGATGATAAACATACTCTTTTATTTTCTCATAGAGAAGGTCCTCATCGGTCTTGGAGGGCTCTTCGTCGGTATCGCCGCCCCCCGGCTCTGCCGTGGTTTCCTCCGGCTCGGTAACCGTAACAGGGGGCCAGGTTATATCATCCCAATCAATGTCCTCAGGCTTCTGATCCTGATAAAACGGATATCTGAAGGATCTGACAATTGCCTCCCATTTTGACTCATTAACCGTTGAATATGAAAATAAAAGAATAAAGAAGCAAAGAAGCAGCGTTACCGTATCGGCATATGTATTCATCCACCCGTTTGTATCTACCTTATCATCAGGCTTGAACTTTCTAGCCATTCTTCATACCCCCGCTGATTCGTAATGTTTATCAAAGCGCTTCTCTTCTCGGCTTGCTTACGGCCCTTCTTTTTCTTGATTGCCGCTTTTTTGTTGATTGCGGAAGGAATCCCATCAATCTTTCTCTGATTAACCGAGGATTTTCTCCCATTTGTATCGAGAGCATGCCTTCGATAACAAGCTGCTTGCTGAACATTTCCTCCTCATCAAGGGCCTTAAGCTTCCCAGCTAGAGGAAGAAATACCAAATTGGCAAGGACAGCGCCATAAAATGTTGTTACAAGGGCTATCGACATATTCGGACCGAGAGTATCGGGATCATCCATTTGACCGAGCATATTTATAAGACCTATAAGGGTACCGATCATACCGAAGGCGGGGGCATATGCCGCCCCTTTTTCAAGGATGGTCTGAGTTGAGCGGTGCCTCTCCTTAATAAAGGAAACCTCTGTTTCGAGAATATCGCGCACCTTCTGAGGATCGTGGGAATCGATGATGGCATTAACTCCTCTTGTCAGGAAATCATCGTTATAGTCCAATACCTTTTCTTCAAGGGAAAGCATACCATTCTTTCTCGCCTGATCTGCAAGCTCGCAGATATTGTCGATGATATTTACAGGATCCCGCGTCCTCGAAAAAAATGCTTTAAACAGAGCCGGAAATACGTTTATCAGGCTTTTTAGCGGAAAATTCATTAAAAGCGCACACAGCGTTCCCCCGATAGTAACATATATTGAGCCCACATCATAGAAAGCAGAAAGTGAACCGTTCTCGGTAACACCCATCAACATAACGACAATACCGGCTGCAAACCCTAAAACTGTTAGTAAATCCATATCTCACCATTACTTTCGTTATACTATTCTTTACTTTTCCCGTAATAATCGGCAGGAAAAACATGAAATCTGTTGTAAAAGGATACAACCTCATCTGTGATATATTTAATATCATCCTTAACTACAATAGTTTTCCCATTAGTCAGAGTAATGACCGTATCGGGAACCATCTCAATGCTCTCGATTATCAGCGGATTGAGATACAATTCCTCGCCGTTCAGCTTTGTCAGCCTAACCATATTTATTCATATTTATTCGTGAACAAGGGTTACGAATAAAACTCCCTTATGCTAATATTTTCATTTCGATTCGGCTTTTCCGATTATCTTTTAAGATTTACAAGCTCCTCAAGCAGCTGGTCCGATGTTGTAATAAGTCTTGAATTTGCTTGGAATCCCCTCTGTGTTGTAATCATATCGGTAAATTCCCTCGAAAGGTCAACATTTGACATCTCAAGTCCCCCTGACACGATTGTAGCGGTTGCGTTATCCCCGGGGAATGTGATAATCGGCACGCCAGAGTTTCTGCTTTCCTGAAAATAGATGCCGTCCTTTTGCATCAGCGCATCCGGGTTAGAGAATTTAGCCACGGCGATCTGTCCGAGCACCTCAATATCATTGGGAATATGCTCGGGAACCTGTGTGGAATTATATATTCCGGTGACCGTGCCGTCCTCATTCAGCGTGAGATTTGAATAAAGGGATACATCCGCAACCAGATTGCCAAGTCCGAGAAATGGAAGAACCTCACCGGTAGCTCCGGATACGGCATTATCGGCTGTAAATATGCCGGCTTCGTTCATTGTAACATTGGTGTACAATACCGTTAGTTCTCCGGTGGCCGAATCGATGCCCCTTATTGTTCCGTTTGAATACTCCACATCGGTATAACCCGGAATCTGAAGAGAGGGGCCGTTGATCGAGCCGAGGCTTTCTGTTTCGTTTGTAAAATGCCCCTTGAACATCGCCGAAACTGTCCCGTCGGCATAAATTATGTAATCGGTATAATCGGCGGGATTCGAAAGGAAATCGGACACGCTGCCAAGCACAACAGAGATAGTCCCGTCGAGCAAGCTGTCCCCTGTGATACTGCCGTCTGAATTTATCTTTATGTTTCCGAAAAGCTCTACCTCGGTTGCACCGGTTGCAACATCGTCCCCGATAATCTTTCCGTCCACAAACTTTATATCAGAATAGCCGGGGAAACTAAGCTCGTTAAGATTCCACAAATCCTCATATGAATTAGGTATATGTAGCGGCGCGGAACCGGAATAGACGCCGGTGATCCTGCCGTCATTTCCTATTGTAATGTTGGTATAATCATTGATATTGGGAATTACAACTGGTGCCGGCATATCTCCGCTCTCATACTCCGGCTGCCACCCGACAACATAGTTTCCATTCGGGTCAACAAGCGCACCCTGAACATCAAATCTGAAGTTGCCTGCGCGAGTATAGTTGACAATGCCCGCTCCATCGGTCACAACAAAATATCCCTCTCCCGAAAGATATAAGTCAAGGGGTCTGTCGGTGCTCTGAATTCCTCCTCTTGAATTTATAACATCGATAGAGGAAACGGTCGCACCAAATCCGATCTGCTTGGCATTAATGCCCCCCTTTGTTTCGGTATTCGGGGTGGCGCCTGACACCGTTTGATAATAAACGTCCTGAAAAGTTACTCTGCTCGATTTAAATGCCGTTGTATTCACATTTGCGATGTTGTTGCCTATGACATCCATCTTTGTCTGATGAGCTCTAAGTCCGCTGACTCCTGAATAAAGTGATTTAATCATAGTCGAATAGATTCCTTTCTAAAATTTTATATTAGAGTTTCTGTCCGAAAGAATTAGCTTTAAAATCCGATTAAATGGCTATGCCGTAACCTCAGCAATCTGCGATATAGGGTATTTTGTGCCCTCCACTGTTATAAAAGTCTCGCCGCTCAAAAATTCTACCTTTTCTACCACACCTTGAATAATAGATGTATTGCCCCCGATATCCGTCGTCTTCACGGTTACATTTTTACCGATATAGGTTACCGCCATCAGATTTGACACTGTACTGTTCAGCTGCTGCATTGCGGTCAGGGCAGAAAACTGCGCCATCTGCGCCATAAACTCGGTATCACTCACCGGATTAAGCATATTTTGATTTTTCAGCTGAGCGGCAAGCAGTGTGAAAAAATCATTTACAGAAATATCATTTTTGTTTTTTGTCGATTTCAAAGCAGCTTGACTGCCCGCACTCTGTACCGCGGGGTTAACTGTACTGACAGATGATGGCATATACTCTCCTCCTTGCTATGAACATTATGCTATGCGATATAGTCTACCAAATGATTTGAATGATATCCCGCCCCATTCGGAGCATGGCTGTGAATATCGGCTGTATCCTTTACCCCTTCTCTGAGGTAAAGGTCGGCATCGCCGCCCTCTCCCCGTCGGTAATCCTCATGCGCAAGACCCGCCTGATCGAAGAATTCAAATCCGCCTGCGGTGCCAATATCGATGCTTTGAATGTCAATATTGACAGCCTCAAAGGAAATTTTCAGCTCGGGCAGACGATTTATCAGCGCATTCGCCGTCATGTCCTTTTCTGCATGCATTTTTAGTTCAAGGCGACCCTTGTTGTACTCCATTTTCACCTTTATCTTCCCAAGCTCCGCGGGCATCAGTTCAATGGTAAGAGATCTCTTGGCATTCTCAGTCATATGAGCAACCGAACGAACCACCTGAGAGATCATATTCCTGCTTTGAACGGCGCCAATGGCACTTTCTTTTCCCGAATACACACCGGTAAAATTAATACTCATGTCAGAAACGACAGATTTATCCCCCTCTTCGAGGATTTTTTGTGTGTCGGTCGTATCTGCCTCTGGCTTTGCTTTTTTCATGCCCGAACTGTCCTTTATGCTGTGGTCCTGCTCTATCCGGTTGATATTGTCGGAACTCATCATAAATTTCCCGGCACTCTCTGCCCCTTGCGCCGAATTGCCGCTGTAGGCATAATTTGTACGGTATGTATCGGGCGGATAATTCTTTGTTTCGGATTTTATCAGATTTCGGGTCAGATCATGCGTCTTTTCGGAATTTGTCATTGATTTTGGATGATAGACCGCCTTTTCCATTAACGCCGGATCACTTATCTCTTTATTAAGCTCTAACTGAATATCTTCGGTGAAGTCAGATTTGCCGACCGCTCCGCTTATCTCCTTTTTGTCTCCGAGGATCAACGAATTATTTGACCCGACAGTAGAGGTCTCGCAATTGTCGGTCAATATCGTTAAACTGTTTGTGCCACATCCGCTCTCAGATCCGCCGATTTTCTCTTCCCCTTTATGCGTAAGAGCCTCCATCTCTGTCAAGACAACCGACGGGACATATCCAAAACAGTCAAGCGCCCATAGCCCTGCGACACCTTTTGCCTTAAGGCTCTCACCTTTTTCCTTCTCCTCGGCGAGAGGGGTATTTAAGCAGTCGCTAAAGCTGCAGATGTTTTCCTCCGCCGGGAGAGAATGGGCTTTTGCACCGTCCGGTATTGCCCGGCATGCCTTTGTATTGATAGTTGGAATCATAGCGATATTTCCTTATTCGATTATTTTGCCAAAACTTAAACCATCAGCCTTCTGCCGGCCACAAAATCCTCGATCATAATATCATTCTTTTTGTTCCGGGCAAAGGTAAATACTTTATGCTGGTTTTCCTTGAGTTTTTCGAGGGATTTTATCTCGGTTCTTATTTGCAAAAGCAGATCGGTCTGCTTTTCTATCCTGGCCTGCACCTCATTGATTTCCCTTTGCTTTGCCGCCTTCTTTCTGTCAAGATCCTGAATATAATAGGTATATTCAGAAATTTTAAGGCTGCTTGTACCCGAACATACCAAATTTTTCAGCTCTTGAGATGTCCCTCTATACTGTGACTCTAGAGAACTAAGCTCACGGCAGAGGGCATTTTTCTTTGCCTCAAGGGAATACAGCACCGTCTTTTCATTTTCTTCGATATTTTCCTTTAGCCGCAATACGCTCTGCAGACTGAAAATAAACTTTTTCATACTTTAGATCAACGACTGCTTCATAAGCTCAATAGTATCCGCATAAGAAAAGTCGGTTCCTTTCTTCTGGATTAAAAATTCATTTATTTTCGGAATTCGCGCAATCGCCTCGTCAAGCTCTGGGTTTGTCCCGCTTTTATAAGCGCCGATGCTTATTAAGTCGTAATTCTGGTAATAAAGGGACATAATTCTGCGCATCCTGCCTGCCATCTGCAGATGGTTTTCACTGACAATGTCGGTCATCACCCTGCTGATGCTGGCTAGTATATCAATGGCAGGATAATGATTTCTCATAGCGATTGCCCGCGAGAGAAGGATATGACCGTCAAGAATCCCGCGAACAGTGTCCGATATCGGCTCGTTGTCGTCGTCTCCTTCTACAAGCACGGTGTACAACGCGGTAATAGAGCCATTCTGAAAGTTGCCGGATCGCTCCAGCAGCTTCGGCAGCAGGGTGTAGACTGACGGAGTATATCCTCTTGCCACAGGCGGCTCCCCCGCCGATAATCCTATCTCACGCTGTGCCATGGCAAAACGTGTGAGGGAATCCATCATCAAAACAACCTTTTTACCGCAATCTCTAAAATATTCGGCAATTGCGGTTGCTACAAATGCGCATTTAAGCCTTACCATTGCCGGCTGATCCGATGTTGCCACCACAACTATCGAGCGGCTCATACCCGCATCACCAAGGTCCTTTTCAATAAACTCCCGAACCTCTCGTCCCCGCTCGCCAATTAAAGCGATAACATTAATATCCGACTGGACATTTTGCGCAATCATGCCGAGCAATGTGCTTTTTCCAACGCCGCTGCCCGCAAATATCCCCATTCTCTGTCCCTCTCCGCAAGTAAGAAGAGAATCTATGGCCTTTACCCCCATGTGAATGGTTCTTTTTATTCGGGGTCTTGTAAGGGGATTTGACGGCGTGCCGGACACCGGATATTTCATCGGAAGATTCAGCGGACCAAGATCGTCAATCGGTTCACCCAGACCGTTCAGTATTCGCCCGCGCAGTGCATCTCCCACGCTTACCTGCAATACCTCTCCTGTAGCCTCCACAAGACTTCCTGGTGCTATTCCGTAAAGGTCGTCATAGCAGACAATAATCAGCTTTTCGTCACGAAATCCGACAACCTCGGACAGTATTGTTCTGCCGTCAACGGTATAAATTCTGCAAATCTCTCCAATCCCTGCCCTAAGGCCGATCGCCTCAACCGTCATGCCCACAACCTTTTCCACTTTACCGCGTACCTTGATTGTCGGACTTGACTGAATAAAATTTTTAATCTTTAAGTATTCCATTATTCCCTAACGGCTGCCAGGCTGTCCTTCAACAGCTCGAGCTGCGTATTTATACTTGCATCAATAACCATCACAGGGCTTTCCAGCATCAGCGTTCCCGCCTTAGCATCATTGTCGCATCGTATCTCAATATCATTAAAGCTCTCTGCAATACTGCGCAGCTGCTGTATATCATGAGCGACAACTTCAAAATCGTGCTCTGATACCGTAAGTATCAGTTTTTCCGCTGGCGGCAGCTTTTTTGTCATCTCCTCAAAAATGCTGTAAAACGATTTTATTCCCTTTGTAAAGTTGTCACAGGCTACTTTACTCGCAATATCAAGAGCCAAATCAATCACAATGCTTTGGTGATTCTCGATAAATTCATCCCTTTGCCGGGCAATGCAGTTCGAGAGGGATTTGATCTCGTTTATAAGAGGCTCAAGCCTGCTTTTTGCATCCTCCGCTCCTGACTTGTACCCGTCAGAATACCCCTCGTTTTTCCCGGCGAGATAGCTGTCGGCATACATCTCTTCGGAGCGTCTTTCTGCCCCCTTTATAATCTCCGCCGCCCTCTTTTTTGCGTCTCTAATAATCTGTTGTGCCTCGTCCTTAGCATCGTCCAGTATCATAACGGCCTCGGCTCTTGCGATTTGCTCTTGATCCGCATCTAAGCAGATAGCGCATTTGTCGTCTGAGGTGTTACTTTCTGTGGGCGAAAATTCTGTAAGCATGTAGCAGTTGTTCTTTTGCGCATAACCGCCCTTCATCACATTAGACGAGTACATTTTCGATACCTCCTCTCTGAATTGTAATCTCTCCTGCTTCGTCCAGCCTTCTGACCACATCGATAATTCGCTGCTGAGCCTCGTCCACATCCCGAACACGAATACCCCTGAGATATTGTATATCCTCCTTAACCGTTTCACGTACTCTGGAGGGCAGGTTGTCGTATATAACCTCCTGGGTGTCGCTGTTTGCCCCCTTGATCGCAATAACAAGATCCTTAACATCAACCTCCCGCAGAACACGCTGTATTGCCAGATCATCAAGGGTAACAATATCCTCAAACACGAACATCCTCTTGCGGATTTCCTCCGCCAGTTCTTTGTTTCGTGCATACAACTCTTCGGATATGTATTTTTCGGTGCCCCTGTCGATATGGTTCAATATCTCGGCAACATTATTGACCCCGCCGGTCTCCATAAACATATCAGAGGAAACGGCAGACAATTTCTTCTCAAGGGCGGCCTCCACATCCTTAACCGTCTCGGGCGACATGCGATCAATCGTTGCCATGCGCTCTACAACCTCAATCTGCTTATCCTTAGGCAGCATGGCTATTATTTGAGATGCCTGCTGAACACTTGCATAGGACAATATCAAGGCAATAGTTTGCGAATGCTCGTTTTGCAGAACTCCCAACAAGAACTGAGGTTCGATTTTTCTGATGAAATCAAAGGCACGAACCTTCAATGATTTTGTAATCTTGCTGAGAATGCTTGCCGCTTCCTGAGAGCCGAAGGCCTTATCAAGGACCTCCCGGGCAAATTCGACGCCCCCCTCGGTTATGTATTTCTGCGCCAGACACATATCATAAAATTCGCCTATAACCTGCTCAGTCACCTCCGGACTGACACTGCCGATCCTTGATATCTCAACGATTAATTGCTCTATCTCATCTTCCTTAAGATACTTAAAAACCGCAGCAGCCGGGTCAGTTCCCAACGCAATAACAATCAGCGCGGCCTTTGCTCTGCCGCTAAGCGCCTTTGTTGCAGTAACTGTCATTTTATTTATTCCGTGTCTCCCTTCAATAAGGTACGAAGCAGCATTGCCGTAATCTCAGGAGATTTCAGCGAAAATTCACGTATTTCATTAGCAAGCTGCTTTTCTCTGCTATCCCTGTTGATATGTATTTCCTTTATTTCTTCTTCTGCACCGGCTCCCGCTTCTGTTGCAGCAGCTTTTGCGGCAAGGAGAAGTTTTTTCGCTTTGTTCTTTTTCCTTATAACCACAAAAAGTATAATCAAAGTAACAATAAGCAGTATTGCCAGCACTGAGACAACCAACAGAGGCAAATATTTAGATTCTAAAAGCTCTGCGATAATCGATTTGTTTTCGGGGGGAGTAATTACCGAGCCGCCGTCAAGTTTTTTAAACTCCATGTTATATAGCGCGACTTTATCGAGATCAACGCCGGCTGTATTTGCTACAATCGACTTGAGATTTGCGCTCTCAATCTCAGACATCTCACTTTTGTCGATAAGCACCGACACCGTTACATCCTTTATTTCGGCGCCTTGCTTCTGAATCTGCTGCTTTACATAGTCAACCAGATAATCGATACTGACCTTGCTCGAAACGCTTCCCTCTGTGTCCGAGGGGTCAATCGTCACATATCCGGGGATCTCGGAGTTGCTGTCCGTTCCCGGAACGCCCCCGTTTTGCCCGGTTGGCGCCGACCCCTCGTAAGTCTGATCAAAGTTGCCGATAATACCGGTTTTTCCGTCCTCAGTCGAATAATCGATGCTTTCTATGATCTTGGTATCGAAATCCAATATCACATTGACACCGACGCTTACACCGTCATCCCCGTATATTGGAGCTAGAACCGACTTGATACGCGCGGCATATAGACCGGATATCTCCTTTTGGGCGCTGAATCTGCCCGCGGCATCACTCAAAGTCTCATCCTCTGTATTGTTCAATACGATGCCGTCCTGATTAATGATGGAAATATTCTCCGCAACAAGTCCGGGCACGCTTTTTGCGACTAATTGCTCGATTCCCCTTATCTGCTGACCGGTCATAGAAACGCCGCCCATGACCTTCAGCAAAACGGACGCGCTGGGTTCTATCTTATCCTCGTCTAAAATCGTAAATCTGTTATCCGGCAATGTTATGGTCACTATCGCATCGTTGACAACGCTCATAGTTTCTATTGCAGCGGCAAGTCTCTCCTGAAGCTGATACAGGCTGTACTGCGTCTTTTCAAAATCGGTTGTCATAAAGTTGATATTCTGTGTGAAAATATCATAATTCAATGCCGATTTGGGATATCCCTTCGACGCTAGCTGCAATTTTACCGACGGCTCATCCTTGTCCCGAACCAAAATCGTGTTCTCATTTTTCACCTTGTGTGGGATTCCCATCTCCTCCAGCGTAGAAACGATTTCAGCGCACTCGGTTATATCAAGATTTCTGTACAGAACGATGTAATTTTTGCGATTGAGGATGATTGCCAATATTACTGCCGTCGTAAGACAGAAACCCAGTAAAAATAGATATGTTTTTTTCTTTTTCTTGTCAATTTTTTTTACATAATCGGTGATCTTGGAATAATAAGCAGTAATATCCATACAGTCTCCGTCATCTCAAATTTTAAAGGTTTACAGTGATATGTTCATGATTTCTTTGTAAGCATCCAGCACCTTGTTGCGAATCTGAACAGCGGTTAAAACCGCAAGCTCCGCCTTCTGCGAGTTGATTATTATTGTGTGGAGATCATCGGCCTCCCCTGATGCGATCTTCATTATATCCTCAGCGGCCGTTGCCTCCGCCTCGTTAACATTGTTTACAAGGTCATTAAGCATGTTTTTAAATGTGTCAATACCTGACGGTGACGATATTTTTTTACTTACGACACCGCCGATGTCACTTACGGGTGAAATTGGTGAAATACTCATTTTCTCCCCCTCTTTTATCTGCCAATTTTCAGAGCACTTGCAGCCATTGTCTTCACTGCATTAACAGCTGTGACATTTGCTTCATAAGCTCGTGATGCTGACATCATATCCATTATTTCCTTTACCATGTCGACATTTGGATATTTGACATACCCGTTTTCGTCCGCATCGGCATGCCCCGGCTCATAAACCAGCTTATATTCTGAGGGATCCTCCTTTATAGCGGTTACCTCAACACCCTTGCCGGCTGCCTTGCTCTTCATCATGTCCCCAAAATCCGCTCTTTCCTCCATTACTACAACCTTTCTTGTATAGGGACCACCCTCCTCGGTTCTTGTAGTATCGGCATTCGCAATGTTTTGAGATATAATGTCCATTCTAAGTCGTTGCGCTGTAAGAGCCGAACCGGCAATATTAAGACTTGACAAAAAAGACATCGGTTCACTTCCTCCTTTTCAATCTTTTGATTTATCTGCCTTCTTTTAATACCGTTTTTATATTCGAGAACTGGTCGGATATCTTTCGTACCATGTATTCATATTGAATTTGTACACGGTACAGCTCAAGGTTTTCCTTATCGATGTCAACATTGTTGCCATCTTCCCGAATTGAAATATCCTTTGTTCTGACAACCTTTGCATCGGGTACATTTGTTTTTTTGATGTCCGAGGTCTCAAGCATTGCCTCATCAAGAAGCTCCTCAAAGATAACCTTTGAGCTTTTAAACTCAGGGGTATCAACATTTGCGATGTTGTTTGAAATCACTTTCTGCCGAAGCCACAGGGCATCTAAGGTTTTTTCCATCAATGAAGAATTTCTCAGCTCAAACATAATACACACCCTTCTTTCTCTAGTTATCACATTAATTGACTAAAACATTAAAAATTACAAAAAAAAGCAACTGTAAAAAACAGTTGCAGAAAAAACACGAGTATGGATACAATACTCGAGTTAAAAAACGCAACTGGCTGCCATTGGATATAAACAAAAGTCCTTTAGGCCCTAAAGCTTTGTGTCGCTGTCTTTCGACAGGTTTACCAAATATTAAATTTTATTAGATAAAATCTTATTTATTTTTTATATTATGTATTATTATACACGTTTTTCTTCATTTGTCAATATGTGTTTTATTTTGTTTTTACTTTTTTTCATAAAAATTTCACAATATGGCGTTTTTTGCGCAAAAAAGCACCAAACTCTGTAGCATCACAGCCACTGAGTTTGGCGTTTTTCCTTACTTCAGCATATAGCTGTTGTTTAAAATCAGGGTATTGTATAAAAACAACACATCACAATCTCCGGAAAAGTCGATATAATCCCCCAACAAATCTGTATGCATATATCGAAGGTCAACCAAAGTGACCTTTGAATAACTTTTCAGCAACAAGGGCGCAATGCTGCTTCCAAAGGAATCGCAGAATACAATCAGCTCTTTTTTTGCAATGTGCGCCGGATTTGTTATCGAAATAATTGATTTTGCGCCGGAGAGGAAAAAATCATATGAATCAACTGTCCCGAACCTATCCTCCACATAAACTTTGCTATAGGTCTTGTCTATATGATCATAAACGACGGCGTTATCTAAAATATCATTCGTAAGATAGACAATGGAATCCGGTTTTAATTTAAGAGCCGCCTGACCATAATATGAGCCGTAGAAGGGGTATAGGCTTTTCTCAACATAGGGCTCCCCGGCTGTGATATCCCCTCCCATTTTTTCAACAAGCATATCCGCAACATCAAGTATCTTATCCTGACGCCAGTGAATATCGGTTTTATAATAATCCTCAAGCTCCAAGCAGGGGAATATATCAATATACTGCATACTTTTTACATTTTGATTCATAATCTGAAGCATCTTTTCATAATCGAGGGATAGATACCAGTGCTTTGAGGCAGTAAAATAATTCTTGTCCGGTATAATGGAATAACCAACCTTTTTGCCCTTAAGATACTTGTCATATACCTCATTCAGTTTGCTTGCCGCATTTAAAACCGACTTTTCGTTCAAGGGGTACTCTGTTTTATAGATTATCCCGTCAATGACATAGATACCGTTATTATCCTTTTGCAGCAGCAGATAATATCCGGTAAAAGCCTTCATCCCCCTTAATTCATCCCGAAAGACAAATTGATCAAGAAAATAATCCTCGCATTTGTCAAGCCATTCTCCTGAAAAAAGCCTGCTTAATGTAAACTCCGGAAATTTTGCCAATTCACGTCTCTCGCTATAGGAAATATCGGCATCCGGCAAAAACAAATTTGCCAGCATAAAGCCATAGATTATGAAAATAAAGCCTATGACAACAGCAATATCGCTTATTTTTTCCTTCATGTATTCTTCCCTTGTATTTGCCATGCAAGCCTGCACAAGCAGTCCCGTATTGCGCAATTTATATATAATTATTTAAAACCGAAAATACAAAAACGGATTAAAGGAGCCGTCTATTAAATACCCTGTCACAACAAGGAGCAAAAGAACGATAACCACCGGTTTGTTCAGATTGATAAAGCTTTTGCCCCTTTTGCCGGCGGCAATCTTGTTTATTATTTTCACCGGTATCGGGGTAGCCCCGATCATGGCAAAGAGGAAGAGCAGCGCATAGCTCCTGGCATAATAAACCGTTTCTCGATTCGATAGGGCAACATCAAGAAAGCCGAACATACCCGAAAGGTTTTTGGCAGCCTCACCGAGGGAATCGGCATTAAAGAGTGTAAAGCTAATAATAATACAGAACAAAACATAAACATGCCTTATAAGCGCCGGCAGCTTCTCCAGTATTTTTTTAAGAAAAAGCCTTTCAATCACCAAAAGCAGAGCAAAAAGCAACCCCCAAAGGATAAAATTCCACTGAGCACCATGCCAAAAACCGGTCAAAAACCATACTACAACGATATTTCGAATCCATTTTGCCACACCGACCCGATTCCCGCCCATGGGAATATATACATAGTCTCGAAACCATGTTCCAAGGGATATATGCCATCTTCTCCAAAACTCGGCAATGCTTTTAGAAATGTAAGGGTAATTAAAGTTTTCAGGAAAATGAAAACCGAAAATTTTCCCAAGACCGATTGCCATATCGCTGTAGCCGGAAAAGTCATAATAAACCTGCAAAACAAAGGCAAAAGCCGTCATCCAATAAAATAATACCGACTGCTCCTTTGAGCGTGATATAATTTTACAAAGCTCCCCTAAAGCATTTGCAAATATAACCTTTTTTGACAATCCGATGACAAATCGCCAAATGCCGTGAGCTGTTTTTTCAAGGGTATGGGTGCGACATTCAAGCTCTTTCTCCACTGTTGTATAGCGTACGATAGGACCTGCAATCAATTGAGGAAAGAGGGCGACATAGGTCGCAAAGTTGAATATGTTTTTTTGAACTCCCGCCTTATTGCGATAGACATCAATTGTATAGGACATAATCTGAAAGGTATAAAAGCTGATACCGATAGGCAATGCAATCTTCAAGGGAGATATTCTGCCCGAAAATATATAATTTATATTTTCGATAAAAAAATCGGTATATTTAAAAAAGAAAAGCACCCCGACACTTGAAACAATTGAAGAAATTAATGCCAGCCTTCCATATGGGGTATTCCTCTTTTTATCAATCCACAGACCATGCATATACCCCGATACGATCGATAGCAGCATGACCAAACAGTATATCCGCTCGCCATAGAAATAAAACACCAAGCTGGCAAGAAGCAAAACACAATTTTTGAATTTTTTTGGAACTATAAAATATAGTCCCAAAAAAACAGGCAGAAAATAATATAAAAAGCTAATGCTTGAAAATACCATTTACTTGTTTCCTAAAGCCAGAAAAGCTTCATGCAGGGGCTGAGCGGCAATATCGCTCATAATTAATATTATGATATTATCTATACTGTCTACGATGACATTCTCCTTCTTAACACCAACGCAGACCCATTTTGTGGGGTTTACATTCTCCCTGATTTCATTCTCTATTTTTTCTACATTTGCGCCTTCTTTGACACGAACTAAAACTAAGGAATAGGCGCCGGGCTGAATCATAGGCTCACTGGCAAGAGCTTCTTCAAATTCAATATCAGACTTACCGAGGTAATATTCCGTTTTTTCGGCGGTTACCGCATCATAAAATGTGCCGTTTTCGATAAATTCTTTAAAGGAATCCTCAAGGTCTGCGGTCTTATATATTTTTTCGATAATCTCTTCAAGACTGCCCTCTAAATTCCCCGCAGTGCTTTCTCCGGTGCTGTTTGTATCGCTGTTTTCGGTATTCTTTCCGTCCTTCGGAGTACATGCAACAAGATTAAACAGCATAAGGGCAGCGACAAGGACAGCCGCAAATAAAACGAATCTTTTTTTCATAGATTTGTCTCCTTTATTCTCTTATGTGATTACTGAGAATTAGACGTGAATTATACAGAATAGTTCCAACCATTTTTCATATTAATCCTAAACCCTATTGTAAAGCATGAAATAATACCTGACAAGGACAAAACCGGTCGCCGGCAATTAAATTTCACCAAAAACAAACAAGCAAAAATATGTTGATTTATCGCCAAAAATGTGATACCATATATTTTGTGTATTGTACAATTTTATTAAATTTTCACAAATTTCAGTCTTATAATTTTTTGACATTCTTATAACATTTTTAGGAGAAAATCCCGATGAAACCAAGAAGAGTTCTCAGTGCAGCTTACCTTATTATATGCTTTATGCTGCTGTGCACCATAACGGCAAATGCCTATATCGACCCGGCAACTACATCCTACATAATTCAGATTGTGGCCGGTCTGCTCATTTCTCTCGGTGTTATCTTTGCAACCATGTCCGCAAAAATAAAGGCTTTTGTAATTAATTTCAGGGTGAATATGCTCCGCCGTAAGGTGGCTAGAGAGGCAAAAAAATCACCGCAATATAAAGCCGCCCTTCAAAAAAATGCTGCCACCTCCGCCCCGGGTATTCAAATGGGCAGATGGCAATTTTTATGGTCGGACAGCCGTCCCTTTCGTCAGAGACTGCTGCTCGCCTCTATTGTCTGTTTTTCTTTTGTATTTACCTTCTTTATTTTCGGGACCTATGATCTTTTCATTAACAACAGCGAACAGTTCGATTTTTTGTTTGCGGATATTTGGCTCCCCCTTTTGCTGTCCGCTCTTGCTGTTTTTATAATACTGGGCGCTCTGCTTCTCATATTAAGGGGACGCTTATTTGATTTTGCCCTTACCTTTCTGTTCGGCATCTTAATTGCCGGTTATCTTCAAGGCAACTTTTTTAACCTCCGCCTCGGGCAGATGACCGGCGATCTGATTGTATGGAAGAAATATCTCGGGCATAGCCTTCTCAATACGCTGCTATGGACGGGAATTCTCGCTATACCCTTTTTGGTGCGCATGGCCGGGCGCAAAATATGGAGGCCTGTCCTCATCTTTGTATCCGTTTTACTTATAGTCATGCAAAGCA
>JAAYQM010000111.1 GCA_012519315.1 Clostridiales bacterium | reverse complement strand
GACGAGCTACCAGACTGCTCCACCCCGCGTTGTTTATTATTTATTTCTGTCGTGACGCATTTTATATTCTATAATAAAATTTCTATTTCGTCAAGCCCCGGAATTTTGGGGATATTGGTGAAAATATACACATTAAAGTGTTTGGGCTGCCTTTTAGACAGCCCATGTTAGTTTAAAGATTGTTATTTAATCTCTACAGTAGCACCGACTTCGGCAAGTTTTTCCTTAACTTGTTCGGCTTCTTCCTTGGAAACTTTCTCTTTAATTGGTTTTGGAGCATTGTCTACTAAATCCTTAGCTTCTTTTAGGCCTAGACCTGTGATTTCTCTGACTGCCTTGATTACCTTAATCTTTTGGTCACCAACTGAGCTAAGTACTGCATCAAATTCGGTTTGCTCGCTTTCTGCTGCTTCAGCAGCACCGGCAGGAGCAGCAGCTACAGCCACAGGTGCGGCAGCAGTTACTCCAAATTTATCCTGAAGTTCCTTTACTAATTCAGATAACTCTAAAACTGTCATATTTTCAATAGCAGAAATAATTTCTTCCCTTGTCATTTAAAAGTTCCTCCTTTTTAATTTAACAAATATCATTTTCGTTTACAAATCTTTTTTATGAAGCTTTCTTATCTTGCACTGCCTGTAAAGTATAAACTAACTCGCGCAGTGGTCCCTGTAATACACCAACAATACCATACAGCGGAGACTGTATTGCACCCACTGCATTGGCCAAGAGTTGTTCCTTGGGTGGCAATTTTGCCAATTCATCAATAACGTCTTTACTTGTTACTTTACCTTCAACAACACCAGCTTTAATTTCGAGTTGCTTATGGGTCTTAGCAAAGTCTACCAGGACTTTGGCTGGAGCAACTGGATCTTCATAACTAAAAGCAATAGCTGTAGGTCCTTCTAAAAACTCATCAAGATTAAAGTCAAAATCTTTAATGGCTATGCTGGTTAAAGTATTTTTAACTACTTTATACTCTACATCTTCCTCTTTAAGCTTGCGCCTAAGTTCAGTAATCTCTGCAACATTTAAACCACGATAATCGGTAAGGATTGCAGTTCTAGAGCGACTAAATTTATCTTTTATTTCTTCTACTGCTTTTACTTTCGCCTCTTTTAATGCCACTATTTCACCTCCCTAATGTAATAAAAAAGTCAAAAAAGGCATTCCTGCAGAAACAGAAAGGCCTTTTTAAACATGCAAAACAATACCTTTTTCGCCTCGGTAGGATATTAAGCCTTTATAGCACCTACTGTCTGCAGCTAATTATTACACAAATTTATTTTGTTTTTAATCTGTCAGTTTTTGAGGATTTATTTTTATCCCTGGTCCCATTGAGCTGGAAATAACAACACTTCTAATGTATTGTCCTTTGGCAGCAGCTGGTCTTGCTTTGATAATTGCATCCATAATAGCATGAAAGTTTTCTTTTAATTTGTCTGCACCAAAAGATTTTTTTCCTATGGGAGCATGAACTATTTTAGTTTTGTCAACTATATACTCGATTTTACCAGCTTTTATTTCTTTAACAGCTTTCCCAACATCAAAAGTTACAGTACCGGCTTTTGGATTCGGCAT
>JAAYQM010000112.1 GCA_012519315.1 Clostridiales bacterium | reverse complement strand
GGTCGTTATTCTGTTCATTATCTTTACTTTGGTCGTTATTCTGTTCATTATCTTTACTTTGGTCATTATTCTGTTCATCATCTTTGCTTTGCTCGACGTTCTGTTCATCATCTTTGCTTTCGTCGTTGTTCTGTTCATCATCTTTGTTTTGCTCGTTGTTTTGTTCATCCTCTTTGTTTTGCTCGTTGTTTTGTTCATCCTCTTTGTTTTGACTGACATCTTTCGTCGGTTTCGGATCGCCTCCTGTATCCTTTGTCTGACATGCTGTAAAGCTAACAACAAGAACAAGTGCCAATACTAGTAAAAATAACCTTTTCATAATACATCTCCCTTATACAAATAATTAATTTTTTATTATATTGGACGACAAAAAAAAATAATGGTTCCATAAATCATCTGTCAAAGTTTATATTTACATTGTGATTATGTAAATATGTTCAAATTGATAACTATGTTATGTCCGAGTCTGTTTTCTCTACAAAACATACTACAAACAACTAAAAGTTCAATCCTTTTTGTGGTACACTTATTATTGTTAATATATAATCACTGCCTAAGTCATAAATACAAAAACTTATAAGTATTCTTACGGAGGTAAAAACGTCATGGTCAATATTTGCCATAAATTTGGAATAAATGTACGAAAGTATAGAAACGAAAAGGGCTATTCGCAAGAAAAACTAGCTGAAATAGCCAGTCTTCACAGAACATACATAAGTGCTGTTGAAAGGGGAACCCGCAGCATATCCCTGGATAATATCGAAAAAATTGCTACGGCTTTAGAAATTGCTCCCTACAAGCTATTTGTTTTTGAATCGGACTGAGGCTCATCTGTTTTTTGCCTTATACCCTTTCATGCAACTTAAACTAACAATTTTTTTAAAAATAGCTTTTAATACGGGTATAGCAACACTGTTCCCAAACAGCTTATACGCCTGACTATCGGACACAGGAATTTTATACTCCCGAGGAAACCCCTGCACTAAACAACATTCTCTCGGTGCTAATTTACGCACACGTCCATTCACCAAGTAAGCACCGGTTTTAGCAGCAGCTCCTCCGCCATAAGCCGATAGGGTTACCGCATGACCATATGGACTGTATATCCTTTCTCCTTGCCCGCCTTTGTTAATCTTGCCAATCCTGATTGTTCCTGGCTTACACTTTTCAACACACTTATCGGAAATAACAATATCATCCCGCTCTATCACATATTGATCTGTTTCACTGTCGGGTAACAACACATCAATAAGGTATTTATATTCCTTTAGTGGTTCTGGGAAAACAAAATCGTCAACTCCCAGGTCTTTTCTGAAACAAACAATATATACCCTTTCCCTGTTTTGGGGAACTTCAAAATCTCCTGCATTGAGTACTTCGTGAAAAACCCTATAGCCCAATCTATCCAATATGTTGCACATATGGCTAAAAGTCTTACCATTATCGTGGTATACCAAATTTTTTACATTTTCCAAAAATAGTATCTTTGGCTTATGAAAATCTGCTATGCGAGCAATATCAAAAAACAATGTGCCTCTCGTATCTTCAAATCCCAATTGCTTCCCACTGATGCTGAAGGCCTGACATGGAAAGCCGGCACACAGTATGTCATGGCGGGGTATTTGTTCAGCAGATATTTTTGTAATATCGCCACAAGGTACCTCACCGAAATTAGCCTCATAGGTCTTGCATGCATGCTTG
>JAAYQM010000124.1 GCA_012519315.1 Clostridiales bacterium | reverse complement strand
GTTTAATATTTTGGCAGGGTATCCGAAAGAACAATCGGATTTTTCTAAGGCTTTTTTTATGATTCATAAATCATTTTTTATAGCACTTCTTTACGGGCTTGTAATAATGGCAGGGGCGTCCGGAGTAGCGGGGGCTATTCAGTCACTCCTTTACAAGGATTTAAGCAGTAAGATTTATGGTTATATAGGAACAATTAGCGGTTTTTTAGCGTTTACTATTTTCATAGGATATTTTCCTGACTTCAGAAAAGGCATAATTGATGAACAGAGGGAAATATCGCAAAATCAACCCAGATTTATAGAAGTATTGTTCGAATATATAATGGTTCCAATTATGTTGGCTTTAACCCTTGTGTTAATACTATGGGTAGGAAAAACAATTATGGAAGGGATGCGGGTTTCTTTTGTACAACTTTCATCAATTGCTTCTTCATTTGCAATTGGCGGGATATGGCTGCATATTATGCTCACCCATTATGAGACAAGTTTGGCAATGTTCTATAAAAAGGTACATTCAATTGCAGTTATACTGATTTTGGCTGTTGAGGCATGGGCACTAGCAATACAGTTACAAAAATTCGGACTTAAAACAACGGAATACTTTTTCATATTGATATGGACAGTAGCCCTTTCCGCAGCGGTCCTTTTAATGATAAAAAAGGAAAGAGCACACAACATCATAGCTGTTATTGTAAGTATTTTAGCTATAGTCTCAGTTGTTCCGTATGTGGGATATAACTCCCTTCCAGTCAGGGCACAGGTAAGTCGATTGGAAAGTACTCTCGAAAAAGAAGGAATGTTTAAGGACCATAAAATCATTCCCGCAGTAAAAGAGCCTGAACAGGATATACGGGAATCAATTACGGATTCAGTACTGTATTTGACAAATTTAGAGGGTGTGAAACTGCCTACCTGGCTCAATAAGGATTTCAGAAACAATGATATATTCAAGAAAAAACTGGGATTCGAACAGACTTTTCCAAGACATGAGAATGGAATAGTAGACGAGTATCTCGGAACATATTTATACTTGGCACAGGGAGCTATTGATATTAAAGATTATAGTTGGGCAATTAATATGCAGGATAGTTACGGCAAAGAGAATTATGCAGTTATCAATGGGGAAAAAGGAACTTATAAAATCTATTGGAGAGCAAATCAACCTGGCGGAATACCATATTTGGAAATATTATTAAATGATGAAACAATCGTGGATATGGATATGAACGAATATATAGATAAAGTTACAGAGAAATATCCGTTAGGAAAAATGAACAGATCTTCCGTTCCAATAGAAGATATGACCATGAAATTTGAAACCCCTGAAATTAAAGCCATGCTTATTTTTAGTGGTGTAGATATAAGCCTTGACCCCAGAGCAGATAAAATAAACTATTGGATCAATCCCAGTATTTTGTATGTTGAAGAAAAACTATAAAGAGATGGCACGGGGACGTATTGTTTGCCATGTTGGGGCAATGAGGATTGGAGCAAAAAGAATCGTCCCTGTTACTTCACATAACCTATAGAAGCAAAAAGAACCGTTTTCGTTGTTTCACCAAGGGGGGGAATATGATGTCTGTTGATACGGTGTCTGTCGATAAGAAAAAATTGTTGGTGATAGCCCTATATGCGGGAGAAATAATGCTCAAAAATGGAGCTGAAACGTATAGGGTTGAGGATACAATAACCAGATTATGTAAGTCTAAGGGATTGCAATATGTAGAGGCCTATGTTACCCCCACAGGCATATTTGTATCTATGGATAATGAAGGGGAATCTCAAAATGAAATTGTGTCCTATATTAAACGTATAAAAAGCAGGGGAGTTAATTTAAATAAGGTGGCCGAAGTAAACAATTTTTCAAGACAGTTTGTTGAAGGAGATATGCCGATGGATGAAGCCTTGTCGGCTTTGAAGACAATTGATAGTTTAAAGCCTTATTCAAAACATGTCAAGGCCCTAGCCGGAGGGGGATTGGCCGGAGGGTTTTTTGCACTGTTATTTGGTGGTGATTTTGTCACATTTTTAGTTGTTTTTATAATCAGCAGTATTGTATCCTACATATTACATTATCTAGGTGATATGGAGGTTCCGCCTTTTTTGTCAAGTGTTGTGGGGGGAACGATGATCGGCCTGTTGACTATTTTATTTACCCATATTGTTCTTTTAACAAATACGGTTTTAGATGTAGACAAGGTGGTCACCGGCGCCATTATGCCTTT
>JAAYQM010000101.1 GCA_012519315.1 Clostridiales bacterium | reverse complement strand
CTAGGGGGTATTATCGGACTGGAGCGGGAGAGGAAGGGGCGCCCTGCCGGCTTCCGTACCCATATGCTTGTCTGCATGGGGGCCTCTCTGGTTATGATGATCAACCAGTATATTTATACCTATCTCCATCTTACCTCTGACGTTGCCCGTCTCGGCGCTCAGGTCATAAGCGGCATCGGTTTTCTCGGCGCCGGCACCATCATTGTCACAGGAAAACAGCAGGTTAAGGGGCTTACCACAGCCGCCGGTCTCTGGGCATCCGCCTGTATGGGTCTTGCTCTCGGTATCGGTTTCTACGAGGGGGCAATATTAAGCTGCTTCTTCATTTTCACCGCTATGAAGCTGCTGAACAAGTTTGACGCCTACATCATGTCAACCTCAAAGAACATGAGTGTATATGTGCAGCTTGCCAAGTCCCAGGATCTTGGCAAGATCATTGAAGAGATAAAGCAAATGGGGCTGAAAATCCTTGATATACAGATCACAAAGGGGCGTGCCGACGATCCCGATGCGACAAATGCGATTATTTCCCTTCTAATCAAGGGAAAGCGCAAAATAAAACACACCGACATTCTTATGAATCTCGCTCTTATCGACGGCGTCAGCTCGATTGAGGAAATCTGATAAAAAAATACCTTTTAAATAGTTTTTTAGCAGGACAGAACGCATTAATATGCGCTGTCCTGCTTTTTTGTGCATTGAGGGGCTTGTTGGCGCCCTTTAAATCATATTCCATCAAGGGTTGTCATATTTATTAAACGATAGAAGATATAACAAACTAAGGTAAGGGCATCCCGCCCTTACATATCAGCTGAGGATAAAAGATGCAGATCAAAATGGTGCTGGCCGGCAATCCCAACAGCGGCAAAACCACCCTTTTCAACGGGCTGACCGGCGCTACCGGTCGGGTCGGCAACTGGCCCGGGGTGACCGTTGAAAAAAAGGAGGGTACCCTTATCAAAAACAGATCGGTAACTGTTACCGATCTGCCCGGCATTTATTCCCTGACCTCCCGAACCCTTGAGGAGACTATCGCTCAAAACTATCTTCAAAGCTCTGCTCCCGATCTTATTGTCAATGTTGTGGACGCCACCGGTCTTGAGAGAAGCCTGTATCTGACCCTCCAGCTTCTTGAGCTGGGGATTCCGGTAATTCTGGCCCTTAATATGATCGATGTTGCACGTAAAAATAATTTGCAGATCAACGCCCGCATTCTCTCGAGTATGCTAGGGTGCCCGGTAGTGGAGATATCTGCCGCAAAAAAAATCGGGCTTGACGCCGTCATCAGTCGGGGGATGGCCCACGCAAAGGGGGGCAGAAACCGGAATCGGGTGCTCCGCTTTTCCCCCTCGGTGGAAAGTGTACTCAGCCGCATTGCCACCTTTCTCCCCTCTCATCAACGGAAACGCTCAGATCTTGTGCGGATTTTTTCTAAGGAACAGGGGATTGTTGACAAGCTGAAAATCAGCCCCCTCAAACAGCAGCGGATAAATAAAATCATCCTTGACTGTGAGAGGGAGCACGGGGAGGACGCGGAAAGCATCATCATCCACGAAAGATACCGGATTGTCACCGACTTTGTGAAGAAAAGCCTGCTAAGGAGTGCCGATTCCGCAAATCTCTCCCGCAAAATCGATGCCGTCCTGACCCACCGACTTCTTGCCCTGCCGATTTTTGCTCTTCTGATATTTTTGATCTATCATTTATCGGTCACCTCGATCGGCGGCAGGGCATCGAGGTTCATGAGTGATACCCTTTTTGACCAATGGATAAATCCCCTCCTTTTGCGGTGGCTGAGGGAGCTTCGGGTACCGAGCGTATTCGCTGAGCTTATTACCCACGGGGTTATGGACGGCTTTTTTTCGGTGCTTTCCTTTATCCCACAAATGATTATTTTGTTTTTTCTGCTGGGTCTGCTTGAGGAATGCGGCTATATGGCAAGAGCCGCATTTATCACCGACAGGATATTCAGGGCATTCGGACTGTCGGGAAAATCCTTTATTCCCATGCTTATCGGTACCGGCTGCTCGGTGCCCGCTATCATGGCATCCCGCACTATCGAAGGGGAGGAGGAACGGCGCATGACAATAATCACAACCTCCTTTATCCCCTGCAGCGCAAAAATGCCGGTCATCGCCCTCATCGCAGGTATGTTTTTTGAAAACGGATGGTGGGTCGCCCCCTCAACCTATTTTCTCGGGATCGGCGCCGTTATCCTCTCAGGAGTGATTTTAAAAAGAATTAATCCCCTCTGCGCGGCGCCCTCCCCCTTCGTAATGGAATTGCCAGACTATCGCCTGCCCGACATTAAGGGGATTTTTCGAAGCGTCCGGCTCCGGGTTCTTTCTTTTGTTAAAAAGGCAGGCAGCATCATTCTGCTCTCCGGTATGTTTATATGGCTGCTGTCCCATCTCACCCTGCAAAACGGGGCGCCCGCCCTCACCGACGATATGTCAGCCGGCATTCTTGCCTCTGTCGGCAGACAGATTGCGCCGATTTTTACTCCGTTAGGCTTTGGGATATGGCAGGCCGCCGTTGCCACCCTGATGGGACTTTTGGCCAAAGAGGAAATCGTAGGCGTTTTCGGTCTTCTTTACGGTATTCCCGGCGCCCTCGGCAGGGCGATGCTTACGGCAGACTTCACCCCCTTAGGAAGCTATACCTTTTTGGTCTTCAATCTGCTTTGTATCCCCTGTGTTGCTGCTGTCGGGGCGATTCGCCGGGAAATGAATAACCCGAAATGGACCCTCTATGCCCTCTGTTATCAAAGTATCTTTGCCTACTCTGTCGCACTTATCATCTATCAAGCAGGGCGTTTTGCCATAGACCGGCAGCTAACCCTAGGAGGTGCGGTCGCCCTTGTTCTGGTCATCGCCCTGCTTTGGCTGCTTTTTAGCAAAAAAGAAAAGCGTGAGTAACGGCGGTACTGTCATACTGTCATTTAATCAGGTCGATACCCTTCTCAAGAGAGGTCTTGTCAATGGCGCCCTGATAGCCTGCCACAATCTGACCGAAGCTGTTCTTGAATTTCACAACCTGCCCTTCCCTGTTTATAAAAAAGGTTGTGGGAATCGAGTAGATATTATATGCCACAGCCCCCTCGCTGTTTATGTCAAAAAAGACGGGGAATGAATAGCCCTTTTTCTCGATAAATGCCTTTCCCGATTCCACCGTTTCCCTCTGCCCGTCTACAAGGTCCACCATCATAAAGACAACCTCATTACCATAGGCTTTGTATGCCGCATCAAAGACGGGCATCTCACTCTGACAGGGACCGCACCAGCTCGCCCAAAAGTTGAGTACCACCGGTTTGCCGATAAAGTCGGACAGCCGAACGGTGTTGCCCTCCGCATCAATCAGTGAAAAGTCGGGCGCATCAATCGTTCCGTAAACCCCACCGCCGACCCCCTCCGTTCCGACAGACTCTGTATAGTCGGCGGAAATGCTCTTATAGGTAAGATAGATCGCAATCATAAAAACTACAAAAAGTATCGTTGCAACAGTTGCCTTTATCTTTGTGCTCATATATTCAAACCGGACCGCTCAAGAATGCAAGCAGTCTGTCCTCCATGATTTTTTTAAAAAGATATTCCCTGAAGCAGCCTTCCCATCAACCCGGTCATCATGAAAACACCCATTATAATAAGAAGAAGCCCTGATATGAGATTAACCACACGATAATGCTTTTTGATAAAATCGAAGGATGTCTTAAGGCTTTCGATCAACAGGGCGCTGATGAAAAAGGGTATGCCGAGACCTGCCGAGTAGAAAAGGAGCATCAAAAAACCGCGAAATGCCTCCCCCTCCTGAACAGCCTGCATCAAAGCAAGGCCGAGAAAGGCGCCGACGCAAGGGGTCCAGCCCACCGAAAAAACGACGCCAAAGAGCATCGAGGAGAAAAAGCCTGTTTTTATAGTCTTAAGGCGAAATTGTCGGCTTCGATTTAAAAACGGGATATTGAGAATCCCCATATAATTCAGCCCAAACAAAACAAGAACCGCCCCTGAGACAATATTTACGGCGGTGCGGTACTCGATAAGCAGCCGTCCGGCTGTTCCCGCAAAGGTACCGAGGATAACGAAAATAAGGGAAAATCCGGCAACAAAACCGGCAGCACTCAGAACCACCCTTCCCTTTTTGCCTTCACCCGCCCCCGCAAAATATGAAATATAGACAGGGAGCATCGGCAAAAGGCAGGGCGAGACAAAGGTGATGATGCCCTCCAAAAAGGCAAGAAAAAACTCCATATTACCCCCCTGTATAAAGGATATATTATGTATTATACCTTTGATGGATATATCCCTTCTGTGACATAATCACAAAAGGCGCATTTTCCTGCTTTTTCTCCTTTCGGGGGAAAATGCAGCATTAAAAATCCGCAGGAAAAATTCCTGCGGATTTTATATTATATTTGCTTTTTGATTCTTTCAAGGGCGCCCTTTTCCAGTCTTGAAACCTGCGCTTGGGAAATGCCGATTTCCTCAGCGATCTCCATCTGGGTCTTTCCCTTGTAAAAGCGCATATTGATAATGGTGCGCTCCCTGTCGCTCAGCTTTTTCATAGCCTCCTTCAGGGCAATATCCTCTAGCCAGACCTCGTCATTGCTGTCCATATCGCTGAGCTGATCAATAACATAAATCGAGTCCCCTCCATCATTATAAACCGAATCATATAGGGAAACCGGCTCGACAATCGCCTCCATAGCGCCGTTGACCGCTTCCTTCTTCTCCCCGAGATACTCGGCAATCTCCTCTATTGTCGGCTCCTTGGAATTATCTCTTGAGAGCTGCTCCCGCGCCTGCAGCGAACGATATGCAAGATCCCGCAGCGATCGGCTGACCCGGATTGTGTTGTTGTCCCTCAAATAGCGGCGCACCTCTCCTATGATCATAGGTACTGCATAAGTGGAGAACTGCACATTAAGTTCAGTATTGAAGTTATCAATAGCTTTTATAAGTCCAATACAACCGACTTGAAACAAATCATCAAGATTCTCCCGTCGGTTGGTAAAACGTTGTATAATACTCAAAACCAATCGAAGATTTCCGTCAATCAAGGTCTGTCTTGCCTCGGCGTCACCTGTTTTGGTTCGGAGCAGAAGCACTCTTTTTTCTTCGCTGGTCAGGTTTTTGAGCTTCGATGTATTAACCCCGCATATTTCAACTTTATTATAGTACATACACTACCTTTGCCTCTTTTGAAAATTCTTTTCGTGCATTACCAAAATCGATTAACTTCTGCATACGGCAGATATTAACCTACATAAAAAGTATTGCCATTGACATCGGTTGCTTATACAGTTGAAGCTTTGCATCTTATTTCCATAATTATTAACAATCGATGATGGAAGGCTTTGACGGTAGCATTGTTTTGTCGAAAAGGTCAAAAAAAAGATTGAGCCGGAGGTTATTCCTCCGGCTCATTCTTTGGTTTTTTGTTTGTACGAATATGTTTGGCAAGGTATGATAAGGTGAATTCATTGCAAATATATTAGATTATAATGTTACATTTTAGTCTAAACAGGACAATTTTGTAAACATCTTGCCAATTAATCTAAATTTTGGCATCGGCATTGACATTGTATTAAATTGGCAGTATAATAATATTAAGGAGGTGTTTTACAAAACCGGACTACATAGAAAGGGGGGGAGAGGTGAGATTTAGCTTCGGTAGTAAAAATTCGCATTATGGTTTCTTAGTTTCTTTCCGTTTGTTCCAGGTGCCTTGAAAATAAGTTTAAAAAAGGAGTTTGTTATGCATAAGAAGAATGGACGTATAGTTGCAATTTTTTTATCGCTAATAATGATTTGTAGCATTGTTGTTACAACAGCATTCGCAAAAAATGTTACTCCTCAAGTCAATGGTTCGAATGTAGATATCGAAGAAAGTTTAGATCCTATTGAAGTAGTTTCACTGCGCGAAGAAAATACAAAGCATTTCAGACTGCAAGATGGAACGTATCAAGCAGTTGTATATAGTGAACCCGTTCATAGGAAAGACACCAAAGGCGAATGGCGGGATATAGACAACAGACTTGCAGTAACCAATACCAACACCTATTCAACATCTGATAATCGAATCAATTTTGCTCAATCTCCGACATCTGATGGAAAAATATTTTCATTAAAGGAAAATGCCTATTCTATTACATTAGGACTTTCATCGAAGCAACTGTTCACTAAATCTAATGCGAAAGTAAATAACCATCCAGACAGTACATTAATATCGAAAAATTTTACAAATCTTGAAGATCTTAAAAAAATTAATAACAAGACCTCTGTGATTTATAAAAACATCTTTGAAAATACCGACTTAGAGTATGTCATTGTTGCAAATAATATTAAAGAGAATATAATAGTAAAAGAGGTATGCGAAAGTTATAAATATGTATTTGAACTTGAAGCGGTTGGTCTCACTGCAATTTTAGAGGATGATGGTAGTATAACGCTGCGTGACGCCAAAAGCGGAGAAACCAAATACATAATGCCTGCACCCTTTATGTACGATGCTGACGGAAATCGTTCGTATGATGTTAATTACATCCTTTCAGAAATATCACACGAAAAGTATGAGCTTATTGTGACTGCTGATGACAAATGGTTAAATGATGAAAGCAGAGTTTTTCCTGTTGTCATTGATCCTACGTTTACAAGTTGGATTTTTAGTGATAGCTATATTGATGAAAGAAACCCTAATTTTTCATATGGGTATAGCGAAGAATTATGGGTTGGCACTAATTACAGTCATTATATTTCTTATATTGAGCCGGGACTTTTGACATTGCCGAATTATGCTACAATAACAAATGCAAAATTGCATATTGCTTACTATTATGGTGTAACAAGCGGCTATATAAATGTAGGTGCATATGATGTTTTATATGATTTAACTGGTTTTAATTATAATAATTTAACTTACAGGCAGATTGTAAAATGAAGTTGCACTAACAAAAAGAATCCACAGCGATGAAACTTATGGTAGAAT
>JAAYQM010000115.1 GCA_012519315.1 Clostridiales bacterium | reverse complement strand
TAGTTGGCCCAATGACGGGTGACAGTGCTAACATAGGTGCACACCAGCTTAACGGTGCAACGCTAGCAGCAGAGGAAATAAATGCTGCCGGCGGTGTTAATGGGGCAATGATTGAGCTAGAAGTCGGCGACGATCAAGCTAACCCCAACCAAGCTAGTATTTTAGCAGAGAAAATCATCGTTGATGATGAAATATTAGCCGTGTTAGGTCACATCAATACCGGTTGCTCATTATCCGCTCTACCAATTTACGAAAAAGTTAACATGCCTGTCATTTCAGGTACAAACACCGGTGACACAATTTGTGATGAAGGTTATGGCAACTATTTCCGTATAATTGCCAGTGACTCTTTAAATACCAAACAACAAACATACCTAGCTATCAAAGAACTTGGATACTCTAAGCCCGCTTTAATTTGGGAGAATACAGACTATGGAAAAGGAATGCGTGATATAGCTGTTAAAGTGCTTAAGGAAGACTTCGGAATCACACCTGTTGGTGATGAATCTTATATTCCTGGCGTCGATCGTGATTATTCTGCTCAAATTACCAAATTTAAGGGCGCAGGCGCTGATGTTCTGTTAGTATTAGGAGAATACACTGCAGGAGCACTTATTGCAAAGCAGAATGCAGCATTAGGCTTAAATGCCCAGATTGTTACCAGTAATGGATGTTCTAACCCACAACTTATTGAAATTGCCGGGGAAGATGCTGAGGGTATTTATGTTATGACTGGATACGACCCCAATGATCCTCGTGAGAAGCAGCAAACCTTTACTAAAAACTTCCTTGATAAATATGGTGAAGAACCTGGTGAGTGGGCTGCTCACGCTTATGATATCGTCTATTTGATCAAAGCTGCATACGAAAACGGTGGCACCACAAGGGAAGCCTTGATTGATGCACTACACAATCTTGGTGCTTTTGATGGTGTAACTGGTACGATCGAGTTTGACGAAAGAGGCGACGTGCCGAATAAAATGGTTTCAATGATGAAAGTTGAGGGTGGTAAGTTCGTTACTTACATCCCCGAAAAATTCTAACTAAATAACAAAGAACCTTTTAAAAAATAGAGTGAGAGCGGCGGGCTATGAGCTTTTGCTCGCCGCTTTTCATAGAATCCGATAGGAGAGCAGGGTGAAAAAATGCTACTACAATATATAATCAACGGCCTTAGTATGGGCAGTGTGTATGCAATCATTGTTATAGGGTATAACATGGTGTACGGTATACTAGAGCTACTTAATTTTGCACACGGAGATGTGTACACAATAGGTTGTTTTGTTACTTTTGCGATGGTAGTTGCCGGTAATAATGTATTTCTCTCAATACTGGCAGGGGTTCTTGTAGGATTCCTAATTAACATTGGAGTTGAACGATTTGCATATAGACCAGTGCGCTTTTCAGGGCGTGTTACGCCAACAATAAGTGCGGTTGGTGTAGCTTATATTGCAAGAAATATCGTTATGAAAATCTGGGGTCCACAAACTTATCCATTTAGCGTAGGTATTCCTAATAAGAACTGGCATATAGGAAATTTTGTTTTGGGTTCTCTACAAATATATATTTTAATTATTGCTCTTGCGTTGATGGCGAGCATCTTCGCACTACTAAAATATACTAAAGCCGGCCAGGCGGTCATAGCTATTTCTCAGAGTATTCCTACCGCAGCTTTAATGGGAATCCCTGTCAATAAGGTTATTGCAGCTGTGTATGGTATCGGAGGCGCTCTAGGCGTTATTGGTGGTATCTTGTTCTGTTCATACTATGACAGCATATTTGTTGGTATAGGTTTTATGCTGGGTACTATGAAGGCATGGATGTCTTCTATAGTTGGTGGTATAGGTAGTTTAAAAGGTGCAATAATTGGTGCTATGCTTTTAGGGCTCGTCGAAAGCTTGGTTGCAGGTTATGTTTCTACTGTCTATAGAGACGCTTTCGTTTGGGGTATTCTAATAGTATTCGTACTGTTCCGCCCAATGGGCCTATTTCCAGCACAAATTTCCGAGAAAGTGTGAGGTGTAGACAATGGTAGATTTAGTCAAAAAACGTCGCAGCCATTTAGGCATATTACTTCTCCTATTATATGCTATGGCACCTATTATCATTAAAAATACCTATGTGATTCGTGTTATGAACATGTGTATGCTGTATTCAATAATCGCGTTGTCCATCAACTTAATCGTTGGTATTTCCGGTCAATTGGATTTTGGTCGCTCGGCCTTTGTAGGTTTAGGGGCTTATGCATCTGCCTTATTGACCAAAAACTTGGGTGTTCCCTTTTTGTTATCACTGGCTATATCAGGATTATTTTGTGCAGCTGTCGGCTTTTTCCTTGGTTTTTTATGCCGAAAATCAGCCTTTGACTACTTGACCCTGATTACTATAGGTTTTAATGTAATCTGTCAGCAGGCTTTTCTAAATATGCAAGACCTTACAGGTGGTGCCATGGGTATCCGTAAAGTACCACATGCAAGCATCTTCGGTTTTACATTTGACAATAACACAAAATATTTCTACTTAGCACTTGTGTTATTGATAATTTCTTATTTTGCAGTAAAGTTCATCATTGATTCCAAGTGGGGCAGAGCTTTTGAAGCCCTTCGAGATGATCCGATTGCCGCTGCTTATAGTGGAATTAAAGTGGCAGATTATAAGGTCCTCTGCTTTACATTAGGTTCTTTTATTACCGGTATTGCCGGAGCAGCCCTTGTCCATTATACTAACTACGCAAGTCCCTACAACTATACATTGGACGAATCAGTATTACTTCTACAGATGCCAATATTAGGCGGCTTAGGTAGTTTACCAGGCTCCATAATAGGGTCTGCAATACTAATTATCGTTCCGG
>JAAYQM010000100.1 GCA_012519315.1 Clostridiales bacterium | reverse complement strand
GTTTGCTTGCGTCTCATGGTGTAAGAACGACACGCCTTGCATACGGTGTTCCGGTTGGCGGCGAGCTTGAATATGCCGATGAGGTTACCTTGCATCGTGCTATTGAGGGTCGTCGGAATATTTGATTCTGCTTTCACGCAGTCCACTTAGCATCAATAAAGCGTTGTTTTCTTACCGAAATACTCCAATGCATATCAATGATCTGTGTTAAGATCGTGTGTATAATTTTGGATCAGCCCATGCATAAAGAGCATAGGCTGTTTCAAATTTTTCGGTATTTTTCATACTTGATATTGTGTTTTTTCGGAGGAAAATTTTGAAAAAACTGCTGTTTTACATGAAAGATTATATAAAAGAGAGTATTTTCGGACCGCTCTTTAAGCTGATCGAGACAATATTCGAGCTCAGCGTACCGTTGGTTGTCGCCGCCATTATAGATCGTGGAATCGGTCACGGAGACAAGGGCTATATCACAAAAATGTCCCTTGTTCTGGTGGCTCTTGGTGCTGCTGGACTTCTCTTTTCGGTCACCGCACAATATTTTGCCGCCAAGGCATCGGCAGGATTCGCAAAGAAATTAAGACACGCTCTTTTTGTGCATCTGCAAAAGCTTTCTTTCAGCGAAATAGACACCCTCGGAGCATCCACTATGATAACCCGCTTGACCAGTGATACAAATCAGGTTCAGGTTGGGGTGAATTTGACCCTTCGTCTTTTGCTGCGCGCTCCCTTTGTCGTTTTTGGTGCCATGGTTATGGCCTTTGCAATAGACTTTAAAGCGGCGCTGGTCTTTGCCGCCACGATCCCTCTCTTGTTTGTTGTTGTTTTTGTCGTTATGTTTTGGTCGATCCCCCTTTACCGCAAGGTACAGGCAAGGCTTGACCGTGTGCTTGGCATAACCCGTGAAAACCTATCGGGCGTACGTGTTATTCGCGCTTTTTGCAAGGAAGAGGACGAGGTTGCCGAGTTCCTTCGCGAAAACAATGAACTGTCAAGAATGCAGAAATATGTGGGACGCATCTCAGCGCTGCTTAATCCGGCAACATATGTCGTGATAAACCTGTCCATCATTTGGCTGA
Organism: Clostridiales bacterium; assembly: GCA_012519315.1. Taxonomy (GTDB): domain Bacteria; phylum Bacillota; class Clostridia; order Oscillospirales; family CAG-272; genus JAAYQM01. Next base: position 91,233 of record JAAYQM010000100.1, on the reverse strand, counting down.
TTTGGACAGGAGCTTTGCGTGTCGAGGCGGGCATCATCACTCAGGGCGCTGTCGTAGCCCTATATAATTATGTAACTCAGATATTGGTGGAGCTTATAAAATTCGCTAATCTAATCATAACCATTACAAAATCGATTGCCAGCGCCAAAAGAATTGAGCAGGTTTTTGAGATCGAATCGAGTCTTAAGGAAGGTCAGAGCCTGCCAGAAAGGGTAAGCTCACCAGGGACGGTTGAATTTCGAGGCGTTAGCCTACGGTATAAAAACGCACGGGAAAATTCGCTATCCGACATTAATTTCAAGGCAGAGCCGGGACAAACCATCGGGATAATCGGCGGGACAGGCTCAGGAAAGAGCTCCCTTGTCAATATGATTCCACGCTTTTATGATGCCGCCGAAGGAGAAGTACTGGTGGACAATATCAATGTCAGGGACTATCAACTTGAGGCATTACGGCAAAAAATCGGCATTGTGCCCCAGAAGGCGGTCCTGTTTGCCGGAACGGCTCGTGACAATATCCTTTTGGGCAAGGAGGATGCCACCGATGATGAGATCTGGGAAGCATTGACAATTGCAAAGGCAGATGATGTGGTAAAAGAGAAGGGCGGACTTGATTTTTACATCGAGCAGGGCGGAAAAAATCTATCTGGAGGTCAGCGTCAGCGCCTGACCATCGCCCGCGCCCTTGTACGAAAGCCAGATATTCTAATACTCGATGACAGCGCCTCCGCCCTTGATTTTGCCACCGATGCAGCGCTGAGAAGGGCAATTCGTAAGTTGCGTCCTATACCCACAGTTTTTATTGTTTCTCAGCGTACATCCTCGGTTCAGCATGCCGATCAAATTATCGTTTTGGACAACGGCAGAATTGTCGGTATCGGTAAAAGGGATGAGCTTTTGCGGCATTGCGAGGTGTATCGTGAGATTCATGAATCCCAGTTTCAAAAGGAGGGCGCCTGAAATGATCGCAAAAAAGGCTACAGGGGAGCCAAAAGGCATCACTGTTAAAATTTTGCGTTGTTTAAAACCCTACTCATTTTTGATTTCCCTCTCCTTTATTCTTGCGGCTGTCTCGGTTGTTTTAACGTTGTATGTGCCGATTTTAATAGGAGATGCCATTGATCTGATTGTAGGACAAGGTCAGGTTGATTTTCCGGCAATCTCCCGTATTCTTTTTCGTATCGGGATAATTATTGGCATCACTGCGATCACGCAATGGTTTATGACCGTCATAAATAACCGGATCACCTTTCAGGTTGTTCGGGATATACGTAATAAAGCCTTCAGAAAAATATCGGTTTTGCCTCTTAAATATATCGATTCCCACTCCCACGGCGGAATTGTCAGCCGTGTGATTGCCGATGTGGAGCAGTTCGCCGACGGTCTGCTTCTCGGTTTTGCACAGCTTTTTACCGGGGGTTTGACCATTGGGGTGACCCTGCTTTTCATGTTTTCCTTCAGCTTTAAAATTGCTCTTGTCGTTGTGGTTTTAACCCCAATCTCGTTGTTGGTAGCACGCTTTATTGCCCGTCGCTCATACAGTATGTTCCGGCTTCAGGCGGAGATTCGGGGGGAGCAGACCGGACTTATTAACGAGATGATCGGCAATCAAAAGGTTATCAAGGCTTTTTCTTATGAAAAAAAGGCAACAGAACGCTTTGATGAGATAAACGAACGCCTTGAAAAGGCCTCTTTGCGAGCGACATTTTTTTCCTCCCTGACCAACCCCACAACACGCTTTGTTTACAGTCTTGTTTATGCAGGGGTGGGCTTTGCCGGCGCCCTTTCGGTTATTGCATCGGGCGGAGCCTTTACGATAGGACGCCTTGTCAGCTTTTTAAATTACGCAAACCAGTATACAAAGCCCTTCAATGAGATATCAGGGGTTATTACCGAGCTGCAAAACGCCCTTGCCTGTGCTAATAGGATCTTTGAGCTTATCGAGGAGGAGCCGCAGATTCCCGATGCCGTGAATGCTCTCACCTTAGGACCCGTTCACGGTAACGTATCGATGAAAAATGTGAGTTTTTCTTACACTCCTGAAAAGCCGTTGATTAAAGGCCTTAATCTTTCGGTGAATGCACGTCATCGTATTGCCATTGTAGGACCGACAGGGTGCGGAAAAACCACAATTATCAATCTTCTCATGCGATTTTATGATATAAATAGCGGCGAGATTGCGGTTGACGGTCAGGACATCCGCTCTGTGACGCGCAAAAGCCTGCGAAGCAGCTATGGTATGGTTTTGCAGGATACATGGATTAAGACGGGCACGATACGGGACAATATAGTTATAGGAAAGCCTGATGCCACCGACAGTGAGGTTATCGCTGCCGCAAAGGCTGCCCATGCCCATAGCTTTATTAAACGTCTGCCTGATGGGTATAATACTTTTATCACCGATGAGGGCGGCTCCCTTTCGCAAGGGGAAAAGCAGCTTCTCTCTATTGCAAGGGTAATGCTGATCCGCCCACCGATGCTTATTTTAGATGAGGCAACCTCATCGATAGATACACGAACCGAGCAGAAAATACAGCAGGCCTTTTATTCTTTGATGGAGGGGAGGACAAGCTTTATTGTCGCCCATCGTCTATCGACAATACAAAAGGCTGATGTTATACTGGTTATGCGGGACGGTAACATTATCGAGCAGGGGAATCACGAAGACCTGCTTAGAAAAAACGGATTCTATGCAAAATTGTATAACAGTCAATTTTCTGTGTGACTTATTTTGATATTTTAATTGTATTTTTCAGAAAAATGTATTACTATATATATATTACTTGTCCATTTTTTGATTCTGCCGGCAATCTGTAATTAATTCGGACAGAGTGCCGGCAGAATCGTTTGTTGAACTTTTCATTTATATTGATCTTTTCGAGGGATGGTAACCAAAATGGTATTCAGCAGCATAACTTTTTTGTTCTACTTTATACCGGCATTGATTGTACTATATTATATAGCGCCTCAAAAATTAAAGAATCTTGTCATGATCATCGGCAGCTTCATGTTTTATGCATGGGGAGAAATAAGATTTTTGCCGATTATGTTTGCCCTATCGATAGAGGATTATATATGCGGCCGGCTGATGGAAAAGCACCGCAACAACAAGAGCCGACGTCGCCTTTACATGCTCATTTCCGTACTTAGCAATCTTGGAGTGCTGATATTCTTTAAATATACAAACTTTTTTGTCGGCAACTTTGCCGCTCTTTTCGGTATCAAGGATGTAGCTATTAATATTATACTTCCTATAGGTGTATCCTTTAATTCCTTTCAGTCGATTTCTTACGCGATTGACGTCTATAGGGGAACCACTCATTGCGAAAAAAGCTATTATCATTATCTCGCTTATACCACACTTTTTCCCCAGATTATCGCAGGTCCCATTGTGCGTTACGTCACCGTTGAGGAGGATCTTGACGATCACCAGCTGACAATGGACAGCCTTTCTCTCGGGATGCGTCGTTTTATTATCGGACTTGCTAAAAAAGTGTTGATTGCAAATAACGTGGGGCTTCTTTGGAGCAACATATCCGAGGGGACGGCGGGAGAGCCGTCGGTACTCCTTTATTGGCTTGGCATCACAGCCTACACCTTCCAGATTTATTTTGATTTCTCGGGCTATTCGGATATGGCTATCGGACTTGCAAGAGTTTTCGGCTTCACCTTTGACGAAAACTTCAATTATCCTTATATTTCGAAAAGCATCACCGAATTTTGGCGTCGCTGGCATATCACCTTAAGCGCATGGTTTAGAGATTATGTCTATATCCCTCTTGGCGGAAACCGCTGCTCAAAGGGGCGTCATCTGCTTAATCTGCTGATTGTATGGGCGCTGACCGGCTTTTGGCACGGTGCATCCTGGAACTTTGTATTATGGGGGCTCTATTTTGCGGTAATATTGATTATCGAAAAATACCTCCTTGCAAGATTCTTAGATCGCCTGCCCGCATTTTTGCGCCACGTTTATACTATGTTCCTTGTGATGGTCAGCTGGGTTATTTTCTATTTTGAAGACATGAAGGCGCTCGGTAGCTATCTCTTAGGTATGTTCGGATTCTCAAAATTGCCCTTTGCCAACAGCGAGGCTGTCTACTATCTCTTAGGATACGGCATTATTTTTGTGTTGGCGGCATACTTTAGCACTCCGAGCCTGAAAAAGATTATCGACCGTACCGAAAATACCGCCAAAACATCTACTATGGTGTTTACCTCGGTTGCCTATATGCTTGTCTTCTGGGCCTGCGTTGCTTATCTGGTTAACAGCACCTATAACCCGTTTCTATACTTCAGATTTTAGGAGGAGGCGTTATGAAAACCAAACTAAACAGGATTTTTTTCTTTACCTTCGTTGTGCTGTGGGCTTTAGTGGTTGTTGTTAATCTTGCGATCCCATATCGCAGCTACTCTGAAAATGAAAATAGATATTTATCCGCCTTTCCTCGCTTTTCCTTATCCGAGCTGTTCAACGGCGAATTTATGGGTAAGGTTGAGGTTTATATAAATGAGCAGTTTTTGGCTCGGGACGCCTGGATCAATGCTCAAAGCCTTTTGGAATACGGTCTTGGCAAGAAGGAAAGCAATAATGTTTTTATCGGGAAAAACACCCTGATCGGAAAAATATCGGGACCGAACGACAAATTTGTCGAGGAAAATATCGGCGGTATCAACTACTTTACCTCCATAACCGATATACCCGCCTTTGTCATGATTGTGCCGAGCGCATCCGAAATTTTAACACAAAGAATGCCTCCATTTGCTAAAACATGGTCGCAGCAGGATACTATTAAGGCGGCTTATGATGCGCTTGAGGAGGCAAAAGGAATCTCACTGCAAGAGGTTTTGTCCGAGCATCAGGAGGATTATATCTTTTACCGCACCGACCATCACTGGACAACCTACGGCGCCTATCTTGCCTATACGCAATATTGCTCGGAAAACCGCCTTGAGCCGGTAGAATATACCGCGGAGCTTGTAAGCACCTCTTTTAACGGTACCCTTTACTCAAGCTCAGGGATTCGCTTTATCAAAAGTGATGAAATAGAGGCTTTTAAAAACAGCTTTGACCCTCGCTGCGATATTTTCGACGGCAAGACTACAATATCCTATGATAGCATATACTTTTCGGAGTACCTGGAAAAAAAGGATAAATACGCTTACTTCTTAGGCACAAATCAGCCAATTGTAACCCTTTACGGCAAGGAAGAGAATGGTCCTGCTTTGCTTGTCTTTAAGGACTCCTATGCTCATTCCTTTGCCCCTATGCTGCTGGAGCACTACAGCAAGATTACCCTTGTTGACCTGCGCTATATCAACCGCAGGCTTGACAATTATCTGGATATTGCTGATTATGACGATGCTTTGTTCCTGCTTAGCATCGACACCTTTGTCAATCAAAAGGATATTGCAAAGCTGACATACCTCATGAAGGACTCGACAGCCGAATAAGCTGTATCGGCAAAAAAAGGCGTAAAAAGCACCATTTGTGCTTTTTACGCCTTTTTATAATGAAATTTAGTCTTATTGCAGGCCGGTGATATGCTTTTTAATCGCTTCAAAGCTGTCGGTGCTGAGGACATGCTCGATTCGGCAGGCATCTTCTGCGGCGGTCTTTTCGTCAACTCCTAATTCTATTAACCAGTTGGTGAAGAGAATATGCCTCTCAAACATGGCGTCGGCAATTGCTCGTCCCTTGTCGGTAAGGGTGATATAGCCGTCACGATCCATATCTATATAACCGTTTTTTCTGAGATTCTTCATTGCGACGCTGACGCTGGGCTTAGTATATTCCAATTTGTTAACAATATCAATAGAGCGAACCCTGTCATTTTTCTTTGATAAAATCAAAATAGTTTCAAGGTAATTTTCAGCGGATTCATAAATCTTCAAAGTATCATCTCCTATCGGATAAAGTAGGCTCTATATGCATTCAGCAGGAGGTTTGTGTGTTTTATTGCGCAAATTTAGAATTCCCGTGAGTATTTTATAGATTTGATTCTGTTAATCATATCATATTTCTTGGAAAAATGCAATTGAATGATATGAGGTATGCCGCTTTCATTGTTTCAGTATAATTTTATAATATGCGACATTGGTTATCAGAGTGGTCCCCCCATTCTCGGATAAACGGGCAAGATCATCATGGTCATGCCAGGATAACACCTCATCGTTGGCATAGAAAACAAGGGACAGATCTTTGCCTGATTTGGGACGGTCCAAAAAATACGGTGTTTTGTAAACAGGACCGTGAATTCCCATAATAATAACATTACTGTTCGCAGAATATTCCATACAAAAGTCGGAATTCTCCCCTTCAAAGGCTGACGCTCCGATATATGTAATGCGGTTATCCCCCTTTGCGACTGTCAGCGAAAGAAGGGGGTGAGTTGAACGTTTAAGCACGGTGCGTGGCATGATGTCTATCAGAATATCGTTAAAAAGCAGGGCATCATCCCCCGGCATATAGAATAAAACGGGGATATCGTATTCTGCGGCAACTCTCAAAATCGCATCGGCTATTTCATCCTCGGTAGCAGTTTGCGGCGAAGGAAGGAGTATCTGCCGGATAAACTCACGCTGAATCAGACGATAAAGGGTGTTTTTGTGCCTCTGATGATAATGGGTCAGCATATAAATTTCGATTTCACAGATTCCGTTTTTCGAGATGGCATTGGCGCTTTTAGCGACAATGGTATAAGAGCCGTCCGAGAAATCACATAAAAGCGCTCTGTCATTATTTATCACAATCAGGCTTTCATTCTTCTTGCTGGACTGATAGATTGCGGTCAGTTCGTTTGCATGAATTTTATGATAAATCACAGCGCATCCGTAGAACGCTATGCAAAAGGCAACTGGAACAAGGGCAAGATACAGACGCCTTCTTAATTTTATACACAAAAGAATAAGCATCAAAAGGGCAAAAGCGACAACAAGATATATTGTGAAATTGTAGCGAAGGGAGAACATGATATTGCGCCATGAGGACATCTGTCTGACAGCATCGAGAAAAAATTCTCCGATAAAGCCGATTATTTCACTTAAATATGCAATTCGCCCGAAGATGGGAAAGAAGGGTGCCACATACATAAACAGGTCGGCTAAAGGGGTTAAAATAAGGTTGGCGAAGGGAGATATCAGGGAAATTTTGCCGAAATAAAGCCAGATAAAGGGGTAGTATTGCGAAGGTCGCCGCCAAGGTAATTATCAGATTAAACAGAATAGTCCCGATTATCTTCCCTATAAAATTCTTTTCTTTTAGCTTTTGGATAATAGGGGAGAAAACTTCATTGGCGATGATGATACCAAAGGTTGATAGAAAGGAGAGCCAGAGGGCCGCGTCAAGCACGGCATAAGGGGTGATAAGACAGTTAACGGCGGTAGCAATAAAAAGGGAGGTTAGCGCATCCCGCTCTTGACCAAACAGAAAACCGGCATACACAAATAAGAGCATGATGCCTGCCCGGCAGACCGGAAGAGCGAATCCGGTAAGCCCCATGTAAAACAGGGTAAAGAGAATCATCAATATGACCCGTCTTTTTTTCTGTATGCGCATCAGGGTGAGCAAAAATTCGAGCCCGCCTGCCAGAATAGAAAAATGCATGCCGCTCACCGAGAGAATATGTGAGATGCCGATGCGATTGAAATCTCTGGTTATGATATCGGGAAGAAGGTTGCGATTGCCGAGAAGAAAGGCGGAAAGCAGCTTTCCGGTTTGACCGGGCACCGCTTTGACAAGGCGGCTTGACATTGCTTCATTCATATTCTGAAAAAAAACGAGTGGCAGTAAACTTTCCCTTGCCAATAATCTCATAATCAGGAGCATCAGAAAAGGCGGTGATGGTAAAGCCCTTTGACTGAGCGATCTTCTTTTCGGCATAGCCGTTTATGTCCTCAGCCATGTCTCTGAAGGTCACCGGCATGGTAAAAAGATCGTTCTCGTAAAGGGTACAAGGGTAGTCGGTCTCCAGCTTCATCTTTGCATTTGCCCGTTTACCGTTGATCTTATGAACATTGATGTCATAATAGCAGGCATAATCTGATATATAGGCTACGCGGGTGACGGTAGCCTCAATTTCGGCGGTGACGCCGTCGAGATTGACATAGGAGGCATAATAACGGTCAAAATATTGATAGGACGAAAGTAGGGCAATGGCAGCAAAAAGGGAAGAGAGGAGGAAAAACAGTGTCCGCTGTGCACCTTTTATGGCAAAACGGCGATATTTCCATATCAATAAGGCAAAAGAGGTTAAAAAGACGAAAATTGAGAGAACTATGCCCCATATTTTAAATTCGCCGGGCAGATAATATCCCAAAACTGCTGTCAGCAAGAATAAAAACAGCGCAAAGGCGAGTGGACGGCGATGAAATATCTGCATAATGTCCTCCCTTGCGCTGTTTTTAAGAATAGAAAATCGTTGAATTGAATCCTATTTTTGTAGCGTTTCGAGATATTCTTCAAGACAGAGTCCTGACTCATAGATACGGGTTGCGTGATAACGCCCGACATAACGATAATGCCAAGGCTCAAACATGATGTTAGTAATTTCTTGTTTATTTTCGGGATAGCGGAGAATAAATCCGAATTTGTGTGCGTTTTGGGACAGCCATTTATACTGCTCGGTTTGAGCAAAGGATTGATTTAAGGTTAACTGGCTGGTAATATCAATAGCAAGCCCTGTTTGATGCTCGCTGGCACCCGCCGGCGCTGAATAGGCGATAACCTCCTTGTATGCCGCCTCATAGCTGATCCCCTTTTCGGTCATGGTGTTGTTGATGTAATAATTAAAGAGGTAATTCTGGTTGGCATAACTGCGGTATGCGCTGGATACACGCAGGTTTTTGATACCGTTTGCCTCTGCCTCAATAAGAAGAGCCTCAAGGGATTTTGCGGCATATTCCCGCAGTTGCTTTGCGGCGGAGGTTGCAGTTTCGGTTCCCGCAACATCGGTAAGATCGGGCGGAACATAGGTATTTGCAAGCTTGTTATTACTGTTTACAAGCAGGAGATAGTCATCCCGAATTGCAGGATTCATATATGTCTCATATGTGCTGAGATCGGTCAGGAATTCTACCGCCTCAAGACCGATAACTTGTGACTCGTCAATGGGATTTATCACATAAGGCTCCTTATATAGAAATGAGATAGTTTCATACTTCGGGTTGGAGGGGGTGCTGCTGTTAAGCTCAATACGGTTAACCTCCAGTCTTTTGCCGTCCTCGCTGACGGCTACCGCAAGCCCTCGCATGGCATTTGTCAGGAAATCAGCCGGTATCCACAGCTCCTCTGATATCAGCCGGGTAGGTGCCGATAGGTGGAGGGATTGCCCGTTTATAACGGCAAGGTTGCTTCCGGAGAAAAAACGAGCGTATTCCCTTACCTCGCCATTTTCGTCCTTAAGGGAAAATTTCAGCTCATGTGCGCTTCCCGATATGGTCATACCGCATAGGTCGGCAATATCAAAGAAGTTCACTAGCAAAACGTCCCGACTATATGCTTGCGTATAGCTGCAGAGCTTTGCATTTTCACTTCCGATTTTATAGGTAACATCGGGCGGCTTAGGAGTTCTATCGGTTCGATATAAATAGATTAGAAAAAGGGCGGAAGCAGAGGTGGCCATCATCGTGAAAATTATGACAAGCAACACAAATCGCCTGATCAGCACGCGAAAGAATCGCTCCCGCTTTTTCTTCAGGTAAAACATATATCTCTCTTTGCTTCTGCGCTCGATTTCAAGCTGCTCCGGATTAAGCTTTGACCTTGACCGGAGCTGTTTTCTTGTTGAAGGTGTATTATCCTGAATTCCCAGCAGGGAAGGGGAATTTGCTTTCTTTTTGTTTGCTTTTTTCTTTGATGCCGCTTTGGCGGGGCCCGGTTTCCGTTCCGGTTTTAAAGGTTTGGACGGCGCAATATTCGTTTGCTGTGGTCTGTCCCTTTTGATTTGCGATTTTGACAAAGCTGACGAAGTTGACGAAGTTGACGAAGGGGGGGCGGGTGAAGTTGTTTTGCGAAGTCGTTGATGCTCATTTAATCTGTTTTCGACAGAGCTTTTTTGACCTTGAGGATGGCGTGAAAAAGGATCCGGCTGCCTTTGCGGTGAATGCATCATACCAGGCGGGGTATCCGGATAGGTCCATTTATAGTTTGATGTTTTTGATTCGTTTTTCTTTGATCTTTTTGAACTGTTCATCAGCGCATCCTTTAATTGGTCTGTCACTTTGGGTGATGGGAGTAGTTTTAGATAATGACGTTATTTTTCAATAATTATAAAATAGGGGGAGGATGGAGAATTCAGTATCTGAAATTTCGATACGCAAAGGCTCTTGCGGTCAAGCTTTGAAAGACGCTCTGTCAAAAGCTCTCCCTCGGCGGCACCTTCCGCATGACCGGGATAGACTGTGACTATGATAATGCCGGTGTCCTCCAGTGCTGATATGGCAAAATCAACGGCGGGGAGGGTGGTTTGTCTCAAGGTTGTAATCCTCTTGTCGCCGCCCGGAAGGTAACCAAGATTGAACATACCTGCCTTAATTTTTGTTTTGATATATCGGTCGGCATGGTGGTGGGAGTCCTGTATCAGGATATAATTATTTGGACAGCCCGAGGCTGTAAGACGAGCCCTAGTTGATTCTAATGCCGCGCTTTGTATATCAAAGGCATAAACACGCCCGTTCTCTCCGACGGTACGGGAGAGGAACTCTGTGTCATGCCCGTTTCCCATGGTAAAATCGACTGCGATATCACCTGCACTAAGATGATTAAGTATAAATTGTTTTTGCAATGAGAGAATTTCAACCATATAGCGTTCTCCGAGATGTGTGGATGTGGAAAATTATGGGCACATATATTCAAAGGGGCGGAGACCGCCCCTTTGTGGGTTATGAGAAAGTTTTAGTTAAGACCGTAATATCCGTTTGCTTCAAGCAGACGCTTAGCCTCGTCATCCTTTTCAATGCGCATGATAACATAAGCTTCATCTTCCTTTTTTGCAAGGAAGGCGTACATATATTCTATGGCGATGCCGTTATCGGAGAGAATTTTTAGCACCTCGGCAAGTCCGCCGGGGCGGTCCTTGATTGCAACCGAAAGAACGCTGGTGATGGAGGCTGTAATATTATTCTCCCGAAGCTTTTCCTCGACTAATTCAGGATTATCGACAATAATGCGGAGAATACCGAAATTAGTGGTATCGGCTATTGAAAGCGCACGGATATTGATATTGTTTTTGGCAATAATATCGGTAATCTCGGCAAGCCGTCCCGGACGATTTTCGATAAAAATAGAAATTTGTTTAATGATCATAACAAGCTCTCCAAAAATTTATCCAAGGCTGTCTTCGAAGCGATGGATAAATTCCCCTTTCGATTTAATTTGTTATTTGTATAATCGACACAAGCATAGACTGTTGTTTTATAAGTAAATTATAACTTAGTTCCGGCTCGATGTCAAGCGAATGAGGAGGGAAGAATAGGAATATATCAAATTTTTTCAGATCAACTCCGGAGTTACTTTAATACTATATTTGCATAAACTATGAAACGAATTAACTTATAAGTTGGTTATTATCCCTCTTGTCTTTTACAATTAGATATGATACACTCAAGAATGAAATGAAAGTTTTTATCGTTACGAAATTGATTTATTAACATTAAATGGGAAAGATATTTATTTATCACGTTTTGTGATCGATAAATCAAGGTTGCGGCTATGAAACTTAGCACAGGCGAGATGGATTTAAGCAGCGGCTCACTGGTAAAGAAAATCCTGATTTATTCATTGCCACTTATGTTGTCCGGTATGCTGCAATTGTTTTACAATGCGGCGGATCTTATCATAGCCGGTCAATATGTAGGGGAAACAGCCCTTGCTGCGATCGGATCGACCGGTTCTTTGACATCCTTGATTACCAATCTCTTGATCGGTTTGTCGGTTGGGGTAAGCGTTTCGGTAGCCCAATATTACGGTGCCAGAGATGATAAAAATGTCAGCCAAGTTGTGCATACGGCTATCTTGATTAGCGGTATTCTCGGGGTTATCGCTTCGATTATCGGGTTGTTTTTAGCAAAGCCCATGCTGGTTTTAATGGACACCCCCGATGATGTTATAGAATATTCGACACTGTACATGAGGATAATTTTCTCCGGTATGATAGCCTCTATGGTTTTCAATTTTGGCAGCGCCATTCTCCGCGCTGTCGGCGAAACAAGAAAACCGCTGATCTTTCTAACTATATCCGGAACGGTCAATGTGATTCTAAATATCTTCCTTGTTACTCAGATAAATCTCGGAGTGGCCGGCGTCGCCATAGCAACAGTGGTCTCACAGTTTATTTCGGCTTTTCTGGTTATCCGTACCCTTATGCGGCACAACGGTTCCTGTCGGCTGTATCTAGGCTCGTTACATATATATAAAGATAAATTATATAGAATATTGCGCATAGGCATCCCGGCAGGTATTCAAAGCACTGTTTTTTCCATATCAAACACATTGGTACAGTCCTCGGTCAATTCCTTCGGAAAGCTGGTTATGGCGGGGAACGCCGCCTCAGCAAATATCGAAGGGTTTTTATATACCGCATGCAATTCCTTTTATCATGCATCCCTTGCCTTTACAGGGCAGAATTACGGTGCAAAAAAGCATGACCGCATCGGGAAGTTTCTCGGACTTTGTGTCTTGTTTGCAAGTATAACCGGCACTGTTTTAGGAACTCTTGCGACTGTTTTCGGCAGAGAGCTTCTAGGTCTTTATGCCCCCGGAAATGTTGAGGCCATAGAATATGGCATGATCAGGTTAAGCATTTTGGGACTGACCTATTTCCTTTGCGGCACTATGGATGTATTCGCCGGTGCCTTGCGCGGCTTTGGTCTCTCTATTCTGCCGATGACCGTTTCCATTGCGGGAATCTGCGGAATTCGAATTGTATGGATCTATACATTCTTTGCCATGAATCGCACCCTTGAAACCCTTTATATCGTTTATCCGTTGTCATGGGCGGTTGTTGCGCTTATTCATTTTATTTGCTTTTTATTCGTAAAGAAGAAACTGACTTCTAACACCGATTCACGCATCGATACAGGTATCCGAGTCTGAAAATCTGGCTGTACTCGAGGTGCAGGCCATCATACAGAAAAGAAGCGCCCCGATCATGACAAACAGCCTTTAATACAAACGAAAAGGAGCTGAGGATCCCATAAAAAAAGAGGCGGTCTTAAAGATAATTTACAGGGAAGGGCAAGTTCGGCATCTTTCTTTCTCTTGTCCTGCCCGTCTTTCCGAGCTGTTGGCAGTAGAGGGGATTCCTCTTGAAATGCCCTGCGGAGGAAAAAAACGTTGCTTGAAGTGCAAGGTGAAAGTAACGGGCGCCCTTTTGCCGATGAGTGCCCATGAGACCTCCCTGCTCAGCGACGAGGAAATACAAAACAACATACGCTACGCTTGCATGACCGAGGCAGTCGGTGATATTTGTCTTTATCTTGATACGCACACAGATGATGGCGTGACGGTGCTGACCGAATGGAAGCTTCCCATGTTTGAGGTTGACCGTTGGGGTGGAGACTATGGTATTGCCGTAGATATAGGTACAACTACGATTGCCGCCTATCTTTACAGACTTTCGGACGGCGAGCTTATAAGCTCGGTATCGGATCAAAATCCCCAGGCTCTTTATGGCGCAGATATTATTTCCCGAATTGAGCGGGCAATTAAGGGTGACGGCGATCTGCTTTCGCAGACGATACAGACCGCACTCTCCCGCCTCTTTCTTGAGCTTGTTTCCTGCGCACGTCTCACGCCGGATGCGATAGACAGCATCGTGCTTGTAGGCAACACGGCTATGCTGTATCTTTTGTGCGGAAAGAATCCCGTATCAATTGCATATGCCCCCTTTAAAAGCGAGACCTATTTTGGCGAGTCCTTGCCGGCAAAGGCCCTTAATTTTTCGCTGGGCGCCGAGGTCTATCTGCCAAGCTGCATATCCGCCTATATAGGAGCGGATATGACAAGCGCACTCCTTGCAGCCGGCTTTTATGATGTCGATGGCATAATCGAGCAGAGATCGGTTTTGCTTGCCGATATCGGAACAAACGGCGAGATTGCCCTTCTTCATGACGGGAAATTGCTTTGCTGCTCGACAGCGGCAGGTCCGGCCTTTGAAGGCGCGGGTATTTTTCAAGGTATGGCGGAGAAAAAGGGCGCCATCGGGCGTGTTCGTTTGATAGGCGGGAAGTTTTACTGCACCGTTTTAGGAGAAACCGAAGCAAAAGGGATATGCGGATCCGGACTTTTAGATGCGGTGGCATCTATGCTGGATGCCGGTATCTTGGATGAAACGGGGAATATTAACCCCGATGGACATAATTATACGTCTTTCATCTCAGAGGTTGAGGGGCAGCCGGCTTTTACTCTTCCCGGAACCTCGATTATTATCACTCAAAAGGATATTCGCGCCCTTCAGCTGGCAAAGGCCGCCATATGTGCAGGGATTATGACCCTGCTTGACGAGGCCGGAATTTCTGCCGAGCGGCTTTCTCATCTGTTGATTGCCGGGGGATTTGGCAGTCATATAAATCCCTATTCTGCCGAAAGGATCGGGCTGATACCCAAGGGATATGCCGACAAAACATCGTTTATCGGCAATGCTGCCGGTGCCGGAGCATCAATGATTTTGCTTAATCGTCGGTATAGGATGGCCTCGGAGTTGATTCGTGACATTGCCGATCATATTGACCTGTCATGCCACCCTGCCTTTACAGAACACTTTGTAGAACAAATGGTTTTCCCTGAAAATTAAAACAAAAAGCTGTTAAATATCGTCATTTTTATGTTAAAACACCCCCTAAGGACTGCAGAATTCAGTCCTTAGGGGGTGTTTTGCTTGGTGGATCATTATTTTACTTTAATTTCCTGTTGTCGATGACCCGTTTTGCCTTACCTTCGGAGCGAGGAATTGTCATAGGCTCAACAAAGGTGATTTTTGCGGCAAGCCCGAGTGTGGATTCAATTTTAGAGGCAAGCTGCTTCTGCAATTTTTCGATCCCCTTAACCTGATCGCTAAAGAGATCCTCAGAGAGCTCTACCTTAATTTCAATCTGATCAAGGTTGTTGACACGGTCAACAATGATAAGGTAATGAGGCTCGATAGTACCCATGGATAGCAGAACGCTTTCTATCTGGGACGGGAAAACGTTGACACCGCGAATAATCAACATATCGTCGCAGCGACCGCAGGGCTTAGCCATACGAACAAGGGTTCTGCCGCATTTGCAGGGCTCTCGTGTGATGCTTGAAACATCACGGGTTCTGTACCGAATGAGGGGAAGCGCCTCCTTGGTAATGCAGGTGAAAACAACCTCGCCCTGTTCGCCGTCGGGCAGAACCTCTCCGGTGTCGGGATCGATAATTTCAATAATGAAATTATCCTCATTGATGTGCATGCCGCATTGATATTCACAGTCAAATCCTACGCCCGGACCGGCTACCTCAGACAGGCCGTATATATCATAAGCCTTAATTCCGAGACGCTGCTCAATCTGCTGGCGCATATTTTCGGTCCATGGCTCGGCTCCAAGAATACCGGCTTTAAGCTTTAGGGATTCGGCAGAGATGTTGTTTTCCTTCATAACGTCAGCGATATAGAGGGCATAGGAAGGCGTGCAGCAAAGAATGGAGGATCCAAAATCCTGGAAAATTTGAATTTGGCGCGCGGTATTGCCGCTGGAAACGGGAATAACCGTTGCACCCAGCATCTCGGCGCCGTAGTGAAGACCGAGACCGCCTGTAAACAGACCATAGCCATAAGAAACATGAACAAAATCATGTTTCTTTGTGCCAGCTGCCACAAGGGCGCGGGCAACACATTCGCTCCACATATTAATGTCGTTTTGTGTGTAGCCGACAACCGTTTGCTTGCCGGTAGTGCCGGAAGAAGCGTGAATGCGAACCACTTCGTCCTGATCGACGGCAAACATTCCGTATGGGTAGTTATCCCGAAGATCCTGCTTGTAGGTAAAGGGCAGCCGCTTCAGATCGTGAACAGTTTTGATGTCATCGGGGGTAAGACCGGCTTCCTCCATACGCTTGCGGTACATAGGCACACGGTTGTATACCCGACGGACCATTCGGGACAGATTCAGCGACTGAATGTGGAACATCTCGCTTGCGGTGGCTCTTTCGATTGATTCATTGAAATAATTACTCATATAGGACGTACCTTTCCAAAATTGCGTATTTCACACCCCGAAGAGGGAAAAGACAGAATTAGAGAGCAGCGGCAGAGTTATAAGCTATCTCAAAGGCGGCTAAGTTTGCCTTTAGCGCCTTTGCGGGGACACAGGCGATGATGGCCTGCCGTATATTCTCGGCATCAAAGCCGAGAGCCTGTGTTGCAAGTCCGATCAGAGCAACGTTTGAAGCCTTTTCATTGCCCCCTTGCCTTGCTATGGAAAGGGTGTCTGCTGAAATAAGGGTAACGTTTTTTGCCCTGATTTTTTCGATAATCTGATCGGGATAGACCTTTGCTCCGGTGATAACGGGCATTGGCTTGATCCTTTGTTCGGCGGTGATTATGGTTCCGCCTTTTCGGAGATAGGGCAGCCAACGGGCGGCTTCAAGCAACTCAAAGCTTAGAATGGCGTCCGCCTCCCCTTTGTCAATGATTGGTGAATGAATTTTGTCGCCGTATTTTACATAGGTTACAACCGAGCCGCCGCGCTGCGACATTCCGTGCACCTCTGAAACCTTGACATCATAACCTTTTTCGAGGGCGGCGTATCCCAGTATCCGGCTGGCAAGGAGGGAACCTTGACCACCGACGCCGACTATCATAATATTCTTATTCATTACTGTTATTTTCCTTCTTGAAATCAGATATTTGCGCCCGATGTCTTAATTAATCGCGTCAAATCGGCACTTGCTTGCGCACATACGACAGCCAACGCAAAGGGACGGGTCGATTACTGCCTTATTATCGATAAATGAAATTGACGGACAGCCGATACTCATACAGGCGCGGCAACTCTTGCATTTTTCCGGATCGACGGTCAGCGCAGGCTCACGCTTGACATATTTCAGCAGAGCACAGGGACGGCGGGCAATGACTACAGAGGGACCGTCAAAGGCCAGCTCCTCACGCAAAACCTGCTCAAGAGCGTCCATGTCGTAGGGGTCGGCTACCCGGATATGGGCAGGATCAACACCGGCGGCAGCGCAGATTTTTTCTGTTGAGATGAGAGGTGCGGGCTCTCCCTTAAGGGTGTAGCCCGTACTGGGATTTTGCTGATGACCGGTCATACCGGTGATGCTGTTATCAACAATGACAACGGTAGCGTTGCCCTTGTTATATGTTATGTTAAGCAGTCCGGTGATGCCCGAGTGCATAAAGGTGGAGTCGCCGATAACGGCAACAGTTTTGTTGGCTTCATTGCGGATTTTATTAAAGCCGTGTAATGCCGAAACCGAAGCTCCCATGCAGAAGGTGGTGTCCATTGTAGACAGAGGGGGCGCCGCGCCGAGGGTGTAGCATCCAATATCTCCGCTGACAATAAGGCGCAGCTTCTTTAGAACAGAGAAGGTTCCGCGATGCGGACATCCGGGGCAGAGCACCGGCGGACGAACTGGAATCTCGTCGTCAAGAGAAATAGCCTCGGTTTTTTTGCCTAAAACTCGTTCGGCAATAAGCTCGGCGGAGAACTCGCCGATGTTAGGGAGCAGATTTTTCCCCTCGACCTTAAGACCGATCTTTTTGCAGTAGGACTCGATGATATCGTCAAGCTCTTCAATAACTATCACGCGTTCTACCGATGCCGCAAAGTCGGCTAAAAGCTTTGGCGGCAGGGGATTTACTATACCGAGCTTGAGATAGGAGACACTGTCTCCAAAGCATTCCTTAGCATAATTATAGGTTGTTCCGGCGACAATAACACCTAATTTATTGTCCCTTCCTCTCTCGATGCGGTTGAGAGGAGATTTTTCGGCGTAGTCTGTTAATGCTTTAAGCCGCTCTTCGACAACGACGTGACGTCCGCGTGCGTTTGAGGGCATCATAACATACTTAGACGGATCCTTCTTGTAATCACGAATGGGATGCTCGATTCTGGGATTTGTGGTGACAATACTCTGAGAATGAGCGATACGAGTACTTGTCCGAAGAATAAAGGTGGTGTCAAACTCTTCGGACAGATCATAGGCGATTTTTACAAACTCAAGACATTCGCTTGAATCGGAGGGCTCCAGCATCGGGAGCTTTGCTGCAATGGCATAATGACGGCTATCCTGTTCATTCTGGGAGGAATGCATGCCCGGGTCGTCGGCTACACCGATAACGAGCCCTGCGTTTACCCCTGTATATGCCGAGATGAAAAGCGGATCGGCGGCGACATTAAGCCCGACATGCTTCATGGCGCAAAAAGCGCGTCCGCCTCCCACAGCGGCGCCAAGGGCAACCTCAAGAGCGACCTTTTCGTTAGGTGCCCATTCGGCGTATATTTCGTCATATTCAGCGGCATATTCGGTAATTTCGGTACTGGGAGTGCCGGGGTAGCTTGAAACAAGCCTGACGCCGGCTTCGTATAATCCACGGGCAACCGCTTTGTTGCCCAGCATAAGTTCTTTCATAGATACAATATCTCTTTCGCATTTATTGGTTTTTGCTGACACATTGCTGATATGTAATGGATGTTTTTAAAATTTAATGTTTTCTTTAGCGTTTACGATTGTCAACAACCCGAACAGCCTTGCCGGCTGAGCGCTGGAGGCTTTTCGGTTCGACAAGATTAATCTTGGCATCAAGACCGAGGGTAGAGCGGAGCTTTTGTCTTATGGTCTGCTGCAGCCCCTCAAGCTCGGAGTAACGCTCAAGCAAGGAGCCGTCCGAAAGCTCAATGTTTATCACAAAAGTGTCCATGTAGTTTACGGTGTCAAGGACGATCTGATAGTTTGAGCCTACCTGGGGAATGCTGATTAACACGCTTTCAATCTGGGTGGGGAAGACGTTAACCCCCTTGATTTTCAGCATATCGTCGCTGCGTCCGTGGGTTCTCGCCATACGGGCATGGGTACGACCGCATTCACAGGTATCATAGGAAATGGAGGTGATGTCCTTTGTGCGGTAACGCAAAAGGGGGATCCCCTCTTTGGTAAGAGTGGTGATAACAAGCTCACCTGTCTCTCCACGGGGAAGCACCTCGCCTGTATCGGGGTTAATGATTTCAGGCAGAAAATGATCCTCGGCAAAGTGCATGCCGCATCTGTAGATACATTCTCCCGATACGCCGGGCCCGATAAGTTCGCTCATACCGTAGTTGTCGGTGGCAAAAAGCCCCCAGGTATCCTCGATTTTCCTGCGAAATTCGTCAGAGCAACCTTCCGACCCGAAAAGTCCGAGGCGAATCTTCAGATCCTTCGGGTTAATGCCCATTTCGCGGGCTGTTTCTGCAATATACATTGCATAAGAAGGCGTGCTGACAAGGGCTGTTGTGCCGAAATCACGCATGAGCATGATGTTTCTCTCTGTGTTTCCGCTTGAGGTAGGGACAACGGTAGCCCCGATTCTTTCAAGCCCGTAATGCAGCCCCAGCGCTCCCGTAAAGAGCCCGTAACCAAAAGCAATATGAACGATATCGTCGTCAGTAGCACCGGCGGCCATCGTAAGGCGGGCGACAAGATCGCTCCACATATCGATATCGTTTTGGGTATAGCCTACAACGGTGGGTTTTCCGGTAGTGCCGGAGGAGGCATGAATTCGGACAATTTTTTTCATGGGCTTTGCGAAAAGTCCGTAAGGATAATTGTCTCGAATATCCTCCTTTGTTGTCAGAGGTATGTATTTGATATCGGATAGTGTTTTGATTTTATCTGAGGTAACGCTGGCCTCATCAAGTCTTTTACGATAAAAGGGAACATTTGTATGGACATAGTCCACAAGTCTTTTTAGTCGAGCCAATTGGAGCGATTCAAGCTCGCTACGCGGCATTGTTTCTTCATCTTTTTGCCAAAACATTATTTTTGACATCGTTTCTGCCTTTCATTTCTAGAATTGGATCGTCGGATAACGATAATTACTGCACATAAAAATATACATATAATCAATTATATAACTTATGGCTCGCTTTGTCAATACTGCAGACCAAAGAGAAATGAATGGAAATGAGATAAAACAGCCTTTTTCTCTATGGTTGTCGGTTGACTGAAAGGGGGGATATGTGATAAAATATTAAATAATAATACTTAAATATATGTGTGAGGACACCTTAAAAACAAGGAGAAACTATGGCTGAAATCCAATATAAGCATAGTATCACCGTCGAAGAATACGAGAATCTGCGAAAATCGGTCGGATGGCGACCGATAGAGCGCGCCCAAGCGCAGATCGGTATCAACAATTCCCGTTACATAACGGTGGCAACTGTTAACGGGCAGGCTGTCGGCATGGCGCGGCTGGTGGGAGACGGCGGATATGTCAACGTTATTTGCGATGTTATTGTCCGGGAGGAATTTCAAGGGCAGGGCATAGGAAAGAGGCTTGTCCTCTCACTGCTTGAGTATATCCGGGAAGGGCTTTCCGCCGGGCAGTCCTCCATTGTATATGTGATGGCGGCAAAAGGGAAGGAGCCATTTTACGAAAGCCTCGGCTTTGTCCCGCGCCCGGCCGATACGCTGGGATGCGGCATGACTCAGTGGATCGATAAATAATTCCGGCTTAGAAAGGGGATGATTTTTTGACAAGGGGCAGAGTTATTCTTCACTGCGATCTAAACAATTTTTATGCATCGGTGGAGTGCAAACGCAACCCGGAGCTTAAGGCATATCCGGTTGCCGTATGCGGAAGTGTAGAAGACCGGCATGGGATTGTTCTTGCAAAAAATCAGCTGGCAAAGGCAAAGGGCGTTATTACAGGCGAGCCTGTTTGGCAGGCGAAGGAAAAATGCCCCGGTCTTGTCGTTGTACCCCCGAATTTTGATGATTATGTCGAGCATTCCCGGAGAGCGCGGGAGATTTATTATCGTTATACCGACAGGGTTGAGCCGATGGGAATTGACGAATGCTGGCTTGATGTAAGCGGCAGCGTGCACCTTTTTGGCAGCGGGCAAAAAATAGCCTATGAAATAAAAGAAAGTATAAAAAAGGAGCTTGGAATCACGGCGTCGGTAGGCGTTTCCTTCAACAAAATTTTTGCAAAGCTGGGCTCCGATCTGAAAAAGCCGGATGCAGTCACCTGTATATTCAAGGAAACTTTTAAAGAGCAGATTTGGCATCTGCCGGCAAATGTCATGATGGGGATCGGCGACAAAACTTATAAAAAAATGCATAAAAAGAACATCAAAACCATTGGCGATGTTGCCTCTTGTCCGCCGGAGATTCTTCAGACATGGTTTGGAAAGAGCGGATTGGATCTCTGGAATTATGCAAACGGCAACGATCAGTCGGAGGTTGCGGTTTTCGGTGAATCACCTGTACCGAAATCCATCGGTCACGGGACTACTACAAAGGCCGATCTCAAGACAGCAGAGGAAGTTCGTGAATTGATTATCGAGCTGTCTCAGGATCTGGGGAATTCCCTGCGAAAACAATCTCTGTCGGCCTCAGGGGTTGCCATATCTGTTAAGGATAATACCCTGGAAACTCGGGAATATCGCGCAAAGCTTCCTCACCTGACTCAGAGTACCCGAATTATTGCGGAGAGCGCTTATAATCTGTTTATTGTAAAGCATGTTTGGAAAAACAATATCAGAGCAATCACTGTACGAGTCATAGATCTTGTTTCGGGAGAGGCGCCGGAGCAGCTTTCTATCTTTATCGATTACGAAAGGCAGAAAAAGCTCGAACGTCTGGAGGGAGCGGTTGATGCCATTCGGGAAAAATACGGTTCCCATGCCATTTGTTCGGCGTCTTATCTAAAGGATATTAAAATCTCCAAGCGGGACCACCGCCTGCCCGCATTTAATTCATTTATTTAAAAAAACAAATATAAAAAGTCCGGCGAAACATTCATTCCGTCGGACTTTTTGAGAGCGTTTTTTGGGCTACATAATGATCGGTGAGGTAAAGAGCACCTCCCGAAGCCGCATATAAATCGGGAAATAGTCCTCTAAGGGCAATGGATTTTTCCCTTTTCCGCATTCTATTGTAAAAGAGGGCTGATTAAATTCATGTATGTACCAGTCGGTCAGCCCGCCAAACGAAGCCATTCCCTCAGGGGAGGAAGGAGTATATCCGCTCATTTTTGCCAGCAGCTTTACAATTGATTCTGAACGCGGCGCCACCTTGCCCCCCGAGGTATAATATATCTCCTCACCCTGTGAGTGAAGAGTCAGGATCATCTTGATATCACAGGTGCGTATGATGTTGCACAGGGCACTTACCTCCGGCTCCGATTCAGGGCACTCTCCGCTGTATCGTGTCGGGGCGCCGTTGATGATGCCGGTTGCCTGCTCGATTGCCTTGTATTCCATAAACCCGTAGTTGTAATTGTGGTTGAGGTCAACGCCCCGTCCGTTTGCCTGCCAGCTTGAAAAATCGGAGCTGCCGCCATTCATGGCGATTAGCCTCTCACGGATCGGATTGTCCGGGGAGAGACCGTTGATTTGATAATCCACGCCGTCGGGGTTCAACATGGGAACGATATATATTGAGCGTGTATTATACAGATACGCAAGATCGAGACCATAAACGGTGCGACCGCCTTTGTATATTTCGCAAAATTCATTTATAAAGCGCAATAATATTATGCTTGTTATCAACTCCATCCCGTGATGTGCGCCGACATAGAGAAGGCTTCTGTCGCTTCCGTATCCGAGCCGGATCATCGGAATTTTGCGTCCCATAATAGATTTTCCGATATACTGGAAGTCCATAAAATAATAGCGTTCGGTAAATATTTCGAGATATTCCATGAGAAGGGCATAGTCCAGAGGATGATTATAGTCTAAAATAGCTTTTTTGTCGTTAATTTTTTTGTTGTTGCAGTTGTTCATGCTTGACCATCCTTTAATTGTATTTTTGCTCCTGTCCATTTTATGTATATGCTTGTTTTGTGAACATAATGCCCCTTGTATTAATAATTTACAAAACGATAATCAAATAGATTCCAATTATGATATAATGATATAATTAAGAATACTTCTCCTTATTGATATAAAAGGAACCTAAAATCTATGAAAAAACAATCGATTTTCTTCGTTTTTTTTGCGGTGTTCGGATTGAATATCCTGACATCCGCCGCCCTCTCCCCAGTTTATGTTCGCCTTGTGTCAGATGTTGTCTATCGCAACACCTATTTGCCCGACCTGTTGTATTATGCCATGGGCTTTTTAAATGTGGTAACTCTATTTATAGGTTACGGCGCTATTGTATACGGGGTTTGCACCCGCTCGATTAAGGCCGCCGCCCCCTATATCGCCATTGCGCTGAGCGGTCTGCTTTTAAACTACATTATATCCTTTATTTTTGATTATTTCGGATATGTCAACGGCATGCCTGTCACGGTTCTGCTCGAAGCACTTATCTATTTCGGAATAAATTTTGCGGCTGAATGTTTAAAGATTTTCTTGATTGTACTATTTTCTGTCCTTGTTACAAAAAAGTTGGCAAGCTCAAATAAAAAACTAACATGGAAGATTTTTGACAAAGGACATCCTCTCTTTCTCTCGATGCTGTTTACCGCACTGCTTTTTGTGCTAATTGCTGTTTTAAATGAGCTTTCTAATACCATAGACTTTTTCGCCTATTACGGCAGCGATATTCGTCCGAATGAGATTGCTTCCATTGTCTATATCTATCTCTCGATAATCCTGTCCGGGGCAATCGGATACTTTGTGATGCTTTTTACCGCCCTGTCGCTAAACTCAAGGCGAGAGGAAATCTCGGACATTCGCACAAAATAAAAATAGCCGGTAGATTTTTGAACACGTTGTTCTTACAATCTACCGGCTATATTATCGAAATTTGATTTTCAAATTTTACATGTGCTTATTTTGTCAATAGCTTTTCAAAGGCGTCGAGGGCGGCGTCCCGCTCGGAGGCGGAGAGCATCACATAGACCACATAGTTGCCGACAACCTTTGATTTAGCCCCTTCGACCTTAGGCTTTTCCTGTTCGAGATAACGGGGATCCCAAACTTCAATACGGTAAGCGATATAATCATCTATCAGCTTTTTTATATACTCCAGCTGCTCCTCATTTTCCGCCTTGAAAATTCCGTATTCATCAATGGAGGAGTTGCTTTCCGGGGTTTTGACGATATAGTCTCCCAGCTTATCAAGATCGGCATCCATGCCGAACATAAGGTAATCGTCATCGGCAGGGGAGAGATTGGATTTTCCTGCTATATGTTTTTCTACCTCCTCAGCCAGAGCTGTGACGGCGACATCGTCTCGTATCTCCGTTTTTCCGCCGCAGGAGGCAAGGGTCATAAGGGCAATTGCCAAAAGCAGGAGGGAAGTGTAGAATTTTTTCATTGTTATACCTCGTTATAGTAAATTTTGCATGATTGATTAATCGGGCAGGGCATGGGTGCGGATGTATTCAAGCTCCCGGCGATATCCGTCGGCATTAAAGTGGCAGCCGTCGCCGTTTGTATATTTTTCGATCATGTCTCCGTTTTCATCCTTGAAATAGGAGGCGGTGTCAAGATAGTACAGGTTCATTTCCTCGGCAACATCCAAAATCCATGAATTGCGCTCGTTGATAACTTCATTGCTGATTGTCTTTGAATGCTTATAAACAGATGTTACAATCGGGAATATAGACTGCAGAATGATTTTTGTGTCCGGACTGGCTTCTTTAATCGATCCGATCAGCTTTTTGTATTCAGCCTTAAAATAAAGCTCTATTTTTTCTTTGTCAGTAACCTTACTGTAGAAATTGTGCCCTAATGTTATGACGAGAATATCCGACTTTTTTCGGGCGGCGGCCTCGTGAATATAGATTTCCTCCCCGGTCTCGGGATAGACAATTTTCATCTTTGCCGATTCGTTAATGGTCATGGTACCGCCATCGGGTGTCCAAACTTGGGTGGTATCTCTGCCGCCGGGTAAGACTTGGTAACGCTTCATGCCATTTGTCGTCGAGTCTCCTAGAAAGACGATGCGGTCAATATATTCCTCTCCCATGTCGGGAGTTTTCTGCAGAATGGTAGACTTAGGCTTCGGAGCTTGGGTAGTATCTTCCGGGAGGGTGTCTGAGGAGTCAGACGTGGTTGTAGAATCGTCGCCGTTGGTGATTTGCGGCTGCCCGCTTGTGTCATCGGTCGGCTTTCTATAGGAAATGCGGGTGGAGACAATCGAAAAAATTATTACCAGAGAAATGAAGATTGCGGCTATAAGCCCGATAATGATATAGAATAACAAATCGCCGTTATCATTATTGTGTCCGTTATTGTGTCCGCTTTGTCTTCCGTTTGGGCGATTTGAATTTGGTCGCCGGCGTTGTATATTAGGGGGGGCGGGGCGACGCTGTCCGTTTTTACCGGAAGAACGGTACGGGGAGCCTCTTTGAGAGTGGTGTTTGTTTTGCATATGTTAACTTGCCGTTTGTACCAATGCATAACATTGAACAATCGCATAGAACAATTATAGAAAATGTGCTAGCGCACGTCAGACGGCAAATCCCTTTCTGTGATAAAAAATAGATGCCGGCAGACCGTTTTCCGGTCTATTGAGGCTTGTTATAAACCGGCGAGTAGGCCTCCTTTTTTTTTCTCTGCCTGCGGAAGAAATTTTTCAGCCCCAAGCAGACGGCGGTCGCCAGTATATAAAAGAATGATGCCAAAATCATGATGGTAAGCTTAGAAGAGGGCTTTGCGGCAAAGTCACCGATGAGGATAAATACGCCCCAAAAGGTGAGGATAAAAGAGGCGTAATGGATTAGGTGCCGCAAAATCACAGGAATTTTTTTAGCCTGCCAGACAAGCCCGGCGACAGCCATACCAATGGAGAACAAAAACAACAATGACAGTCTTTCAAGGGGCATTTGCACGCTTTTTTGAGACAGGATACCACCAAAAATATGAAGGGAGAACACAATTATGGTAAAATAGAGGCAGGCGGTGTATATTATTTCCTTAATTTTAGCTTTTAACATGGATTTTAGCATGGCTAATTTCCTTCTTTAATTTTATGTGCATAATGATAGCCAAACAGAAAGAAAAGGAAGGATATAAGGTGTAAAAGCTCTTATGATAGATTTTTACTCACCATTTTTCGCCTTTTCTTAGCTATTTGACTATACCATATTTCAATAAGTTTTTCAAGGCATAAATATTAAATAAAAGCAAAGGGAGGGAAAATTAGCCTTAATCGGGCATGTTTTCATCAATGATTCTGATTTTGCTGTAATACTCGCCGGCTGCCGAATCCCTATACACCGGACTGCGGTTGGAAGCTAAGAATTTTGTCAGCTCATACATGTCTATCCAGATTTGATTTACCCCGTCTTTTTGCACTGGGTCAAAAATTATCTGAAGACCGAAATGCAGGTGAGGTGTCTTAATGTTGTTGACATTTTCCTTTACGCTGTATCCGGTCATACCAAGGTAGCCGATAACCTCCCCGGCGCAGACGATTTTGCCCTCGTAGATATCGTTATAGGGATGATTTTTGCGCAGATGTGCATAGTAGTAGTAACGCTTGTGATCAAAGCTTCGTATACCGATACGCCATCCGCCGTATTGATTCCATCCCACCGCCTCGACATAGCCGCTTTCGATGGCGATAATCGGGGTCCCGATACTGCCCACAAGGTCATGCCCAAGGTGGGGGCGTCGGTAGCCGTAGGAACGCGCGCTGCCGAAATCGTCAAAATGACTGTAATAATATCCTTTTGCGAAAGGGGAAAAGACCTTAAGCCCGTAACCCGTTTCATATACCGTGTTCCCGTTTTCGTCGATGCGTTCGGCGGTGTATTCGCCTATCATGCCGCCGAGCACGGCACCATAAGCCTCGTGATAATAATCGTAAAGCTTGCGATTCGTGGCAAGATCGGAGATTTTATTTGTACCGTCCAGCTTTTCAAGGAGGGAGGTAATGTCCGATTTTTTATATTTTGAAAAATTGCCGCCGTTCCGTGAGGCAAGATAGGCAAGAATGTCAATCCAGGAGACGTGACGGTCGGTGTTGTAGCTTGAAATGTCGGTGTTCATCGCGTCCTTTAGCGCCGGATATGTTACAGTAAAATCAATCCATTTTATATATTGCTTTTCGTTTTTCTTTTTGTCGGTCTGCTTTGCATTCGCATCAAAGCCCCCCGAAAAAACAAAAAGAAAACAGAGCAAAAGACAAAGGACATTGCCGGCATATTTGGAAATTTTTAATCTATTTTTAAAAAAACTAACAATCATGTTATGATCAAACCTCACAAACTGTTTTTATTATATTGGCTCATTTGGAGTTTCGATATCCTTCGCAAGATAAAATTTTGCTTTATAAAAGTTGACATAATGTGCATTTAAATATATAATAATTATATTATGGAATTATATTCGGAGGATATTTATCTTCTGCGCCAGAGCAGGGATAAATTGTAAAATTATGATCAATCGGCGACAGTCGCGGGAGTTCGTCTTTCGTTTGCTTTTTGAGTCGAGCTTTCATGCAGATAATGAATTGAAAGAAATGTATCAAACCGCACTTGAAGAGTCGGAAATAATAGAAAATGATTATATTGCGACGGTTTTTTGGGGTGTTGTTGAAAAGCGGAGCGATATTGACCAAACAATTAAAAATAACGCAATCGGCTGGAAGCTTGATAGAATTTCAAAGATAACCCTTGCCATTTTGCGTCTTGGCATATATGAGATTCTCTATATGCAGGATATTCCCTTTAACATTTCGATCAATGAGGCCCTTGAGCTGACAAAGCGATATGACGAAAACCCTGCCCGTGCTTTTGTAAATGGTGTGCTTGATGCCGTTGCGAAAAAGGAACAGGCATCGCCAAAAAATGAGCTATGAAAAACAATCTGTATCTCGGCATTGATACCAGTAATTATACCACCTCGGCGGCTCTGTGCGATGAGACGGGCACTCTGGTAAAATCGGTGAAGCGTCCTCTCCCGGTAAAGGAGGGGGAATGCGGTCTGCGCCAGAGTGATGCGCTTTTTGCTCATGTTGTCAATCTGCCCGATGTGATGCGGGAAATTCAAGCGAATCTGTCGGACAGAAGACTGTGCGCTGTCGGTTTTTCGGCGCGCCCGCGGGATGTCGAGGGGTCATATATGCCTTGTTTTCGCGCAGGTGCTGCCGCGGCAGCAACTGCCTCTGCCGCCGCCGGTCTTCCTCTGTATGATTTTTCACATCAGAGCGGACACATCATGGCGGCTGTTTATTCGTCCGGACGAACCGATTATCTAAAGGGGGATTTTGCCGCATTTCACATATCGGGTGGAACAAGCGAGCTCTTATATGTCACCCCAAAGCGGGACGGCTTTGACATCAAGCTTTTAGGCGGTACTCTCGATTTACATGCCGGTCAGGTTATCGACAGGGTGGGAGTTCTTCTGGGACTTTCCTTTCCCTGCGGTCCTGCCCTGGAGACCCTTGCTTTGCAATACACCGGGGAAAGATTAAAGACGAAAACCTGTGTATTCGGCTATAATTACAACCTCTCCGGTCTTGAAAACCTTGCCGGCAGGATTTTCAGGGATAGCGGGGACAAGGGGAAAACGGCAGCCTACGTCATTGACTTTATTTCGGATACCATAGAAAAAGTCACCGAGCACTTGCTCAGGGAATATCCCGACTTGCCCGTTCTCTATGCCGGCGGAGTTATGAGCAACAGTATTATAAAAGAGAAACTGTCCGGTAAATTTTCAGCAGCCTTTGCAGAGCCGGAATTCTCCTCCGACAATGCCTACGGTACGGCTCTTTTATGCCGGGCAAGACACCTATCCCGGAAAACAGCATATAAAGAAAGGGTGATCGGATGACCGAGGAAAAGAAAAACATTCTGACAGTCACACAGCTGAACAACTATATAAAAATGCTTATTGACAGTGACGGTCTTTTGTCAAGCGTCTTTGTCAAGGGGGAGATTTCCAACTTTACCAACCACAGGAGCGGTCATCTTTATTTTACCATTAAGGATGAGGGGAGTCTTATTCGTGGGGTTATGTTTCGCTCTGCCGCATCAAAGCTGAAGTTTGTCCCCGAGAACGGTATGAAGATTATTGCCCACGGTCGAGTGTCTGCCTTTGTGCGCGACGGGCAGTATCAGCTGTATGTGGATGATATGCAGCCGGACGGCATAGGATCCCTCTATTTCGCCTTCGAACAGCTTAAAAAAAAGCTAGAGAGCGAAGGTCTTTTTGACCCTCGCCGAAAACGTCCACTGCCAAAGATTCCGGCAAGGGTAGGCATTATTACATCCCCCACCGGGGCGGCGGTCCGGGATATAATCAACATTCTCGGCAGACGCTTTCCCTTTGCAAAAGCAATCCTTTACCCTGCACTGGTGCAGGGACCGGAGGCTCCCGAGCAGCTGATAGCAGGTCTTTCTCATTTTAATGACAGCTGTCCGGTTGATGTCATTATTATCGGTCGTGGAGGCGGTTCAATTGAGGATCTTTGGGCATTCAACGACGAGGGGCTGGCACGGGCTATTGCGGCATCGGTTATTCCGGTAATTTCCGCAGTCGGACATGAAACCGACTTTACCATCTGTGATTTTGTTGCCGACAGAAGGGCGCCCACTCCGTCGGCGGCCGCCGAGATTGCCGTACCCGAAACCGCGGAATTAAAAGAAAAATTTAATTACATTATCACAAAAACCGCATCATCCCTTAATCAAATAATCGCACAGAAAAAAGAACTGCTCAGGCTTCACGCAACCCGCCGTCCGTTGCTTTCTCCCGAACGTCTGACCGACGATCGCCGGATGCTGGTGCTTTCCCTTCATGACAGAATGATAAGGACGGTTGAGAGCAGCCATTTACTTAAACGAAATTTGCTGGCAAAATACGGAGCCCAGCTGGATGCCCTGAGTCCCCTTGCCATTCTTTCACGAGGATATTCGGTTTCCTTTGCCGGGGACGGGCGTATTGTTCGTTCTACTGAGGACGTGAAGCCCGGCGATAGCATTCAAATCAAGGTAACAGACGGTATCATTCACGGAGCCGTTAGCAAAGTTGAGCAGACCTTGTAAAATACGCATTGTAATTCATTAATTGATAAAAATAATATAAACGAGGATATAGTTTATGAACAAAAAAGCGGAGACTACCGAGCACACATTTGAAAGTGCGATCTCAAGACTTGAGGAAATCGTACGCACCATGGAGGGCGGCGACGTTCCCCTTGATAGCTCTATCGCTCTTTTTGAGGAAGGCATCGCCCTTGTAAAGCTGTGCAATTCAAAGCTGGATCATGCCGAACAGAGGGTGAAAATACTGGTAAAAGGCGAGGACGGAACCTTGACCGAAGAGGATTTTGCCGGAGGCACTCAAAAGTGAGCAAAAATGAGAGAATCGAATCATTATTGACCGAATCGGCGCAAAAAATCGAGGATTCCCTTTCAGCCATACTTTCTGTCACAGATGAGGATTACGATCTGCTTATTCGCGGGATGAGGTACAGCACTCTTGGCGGCGGTAAGCGTATTCGCCCCTTTTTAACCCTTGAGTTTTGCAAGCTGTTTGGAGGAGATCCCATCGCCGCCCTTCCTTTTGCCTCTGCTGTGGAAATGATTCATTGCTTTTCCCTGATTCATGACGATCTGCCCTGCATGGACAACGACGATCTCCGCCGCGGACGACCGACGAACCATCTTGTCTTTGGGGAGGATATGGCACTCCTTGCGGGGGATGCATTGTCAATTCTCGCATTTGAAACAATTGCCGCCAATGCACTCGTTTCAAACGAGGATCGAATCAAGGCGGCTCTTTTGCTATCTCGCGCGTCGGGACGGCAGGGAATGGTAGCCGGTCAGGTTATGGATATGCTGGGAGAAAAGAAGGCATATAATCTCCAAAAGCTGAAAAAAATGCACCGGCACAAAACGGGAGCTCTTATTCAAGCGGCGGCAGGTCTCGGCTGTTGTGCAGCGGGCGCCGATGACCGGTGTCACCTTGACGCGGCGCGCTATGCCGAGGGAATCGGTCTTGCATTTCAGATTATTGATGATATACTTGATCGTGAAGGGGATGCGGTGTAGCTTGGTAAAGCAACCGGTAGCGACGAGAAGAGCAAAAAAACTACCTATCTCAGTTTTATGACGCCGGATAAGGCCCGCAATGTCGCAAAGGAAATGACCGAGGAGGCCTGTGAGGCCATCGCAAAATATAAGGGGGCAGATACGCTTTGCGACTTTGCCCTTTACATGCTGGACAGAAAAAAATAAATTGTATAAAAACAGATATGCCGCTTAATTAATTAGGTAATATCACAGGGGGACAGGTGTCTGCAATTAAATCTTTTTTCGGAAATCAAATTTTAGTCAGCGCGATAATAGCTTGGTTTTTGGCTCAAGTGCTGAAGATATTTACCAATAATTTTAAAAGGCGCGAATTCAGCTTTTCGCTCTTTGTAGCTTCGGGAGGAATGCCCAGTTCCCATTCATCCTCGGTTTGCGCTATGACTACCTCAACCGCAATTGTATGCGGTCTTGATTCCCACGAATTTGCCATTACATTCATTCTCTCTTTAATTGTCATGTACGATGCCGCCGGGGTGCGAAGAGCGGCGGGCGAGCAGGCAAAGGCTTTAAACAAGCTGATCCAACATCTCCTGAAAGGGGAAACGGAGATTGCAAACAAGGATCTCAAGGAGCTTATCGGACATACGCCGGTGGAGGTGTTTGCCGGCGCCCTTCTTGGCATTCTGGTAGCTCTTGTTGTTTCATTGTTTTTTAAATAGAAGCTTAAATCTATAATCTATTGAAAGAAATTCGCTTTTATGGTAAAATAAGAGCAACAAACAGGTATAGCGGTGAGAATTGATAAATATCTTGTAAAACACGGGAAATCCTCCGGACGTGAGCGGGCAAAGGAGATGGTTGAGGCCGGGCTTGTTTCTGTTAACGGGAAAATCGTGACAAAGCCCTCTCTTGAGGTCTTTGAGGGAGATCGTATTGAAGTCGGAGAGGACGGCAATAGATTTGTCGGTCGCGGCGGGGAAAAGCTGGAGGCGGCCATCCGTACCTTTGAGATAGATGTTTCAGGACTTTGCGCCGTTGATATCGGCGCTTCAACCGGAGGGTTTACCGAATGTCTGCTCCGGCACGGCGCAGCAAGGGTTTATGCTCTGGATGTCGGAAGTGGACAGCTGCATCCCTCCCTTGTCGAAAATCCCCGTGTGGTCAGCATTGACAAATACAATGCGCGAAACATAAAATATGATGATTTCGGTTTTTGTTTTGACATGGCGGTAATGGATGTCTCCTTTATATCGCAAACATTGATTCTTCCCGCTCTGCCTCCGGTATTAAAGGACGGAGCTCCTTTTATCACCCTTATAAAGCCGCAGTTTGAGTCCGGTCGCCAAAATATCGGAAAAGGGGGCATTGTCAAATCGGCCGCTGCCCGTCGGGACGCTGTCATACGGGTTCTTGATTGCGCCGAGGAAAACGGTTTTTGCTGTAAGGGGGTCATTCCCTCGCCGATAGCAGGCGGGGACGGCAATTTGGAGTATTTTGCCTGCTTTTACAACCGATATCCTCATTATAATCGTCCAAATGACCGTAAAATTTCGGAAATTACTGCCGATATATATAGCAGAGACATATAAAAACAAAAGATAGAGATTTTTAATTAAGAAATAACAATGCATCCCTTTAGTATGTTCGGGGATGCAAAATATGAGGGAGAATATGAAACGTATCGCCATATTTACAAACAGTCACAAGGATTCAGACTTGCTTTACACTTGTGAAGCGATACGTATCCTTGCCCGGGAGGACTGTGTTATCAGCATACAGTCGGGGTTTGAAAAGCATATTCGGGCGGTCTTCCCCGATCTGCCAAAATGTATCAGCTTCACATCGTGCCAAAGCAAGCTGTCCGATGCTGATATTATTCTTGTGCTTGGGGGGGACGGTACCATTCTTGACGCGGCACGGGACGCCATCCCGCTTAATATTCCCATTCTGGGAATCAATCTTGGAAGGATAGGTTATATAGCCGAGCTTGAAAAGAATGAGCTTCATATGCTCAAAAAGCTTTTTACCGATGAGTATAGCATAAAGGAGCGCATGACACTTAGAGTAGAAATTATCAACCCAAACGGCGAGGTTGTTTCATGTATCAATTCCAGCGCCTTAAATGACGCCGTTGTTTCTCATGGAACCGTTTCAAGAATAGTTGATATCCGTCTCTTTTCCGGGAAGGATCCGGTGGCTGATTATCGTGCCGACGGATTGATTGTGGCAACGCCGACCGGCTCGACGGCCTATTCAATGGCAGCAGGCGGTCCGGTTCTCGCGCCCCACATGGACTGTATGTGCGTAACTCCGATCTGCCCTCACGCTTTGTCGGCTCGTCCGCTTATATTCTCCGGGGATGATGTCCTGATGATAGAGAATACTTGCGATCGTGAGGAATGCCTTTATCTCACAGTAGACGGCCAAGGGGCGAACAGACTCGAGCAGGGCTACTTTGTGAGAATTGCCAGATCAAATAAAAAGGCAAGGCTGATCAGTATGAAGGAAAGCCGCTTTTTCAGTGTGCTGCATAATAAATTAAGCTCCATTCTCTAAGGCGAATACTTACGATTAAAGCAGAGTTCCGATATTCGGATAAAGCAATAATGTGAATAGGATAAATTTATTGATTTTTTGCATACTTTGCATAATTGGTAAATAGGTGGATTGATTATGAAAACCAGACGTCACAGCAAAATACTGGAGATTATCGAAAGATATGATGTGGAGACACAGGAGGAATTGATTGAGCGCTTGAAGCAGGTGGGCTTTGAGGTAACGCAGGCAACCATTTCCCGCGATATCCGCGAGCTTAAGCTTTCAAAGGTGATGACCGCTAAGGGCAGCTATAAATATCTTTTGCCTGTGCGAAACGAGGCTACCACGCCGCGGTTTAACAGCGCCCTGACCGAATCGATTACAAAAGTTGATTGTGCTAGCAATATCATAGTGCTTAAAACCTATCCCGGCATGGCTCAGGCCGTTGCTACCGGCATTGATGCCATCAACATCAGCGATATTCTTGGCTGTGTTGCCGGTGATGATACCATCATGATTGTTATTCAAAATGCTCAGTCGGCTGTTGAAATCAGTGAGCGGATCAAGCAAATGATGAGGACAATTTAAAGTATTTCCCAAAGGGGGATAAGGCGAGATGCTATTATCGCTGCATATCGAGAATATTGCTGTCATCAAATGTGTAGATATCGACTTTAGCAGCGGGCTTACCGTTCTTACCGGTGAGACGGGAGCAGGAAAGTCTATTATTATTGACAGCATCAACTTTTTAATCGGTAATCGAACATCGAGAGAAATCATCAGAGCCGGGGAGAGCAGAGCTCTTGTTTCGGCCCTTTTTGCCGATCTTTCAGAAAGCTCGGCGGCAGCCCTTGCCGAAATGGGGATTCACCCTGATGAGGAGGGGGCAATTTTGCTGCAAAGAAGCATGACCGAGGACGGACGCACCCAGAGCAAGATTAACGGACGAACCATTACCGCCTCCCTTCAAAGGGACCTTGCTCGCTTTCTAATTAACATACATGGTCAGCATGACAACCAGCAGCTGCTGCAAAAGAGCAATCATACGGCTTTACTTGATTCTTATGCAAAATGTCAGGATCTTCGCGCCGAATATGAGACCGTCTACGAAAAGATGCTGGAGCTGAATGATAAAATTGCTAAGTTAAGTCAGGATGATGCCGAGTCAGCCCGTCTCTCCGAAATATTGAAGTTTCAGATAGCAGATATAAGCGCTGCAAACCTTAAAGTCGGAGAGGAAGAGAAGCTGGAGGCCGACAAGGCTAAGATAAAAAATGCAGAACTGATTGCAAGGCAGGCAGGCTTTGCTTATAAAGCGCTTAAAGGCAGCGAAAAGGGCAGCGTTGTCGCCCTGCTTGACCGTTGTTCCCGTGCTATGAACATGATTTCGGACGTTATTCCCGAAGCCGCCGACGTTGCCTCAAAGCTGGTGGATTATCAGTATGAAATCGATGATATCGCCGAAACGGTTTTTTCTTATCTCGGCGATTCCGAAGAAGATGTGGTAACCCGGCTAAATAAAATCGAAGAAAGATTGGATATAATTTATAGATTAAAGCGAAAATATGGCAATACTATCAGTGAAATATTGGCGTATAAAGAAGATGCCGAAAAAAGGCTTAAAAATCTCGAAAACTCCGAGGCGCTTATTGAACAGCTAAAGCATGAGCTTGACAATGTAAAGGGTCAGGCATCCGAGATCGCCTCTCGCCTTACCGCACGGAGAAAAGGGGCTGCAAAAACCCTCGCTGAGGAGATTTGCGAGGTGTTGCGTTTTCTTGATATGCCGAAGGTTGTTTTTGAGGTGAGTATCAAGCCATATAAAAATGCCGACGGCAGTGATAAGTTTACAAAAACCGGTGTGGATGATATTGAGTTTCTGATTTCAGCAAATCCGGGACTCCCTCCCGATTCCTTAGCGAAAATTGCCTCGGGAGGTGAGCTTTCCCGCATCATACTTGCGATTAAGAGCGTCCTTGCCGAGGGGGATGGCGTAGGGACTATTATTTTTGACGAAATTGATTCCGGCGTCTCGGGCAGTACTGCGCGGAAAATCGGCATAAAGCTAAGGGATATCGCCGGTGGCGCACAGGTGATTTGCGTCACCCATTCGGCGCAGATTGCCTCCCTTGCACACCAACATATAGTCATCGAGAAAACCGAAAAGAACGGTAGGTCTGAAACGTCGGTGAGCTTGCTGGACATGAAGGGGCGTATTTCGGAAATTGCCCGTATTTTAGGCGGTATTAACATAACCGATGCACAGCGGCTGGCCGCTGTAGAAATGATAGAAGAATTTTCAAATGGAAAGGATAACCCAAATGGGACTGTTTAAAGAATTTTCAGATAGAGGAATGATCGCACAGGCGACAAATCAAGAGGCAATCGAAAAAATGCTGGATAACGAAAAGGTTGTTTTCTATGTCGGATTTGATCCGACAGCCTACAGCCTGCATATCGGACATTTTATCCAGCTTAAGATAATGGCGCATATGCAGCGTGCCGGTCATATGCCGATCGCTATTTTCGGCACCGGAACAGCCATGGTCGGCGACCCCTCCGGTAAAAACGATATGAGAAGAATGATGACGCCTGACGAAATCAACAATAACGTAGAGCAGTTTAAAAAGCAGATGTCAAAATTTATTGACATTTCGGACGGAAAGGCGCTTTTCATTAATAATGGCGATTGGCTGAACAATCTTAATTATATCGAATTTCTTCGGGATGTCGGTCCGCATTTCTCGATAAACAGAATGCTTGCCGCCGAGTGCTACAAATCTCGTCTTGAGACCGGACTTACCTTCCTTGAATTCAACTATATGCTGATGCAGAGTTACGATTTCTATCGTCTGTTCTGCGACTATGGCTGTCGTCTCCAATTCGGCGGAGATGACCAGTGGTCTAACATCATCGGCGGCGTTGAGCTTGTGCGCCGTAAGACCGGTAAGGAGGTGTACGGCCTCACCTTCAAGCTGCTCCTTACAAGTGACGGCAGAAAAATGGGCAAAACCGAAAAGGGCGCCCTTTGGCTTGATCCCGAAAAGACTCCGCCCTACGACTTTTTCCAATACTGGAGAAATATCGACGACGCCGATGTTATAAATTGCATGAAAATGCTAACCTTCATGCCTCTTGAAGAAATCGCCGAATATGAAAAGATGACCGGCAGTGAGCTGAACGTTGCCAAGGAAAAGCTCGCTTATGAGCTGACCGCCCTTATTCATAGCAAAGAAGAGGCTGACCGTGCTCTTGAGACGGCACGTCAGGTTTTTTCGGGCGCGGGGCGAAGCGAAAATATGCCTACTACCGAGATTGCTTCAACCGATTTTGTTGATGGCGTTATTGCCATAACAGAGCTTTTATGCAAATCTAAGCTGGCCCCCTCCAAAGCAGAAGCGAAAAGACTGATCCAACAGGGCGGCGTTATGCTTAACAACAAAAAGGTCGAGCGCTTTGACGCAACTGTGGCTATTGCCGATTTCGACGGCAAGGAAGTTATCATTAAAAAGGGCAAAAAAACCTATCATCGCTTCGTTCTTGCATAGAAAGCGGTGAGATTTCAATGATGAACAAAAAATATAAAATTCTTCTGCTTGATGCCGACGAAACGCTTTTTGATTTTAAGCGTTCCGAACGGGAGGCGCTGACCGAGGCGCTGCAACTTCACGGTATCACCCCTGATGACCGATTGATTAGTCTTTACTCTGAGATAAATGATCTCCTTTGGAAGGAATTTGAGCGAGGGGAGATAAGCAAGGATAATATACGAACCCTTCGCTTCAAAAGATTGTCCGAGATATCCGGTCTAAACTTTAATACAAGCAATATAAGCACCGATTATGTAAAGAGGCTCGCTACAAAACGATATCTGCTAACCGGGGCTCTTGAGGCTTGTGAGTTGCTGCACAGATATGCAAAACTGTATATTATCACAAACGGAATATACACCGTTCAATTAAGCAGAATTAAACAGTCCCCGATCGCTCAATATATTTCCGACATCTTTGTTTCGGAGAAAATCGGCTTTGCAAAGCCGAATGTGGCATATTTTGACTATGTGCTCGAACAAATTAAGGGCGCAAATAGGGAAGATATGCTAGTTGTTGGCGATTCACTAACCTCTGATATTGCCGGAGGGATCGCCGCCGGTCTTGATGTTTGCTGGATCAATCCCGAGGGGGAAAAAGCACCTAAGGACATGGACATTAACTATAATATTACCGCAATTTCTGATTTGCCCGAGCTTATAATTCATTAAAATAATGTACTTATAAAACTATCGGACGTCTATTACAATATAATGAACAACGCTTTTGAAAGGATTTTTTGAATGCTGCAAAAACTAATAGCGATTATTGATGAATATAATGCCCAGACGCCCGAAAACGTGCGAATCACCACGACAAAAGACTATCCGCTATCCAACCTCTGTACCTTTAAAATCGGCGGACCCGCTGATCTTGTAGCCTATCCGTGCGATATAGATGCACTGATTTTTCTTGTAAAAACGGCAGCATCTCTTGATCTTCCGTATCTCATTCTAGGCAACGGCAGCAATATTCTTCCCTCTGACATGGGGTATAGGGGGGTTGTCATCAATACAACCCGTCTTACCTCGGTGTGTTCGATTGGCAATAAAATTATAGCCGAATGCGGTGCATCCTTGATTTCGGTGACCCGCGAGGCTTTGGGCGCCCAACTATCCGGTCTTGAGTTTGCATATGGCATTCCGGGTACGGTGGGCGGTGCCGTTTATATGAATGCCGGCGCCTATGAGGGGCAAATGTCTGATGTTGTTGAGGTTGTGCATTACTTTGATACTAAGATAGGTGAAATAGTTACCGTACAGTGTGAGGATTGTAATTTCGGTTATCGTATAAGCCTTTTTTCAAATGACCCCACAAAAATCATTTTGTCCGCCGAATTTGTCCTAAATCCCGGAAATTATGATGAAATTAAGCAAAAGATGGACGATTTAATGCAACGGCGCATTGACAAGCAGCCCCTTGATTACCCGAGTGCGGGCAGCATATTTAAGCGCTGCCCGGGGCACTTTACAGCTCGGCTGATCGAAGAGGCGGGACTTAAGGGGTTATCGGTCGGCGGTGCGCAAATTTCACCAAAGCATGCCGGTTTCATCATTAATACGGGCGGGGCAACCTCGGCAGATGTTATGTCTCTTATTGAGATTGTCAAGGAAAAAATATATGAGGAAAAGGGACTTAATATAGAATGCGAGGTCCGGGAAATATAGAATTTCATCGCGTTCGATCATGTAAAAGGAGGTTGGCACAATGTCCTTTTCATCTAAAACAAAGGATGAGCTAAACGCGCTTGAAATAAAAAATGCTTGCTGCCGCAAGGCTTTTCGTGCCGGTCTTAATATTTCTCTTGATGATTCTGCCGAAAGCATTTTGCCAAACGAACTTTTCTTTAAGTGTCCCTCCTGCCGTTCGACATTTCTAAGGGGTCTGTTTATTTCTTACGGCAGCGCGACAAATCCCGAGCGGGGTTATCATCTTGAGCTTTCCTTTTCGAGTAAAAGAGCTGCAAAAGAGGTGGAAAGCTTTCTCAGCGATATAGGGCTGCCCCCTAAAATGTCGATAAGAAAGGTCACACACATTCTATATTACAAGGATAGCAGCATTATCGAAGATTTTTTTGCATATATAGGAGCGACAAAAGCTGTTTTTATCCTGATGAACAGCAAAATTATTCGCGAGCTGCGAAATAACGCCAACAGAGTGGCAAACTGCGAGACAAACAATATAGAAAAAATGGTTGCCGCATCTCAAAAGCATATCAGCGCCATCAAACAATTGCAAAAAGCGGGAGCACTTAAGTTGCTCCCTGCAGAATTGCAGGAAACTGCCCGTCTTCGAATGGCGTACCCTCAGCTCTCCCTTTCAGAGCTTGGGGGAATGATGGATCCGCCTATTTCAAAGTCGGGTGTCAATCATCGCTTGTCTAAAATTATGAATGCGGTGAAAAATATACAGAACATTTCAAACTAAAGCTGACATATATAATCAAAAACGGGGTCAACATAAAACATAAAGAGCATATCGAAAACACCACACCAACCGCAAACATAGCGGGGAAAGGGAGGAGAAATGTCCGGCTTTGTCCATTTACATCTACATAGCGAATATAGCCTTTTGGATGGCGCATGCAGAATTGCAGATATACCAAAAGCCGCCCGCGAGGCGGGACATTCTGCCGTTGCATTAACCGACCATGGCGTGATGTATGGTGCCGTTGACTTTTACTCTGCCTGCAAAGAACAGGGAATAAAGCCGATTATCGGGTGCGAGGTTTATGTTGCGCCCCGCACGCGATTTGACAAATCGGGCAAGCAGGATGCATCGGGATATCATCTTGTTCTGCTTGTTGAGAATAAAATCGGCTATCAAAATCTGATACATATGGTCTCCTCTTCTTTTATTGAGGGATTTTATTCAAAGCCACGAATAGATCTGCCCCTTCTTCGCAAGCATTCGGAGGGGCTTATTGCGCTTTCGGCCTGTCTTGCCGGCTATATTCCTCAAATGATTCTCTCGGGTGATATGAAGGCAGCCGAAAATCATGCAAGGGAAATGCGGGAAATCTTTGGTCGAGAGCGTTTTTATATCGAACTGCAGGATCACGGACTTCAAGACCAGAAAGCGATCCTGCCGTCCCTTGTGGAGCTGTCCCGAAGGCTGGATATCCCCCTGGTTGCTACAAATGACGTTCATTACATTAACAAAACCGACGCCTACACGCAAGCTGTTCTGATGTGCATACAAACGGCCAGCGTTATTACCGAAGGACGCCCTATCGGGTTTGAAACCGATGAGTTTTACTACAAAAGCACCGAGGAGATGCAAAAACTCTTCGGCGAATACGACGGAGCTGTTGAAAACACGCAAAAAATCGCCGATCGCTGTAATTTTGACTTTGAATTTGACAAGCTGTATCTGCCTTCATACCCCACCGATGACCGATTGACGCCGGCGCAATCTCTTGAAAAATTAGTCAGGGAGGGGCTTGAACGAAGAATCAAGGCCGGTCATATTGATCTTTCGGTAAGCAGTATCGACGATTATACTGCCCGTGCCGATTATGAAATGTCGGTTATCGACAAGATGGGATATACCGAGTATTATCTCATAGTGCGCGACTTTGTCAATTATGCAAAGGAGCAGGATATTCCCGTCGGTCCCGGTCGAGGGTCCGGTGCCGGCAGCCTTGTGGCGTATCTCGTGGGAATCACCGATATTGATCCTATAAAATACGATCTGCTTTTTGAACGCTTTCTCAATCCTGAGCGGGTTAGCATGCCCGACTTTGATATTGATTTTTGCTATGACCGAAGGGACGAAGTTATTAAATATGTAAGCGAAAAATACGGCCGCGACCATGTCGCTCAGATTATCACCTTTGGAACAATGGCGGCAAAGGCTGCTGTGCGAGACGTTGGCAGGGCTCTCGGAATGCCTTATGCCGAGGTGGACAGGGTTGCAAAACTGATTCCGCGGGAGCCTGGGGTGACTATCGCCTCCGCTCTGAAAAGCAGACCGCTGAGGGAGCTGTATGACTCCTCGCCGGAGATCCGACGGCTTATTGACATTGCCTCCTCCCTTGAGGGAATGCCCCGTCATGCCTCAACCCATGCCGCCGGTGTTGTCATCACCAATCGACCTGTCAGCACCTATGTTCCCCTTGCAATCAACAACGATACTGTTGTCACCCAATATGACATGGATACCGTTGCAAAGCTGGGTCTTGTAAAATTCGACTTTCTTGCTCTGCGTTATCTCACCATTATCTCTGATGCCGAAAAGCAGATCAAAGAAACCGAGCCCGATTTTGACATCTCATCCATACCTATGGACGATAAGGAAACCTTTGAGCTGATTTCAAGCGGGCAGACCGACGGTATCTTTCAGCTTGAATCAACGGGAATGAAGCAGGTTTTAACGCAGCTTCGCCCTGAGAGCATTGACGATATTATAGCAACTATTGCCCTTTACCGTCCGGGACCGATGGATTCTATCCCGCGTTATATTGCCGGTCGCTTTTCCCGGGGTAAAACAAAATACAAATCACCCATTCTCGATAAGATTCTCGGCGTAACCTACGGCTGTATTGTCTATCAGGAGCAGGTTATGCAGATTTTCCGGGAAATTGCGGGCTACAGTCTCGGCGCGGCTGACATAATTCGACGCAATATGTCCAAAAAAAAGGTTGAGGCGATGGAGGCCGAGCGGGAGGCCTTTATTCGGGGCGCTGTAAGCCGAAATATGGACGTGGCGGAGGCTGTCGCCCTTTTTGATGAAATGGCAGGGTTCGCAAAATACGCATTTAACAAAAGCCACGCCGCAGCCTATGCCATGATCTCCTATCGTACCGCCTATCTTAAGCGACATTACAGGGTGCAGTATATGGCGGCTCTTCTGACATCTGTACTTGGCAATACCGAAAAGGTAGCCGAATATATGGCAGAATGTCAAAGGGAAAATGTAAGGGTTTTGCCCCCTGATATCAACACCAGCCGCCAAACCTTTACGGCGCTGGGAAATGAGATTCGTTTCGGTCTGCTTGCACTTAAAAATGTCGGTCGACATTTCGTTGATGAAATCATTAAAGAACGCTCGAATGCCCCCTTTACCTCCCTTGAAGATTTTATTGAGCGCATGGCTCACCGCGAGCTTAATAAGCGTCAGGTGGAGGCATTGATTAAAGGCGGCGCCTTTGACGGACTGGGAGTTTACCGTAGCCGCATGATGGCGGCTTATGAAACGCTGATTGATATCATCACTTCCCGATCCCACTCGAACATCAGCGGACAACTTGATCTGTTTTCCTTAGTCGATGGCAGCGCAAGTCATATAAAAACTGTCTCCTCCTTTAATTACCCTGAAATTGATGAGTATTCCCTCAAGGAA
The DNA here is from genome assembly GCA_012519315.1 of Clostridiales bacterium. Taxonomy (GTDB): domain Bacteria; phylum Bacillota; class Clostridia; order Oscillospirales; family CAG-272; genus JAAYQM01. The sequence continues at coordinate 48,642 of JAAYQM010000100.1, read as the reverse complement.
AAGCTGATGCTTGAGCGTGAGTGTTCGGGAATGTACTTTTCCGGTCACTTGCTGGATGATTATAGCGACCATATTTCCTCTCTTGATGTTGACGGCATCGCGAATATTCTTGCATCCTTTGATGAAAGCAAGGAAACTGATGCCTATGCCGACAGACAAAGGGTGGTTGTTGCCGGTCTTATCACACGTCGAATATCAAAAAATACCCGAAACGGCGCAACAATGGCCTTCCTAAATCTTGAGGATCGCTTTGCGGAAATTGAAATCATTGTTTTTCCAAAGCAGCTTGAGTCTTTCGGCGATCTTCTGATTCCTGACAATGCGGTGATAATTGAGGGAAATATTTCTCACAGAGAGGATGAGCCGCCAAAAATTCTTTTATCAAACGTGTCAACTCTTCTGACAAACGATGAGTTTGAAAAACAATCATTCTCAAATTCCGGAGGAAAACAAAACATCGCCAAACCTTCAGGTGCCGATAAATTGACCAAAAAGGGCGACCTAAAAAAGCAAAAGCGCCTTTATTTGCGTGTTCCTTCAATTGAAAGTAAGGAGTGCAAAAAGGCGCTGGGTATTATCCAACGTTTCCCTGGGGATATAACGGTATTCTTTTACGATGTCAGGACCGCAAAGTATATCAAAATCACAAATACAGGGGTCAATTGTGACGGGGCTCTCTTAGGGGAACTGTCCGCGCTGCTCGGCAATGAAAATGTTGTGAACACTTAACTTCCCCTTTGCAAAGTCATAGGGTTTAGAAGCTGTTCTGATTATAAAATTTATTTGTCCGAAAAAGAAAGGGAGTTCCCAATGAAAATGAGCTTGCAAAAAAGCAGATTGAGCTACCGAAGCATAAAATTGATTGCAAAAATCGGTCAACCTTTTTTTAGAGTGCTGATGTATGTTTCGCTAGTAAGTGCGGCAATACTGATTATTATGGCACCTATTATTTTTGTAGTAAACATTCCTACCGAGGAAATGATTCTCCCTCCTTATATGCGAGCGGTGGTGAATGAGGACGTTATCACAAGCTATGATATCTTCATAGGAAACGGCATAAGACTAAGTGCGGATGCCGCCGATGTTACTCTTGACGATATAAAAACGGTGATTTATGCCGGAATTTTCATGGCAACCGCTATTTTGTTGGTTGTTGCGCCGATTTGCCGCTTTATATCCTCGCTGTTCCGCAATATTACAAACGGCTTGGTACTTGAGAGGAAAAATGCCGACCTAATCAGCTATATCGGTATCACTGTACTAATAGGCAACACAATTGTACTCTTTTTGAGTCGATTTTACAATTACTTGCTGGTGAGCACCTTTCTCGGGGAGGAGGGAAGTGTGCGATTGGCACTCAATATCGATTGGTACGGCATTATCATGGGTGCGTTTATCCTGATGACAGGTATGATTTTCGGCTATGCCTGTGAGCAGGCGCAAAACATCCGCTCCATTGTGCCTTCCGAACAGCAAAATCCAGAGGAAGAGTAGATTAGCTTGTATAATCCTCGATTAGTGAGAGTAACTCACTAAATGAATATATCGGAATCCCCTTTTTAAGAAATTGCTTGTCTGCATCGGGCAGGGAATAGACATACCGGTCAAGCACCTCGATAAGCTCCCCCTTTTGGCTGTCGAAAATGCCGATTTTCCCATTGTGTTCACAGATGATATACATAGGAGTACCGTCTGCATATAAAGCACTGTAGATATTTGATTTTTCTCCAAATTTGGCATTGCTGATAAGGTCGATCATGCTTTCAATCTCGGCTCTGATAGCCTTTGTCTGCGCATTGGTTATGGCGGCGCAGGTTAACACGCTTATTGACACGGTTAACATGACCAAGAAAATAATCACAACATGTGTTTTTCGTTTTTCAAAAAAAGCTTTCATTTTTTCATCCTTACCTTTATGAAACAATAGGCTTACGGTATGTTTCGCTCGAATATCAGCATATAAAGTTTTTTCTAACAGTATTATTTACAGATATTCACAATATATTCAAATTATTCGTTTATAATGTTGTTTATAATAGTAGTAACCACAATATAAAACCTACTAAATCTTTCTAAAATTTCATTTCATGAAGAAAGAAAAGTGAGGGACATGAACAAGCAAATTAAAAGAAACCCAAATATGCCGGTAGATTGGCAAGGCGAATTCCTCAAGGCGCTGAAAAAAATCGGACGCATCCTTGCCAGAACCTTTGCATATGTACTGAATATTCTTCTGACCCTGATGCTGATCGGTTTTCTGACCGGCATTATTGTCGGAGTAGCCTTTGCAATCTATATCAACAATTACATCGACACAACGATTGATGAATCGCTGTTCGTCAGTCCTGCAAGCTCTCAGACGACAAAGATATATTACATGGAATACACCGACCGAATAAACCGTGTAGGTGCAAAGCCTGTTGAATTGGTGTCTGAGCGGCTTTATGGCGCTGAAAACAGCCTGTGGGCGTCCTATGACGAGATGCCGACCTATCTTATAGAGGCTTTTATCTCGATTGAGGATGAGCGTTTTTGGGATCACCCCGGTGTGGACTGGAAGAGAACGGGGGGCGCCGTACTTAACTTCTTTTTCGGGGATAAGCTATACGGCGGTTCAACGATAACTCAGCAGTTGATAAAGAACCTGACCGAATACGATGATGTGAAAATTCAGCGCAAGGTTCAGGAGATTCTGACGGCTCTTAATCTCGAAAAAACTAAGAGCAAGCAAGAAATCTTAGAGATGTATCTCAACATCGTGCCCCTGTCACAAAACTGTATTGGCGTTCGGGCGGCCGCATGGACCTATTTTGGTAAGGATGTCAGCGAACTGACCTTGATAGAATGTGCTGCCATTGCAGGCATCACCCAAGCGCCCACCAAATATGACCCGATTCAGAATCCGGGCTCTCCCGCCTATGGGGACGGGAATATGTACCGCCGCAATCTTGTGCTGAAAAAGATGCTCGAGCTTGGAAAAATATCTCAAAGCGAGTTTGACGAGGTATACAGCAAGGAGCTTGTGCTCAATGTTCAGCGCACATCAAACGAAATTACTACCAATTCGTGGTATACCGATACCGTAATAACCGACATTATCAACGATCTTGTTGAGCAAAAGGGATGGAACCGCCGTGTTGCCAGCAACTATATCTATTCGGGCGGGCTGCATATCTATACCCCGATGGATCCCAATGTTCAGCAGGTGATTGAGGAGGTTTATACCACCGCCGATCCGAAAATATTCCTAACTAAGAATGAGGGTATTCAGGCAGAGTCTGCGATGGTTATCATCGACCCTTATACCGGCGATCTTCTCGGAGTAGTCGGTTCTCGCGGTGAAAAAACCGGAAACCGCATTCTAAATTTTGCGACTCAGACAAAACGTCCGCCGGGCTCCTCAATAAAGCCGATTGCTGTCTATGGCCCTGCACTTGAAGAAGGGATTATTACCTATGGCAGCATTTATGACGACGTGCCTGTGTCCTTCGGCAACAATCCCAATGCTCCCAGAGCATGGCCGCAAAACCTTCCTGTTGTTTTTCGAGGACTAACAACGATAAACAGCGCTGTAGAGCGGTCAGTCAATACAATAGCCGTTCGTGTTCTTCAGGATCTTACAATAGAAAAATCCTTTGATTATGTCAAAAACAAGCTTGGCGTCGAAAGCCTGATCGATCTTCACAAAACCGAAAGTGGCAAGGTCTTTACCGACAAGGCCCCGTCTCCATTGGCACTCGGACAGCTTACCTATGGTCTTACCGTGCGGGAGATAACCGCTGCTTTTGCAGCCTTTCCGAACAGAGGAATCTATAACGAATGCCGCTCGTATCTATATGTTGAGGACAGCAGCGGAAATGTTATTCTTCAAAAAGATTATTCCGGTGAAATTGTATTTAAGGAAAGCACCGCATTTATCATGACAAAAATGATGCAGAACGTCATGCATAACGGAACGGGTAGGGAGGTGTCGCTGCGTAACTATGTTGATGTTGCCGGAAAAACCGGTACAACCGATGACGACAGAGACAGGTGGTTTGTCGGATATACACCTTATTATGTCGGCGGCGTTTGGTATGGCTATGCAATGCCGAAAAGCATCAACACAGCCCAAAACCCGTCCTGTCTGATATGGGATGCTGTCATGACAAAGCTTCATGAACAATATATAAACGACGCTAAAAACAACATTGCCCCCCTTAAGACCTTTGAGCAACCCTCAAATGTGGTCAAGGCAACTTACTGTATGGATTCGGGCAAGCTGTATACCGATGTCTGCAAGCATGACCCGCGAGGCAGTCGGGCTGATGTCGGTTACTTCACATTGGATACCGTTCCGTCAGAGCCCTGCGATACCCATGTGCTGGTGAAATATGACACACAATACGGCGGGGGATTGGCACATGCCTATTCAAATCCTGAATATGTCAAGGAATACGCTTTAATCAAAGTAACTGACCGTAGCTTCCCGATTCAGGTTAGTGTTGTAGATGCTCAATATGTCTATCGACCGCTGCCCTCTTATATTGAACCAGGCTCCTATTGGTCGGTGCCCTTCTTCATCAACACAATAGAGCCGGGCACCTATGTGGGAATTACTACCACTTACGGCAGTGTAGGACGACAATTTAACTGCTTCAGTTATGAAAACTTTGATTTTGAAGCCTTTAGAAATCCGAAGCCGGTCACAACGACAGATCCGTCTGAGACATCCTCGCCCGACCCACCGTAAACCCGGTTTTCTGGATTTAATCAAGAGAAATCAGAACAAGTTATTTAATTTGCTGTAAAGTTCTTATAATTTGCCTTAATCTATTGACAAAATATATGAACTTTAGTATAATCTATTAAAAATAATTGTAATTGTAGGTGATATTGTGAGTAAGAAAAAGTTTTCGCTAATACTTCTTTGTGTGATTCTTCTTGTTGGAATCTTATCTTCTTGCAGGAAAGATGAGGTTGAGGCAGTAGAAGTTAAAGTAGATGTAAAATTTGTCTATAAGGGAACTGTCCTAGGAGAATATGATAATATTCTTGTTGTAGCAGAGGACGGCAAACCCACAATTATTAACGCTGTTGAACGCGCTTGCGACGTACTCCAACTGGATTATGAGCTTACCGAGGACAAATTGAGTCTTTATAAACTTGACGAATATGCGGAGACTGACACAGGCATTTGGCTTTGGAAGATTAATGGGGTTGAGCCGGATGATGATGCGGGCAAAGCAGGCGATTATATAATAAAAGACGGCGACAAAATCGAATATTATTTTGAAGAGCTGGAAGTAACCACCGAATAGTTGCCGAAAATTCGATTGCATTTTATCTATGTCTTTTAAAATAAAAATGCGCCCCTGCGCATTTTTATTTTAAAAACAATCCCTTTTTCTTAAATGAGCCAATCATTTTAGAGTGAACAACATATTTTATTTAATAAATTGAGGTAACGTATGAAAAAAACAATGATTCGCCTTTCAACCATTGAAGATGTAAGGAATTTTGTCAACATAGTCGCTCGTTATGACTGTGATATCGACCTGTCCTCCGGCAGATATATTGTTGATGCAAAATCTATAATGGGTATATTCAGCCTTGATCTGTTGAATCCGATTGAGCTTACTGCACATTGCGAAAGCGCTGACCGGCTCTTTGAAGAAATCAAAAAATTCATTGTTGCCTAAAAGCATAATAATATAAAAAGATACCGTCGGCAAAAGGCGACGGTATCTTTTTATATGAAGATCGACGAGATTGCTTGATTCAACTGTATTATAGTTTTAGATTTCGTGCAAAAATTTTACTAAGCGCTTCCCGAACCTCACCTGCCAAGTAAAGAGAGCCAAAACAGATTAACGCATCGTGCTCTTCAATTCCGGCAAGTAGATCGTTTAGTGCTATGTAAACGTTTTTATAATAGTCGATCGAATCGCAGGAGGTGGTGAAGATGTCACCTAAAATTCGCGCCAATTCCCGCGCAGGAATGGCACGGGGGCTCTGGGGTGTAACGGCGGCTATCCGCCCAATGGTCAGGGTACCCTGATTGCCCTGTTTTGTATAGGTTAAAATGCTTTTTAGCGCATTTGCCGGCGATTTATCACGCAGCATTCCTATCAGGAAGTGAACCTTTATACCCTTGCTGCCGAAGATTGAGTTGAGGCTGCAGGCAAGGGCATCAATTCCATCGGCATTGTGTGCGCCATCTATGATAATTGTCGGTGCTATGCCGAACAACTCAAATCTGGCAGGAAATTTTGCTGTAGCAAGCCCCTTAATTATATCCTCCTCCCGAATTCTAAAGGAGAGCAGGTTTAGGGCATTGGCAGCCTCTATTACGGTACAGGCATTTGAAAGCTGATATAGGGCCGGCAGCGAGCTGAAGTAAGTGCGCCCGCAATAGCGAAATCGAAGCCCCCCCGGTGAGTTTCCGATAACGGTGGCATAGCTCATGTTAGGCGTTTTAAGTGAGGAGCTCTGCCTCTCACATACATCTTTAAGTAGGTTTATAACCTCATGGGAAGGGGTTGGGTATGCAACAACCGCTTTTGTACCTTTTTTTATAATACCGGCCTTTTCTTTTGCAATATCCACAAGGGTATTTCCGAGGATTTCGGTATGGTCAAGACTGATTTTCATAATTATCGAAAGCAGGGGGGGCGCTATGATATTTGTTGCATCAAAGCGACCGCCGAGACCACATTCGAGAACAACGATATCGCACTTCTGCTGTGCAAAAAATAAGAATCCTAATGCCGTGACAATCTCAAATTCTACCGGATCGGGGGAAATCAAGCCGTTGAGAAAAGCCTTTGGCAGATTAGGGTCGTTGGATTGGATGTCCTGTTTAATTTGGCTAATCGCGCCGGCAATTGCTTTTACATGGGTCGCTAATTGTTCGGGGGAGATAACTTGGTTGTTAACTGAGATTCTTTCGCGAAAATCGTTTATATACGGGGATATAAAAAGACCTGTTTTATAGCCGGCGGTCTGAAGAATAGAGGAAAGCATAGAGGAAGCGGAGCCCTTTCCGTTTGTTCCGGCGATATGAACGAAGCGCAGCTTGTCCTGGGGGTCTCCAAGATAACGACAGAGCAGACGCATACGCTCAAGGGTTGGGGGGGAAGATGTTCGGCTTGCAGAATGTATATACTTTAATGCATTTTTGTAAGTCATTTAATCGTCTCTCCCAGTTAAAAAATATTGGGCTGCCCGATACTCCTTTTTAAGCTTGAGTGCGGCAGGCGAGGATGGATCAAAATCGCTACGTTTGATTGCACGAAGGAGGATGTTTTTCGGTGTGTCGTCGGGGTCTGTTAATTCAAGGGCGGAGACAGAATACCCCTCGCTTTCAAGCTTTTTCAGACGTAAAGCATCGGTAGCGGCATCGCATAGCTTTTGCCTCAGCATTGAATGCTCCGCAATAAATTGCAGAGGGGGACAGTTCAGTTTGCCGCTTAATTCATGATGACAGCAGGGGGTGGAAAGAATAACATCCACCTTCATAGAGGAGGCAAAATCAAGAACAATGTCGGTGGCGGTGTCGCAGGCATGTAAAGACAAAACAAGATGAGGCCTATCCTTTGGCGAAAATTTTGTAATATCAAGGTTTATAAAGGAAAGACCGTCAAATTCCAACAAACGCGCGGTATCGTTGCAAAACTTGATGACATCCGGTTTAAGATCAACCCCTGTCATCGAAACTTTTCGCCCCATTATCGAGGTAAAATAATAGTAGGCGGCAAAACTGAGATAACTCTTGCCACAACAAAGATCATAAATTATCAGCTCTCCCATCGATGGCAGATATCTAGTAATATCCCTGATATGCTCAAGAAAACGGTTTATCTGACGGAATTTCGGTTGCTTTTTATCGCGCACACGACCGCGAGCATCACTGATTTCCAGCTTTATCAAAAAGGGCTCGTTTCCCTGCAGAATATAATTTTTTTCACGATTATGCGGGACAATTTCAAGTTGCTCTGTCCCCTCATTCGATTCTTCCAGCCTTTGGAAAAGCCTGTCCCCTCCAATAAGGATGGCTTTTCCTTTTTTTGAGGTTCGGTACTCGCACTCACCAAAGGTGGTGATGACATTAATCTGACCATATGAAGAAATAAGCTGCAAAAGTTCCTCAGCAAGAGCCTTTCTGTCAAAATTGCGATGTATAACCTTGTGATCGGACATTAGATATTCAATTTGAAGCAGAACATCGCTTCCGATACGGCGAAGTGTCGCTGTCCCTCTTTTGATATCTTTTCTAGCGGATTTTGAAAAAACAGCTTTTTTAAGCACCTTTTTATCATAGGCAAGCAGAAGGATATTTAACAATATGTCTTGAGGCACTGGATTTTTTGATTCCATTATTAATCGATTTCTTTCTCAATTATTTCTTTTTAAAGGATACCTTCGATTCGGTACCCGCAAGAAGGCGTTTGATATTCCCGCGATGTAAAAAAACCACAAGTATCATGATAAATATCGCAATTATGTTTGAAAAATCGGGGCCGTCTATTCTGTTAAGCAAAATGGGGTAAACCATTATACAGATAATCGAACCGAGGGAGATGAATTTTGTCGATGCCACAAGCAATACGAACATAATAAAAAGAATGAAGAATACCAATGGATTGAGAAGGAGAACCATTGTTGCTGCGGTGACAACTCCCTTTCCTCCTTGAAAATTGAAGTAAATAGGAAAGACATGCCCGATAATGCAGAAAAGTCCGGCGACATAGGCAGTGTTCTTGCCGAATACAAGATATCCAAAGATAACGGCAACAATTGCCTTGAGGGTATCTCCTATCAAAGTAGCGGCAGCGGCTCCCCTTCCATAGGTGCGGAGCATATTGGTCATACCGCCGTTTTTGCTGCCGTGATTGCGGATATCGTCTTTGTATTTCCATTTTGAAATAACAATGGCAAAGTTAAAGCTGCCAAGCAGATAGGGAATAACAATGCATAAAATATAGCCAGAAATAAATATAAAATCAAAAACCTGGGAGCTGTATGGGGTTTTCTCAAGGTGTATTCCCAATAAGCCTTTGAATAAAACCTCTTTTATAATAAGTGTTATTTCCTTTATTGATTCCATAGTTTGTCACAAAACTCCTTTTGCTAATTATTTTTTTTGTCGAATAGACGGTTGAGCCTGTTCTGTAAAGCCGCTTTTTTTGAACTTGTTTCTTCTTCGGCAAGGTAGGCAGAGATAATATTTCCCTCTGAAAAGGTTGCATATATAATATCCCCGTCCTTGAAATGGCCGACAATATCAGCCGAAAGCTCATACTTGTTTCCAAAATCATCAAAGCAGATAACAATATCAGCCTCGGTTCTGTCCACCGAAAGTCGGATGTTTTTATGTTGATTCATAATTTTCAGATCCTATACAATATTTTTGAATAAAATTTTATCCTAAGTCATTATACCATAAATTTGCAGCAACACACCGCTTTGCGCTACATTGTGCGGCAAATTTCTAAATTCGTCAGCGGCGAATTGCGTTATCTCACATCTTAGGGTTATTATACCATATCACCTCATCAAAAAAAAGGGGAAAAGTAAAATTCAGACATATTTGGGCGACTGATGGCGACAATATTTCAAAACATAAAAAATCTGTTGAAATATCAGAAGAAATGTGCTATTATAGTAAAAAATGAATCGGTTATACGACAAATCTTGCTATATTTGGAGAGAAACCATGCGTATTTATTATGAAAAGAAGGATGATTTATTTTACATTCAGCATCGTTCAAAGCTTGCCTGCGATGCTCATTTGCATCATCATGTTGAACTTGTTTACATGATTGAAGGGAATGTAAAAGCCGCTGTCGACTCTATCGACGTCATTATCTCAACCGGAGATATTTTTATTTCTTTTCCGAACCAGATTCATTCCTACGAAGAATATGATGGCAATAACAGCATTATTTTAATCTTTTCTCCCGATCTCTATCCCGAATATAAGCATATTTTTTCATCAAAAGTACCGGTCTCTCCTATTATAAAAAATGCCTCTCAAAATAAAAAAATTTCCATGCTGCTTGAACAGCTCAGCGTTGAAAAAAACAAAAACGGCGAATTCAAAAACGCAATAATGAGAGGTTATTTTTTAATCCTGCTCGGTGAGATTTTCCAGATGACAACCTTCGAAAATATCAAGACGGTCAATATCGACACGCTAAAGAGCATTTTGATATATTGCATGCAGAATTATACAAAGGATATCAAGCTCAGCGACCTTGAACAAGAGCTACATATCAGCCGATATTACATTTCACATATGTTCAGCAGTCGCCTAAAAATGGGGTTTAATTCCTATATAAATAGCCTGCGCGTATCCGATGCAAGCCGGGAGCTTAGAAACACAGACAAAAGTATATCTGAAATTGCTTACGGCTCAGGATTTAATTCACTGCGTTCCTTTAACAGAGCATTTCGAAGCATCACAGGCATTACCCCAAGCCAATACCGAAAGAACATAGGAAGCACCAAAAGCGATAATTCAGAGCCGTAATATATTTATTACAAAGATCTCAAAAAAATTACTATATGCAGAATAGCCCAAAAAAATCCGCAGCAATAAATGTTGCGGATTTTTCATTTGGCTGACAAATTTATCAGTGAAAATCTTGTATCCCTTGATAAAATGTGTTCTAAATGGTATAATTATTTCAACAACTGGGGCATGCTTTTCAACATATTTTCAATAAAAATGCCGTAACCTGTTGTTGGGTCATTAATTAATACGTGCGTTACTGCGCCGACTATTCTGCCGTTCTGGATAATCGGACTGCCGCTCATCCCCTGAACGATTCCGCCGCTTAGCTCAAGTAGTGCCGGATCGGTCACCTTAATAACAAAGCTTTTAGTCAGTGCGTTCGAATTTCGATTGATATCCGAAATATTTATTTCATATTTTCGTGGTGCATCGTTTTCAAGAGTACTCCAAATATAGGCCTTACCTTCCTTAACCTGATTTCTCAGAGCAATCGGAAGAGGTCCTTCAGGAACGCCGGAGGGTACCTCTGTAAACATTCCATATACCCCCGCTTCGGTGTTCCCGATTAAAGTTCCCGTTTTGTCACCGGTGAAATAGCCTTTAATCTCACCGGGCGCACCGGCCAGTCCCTTTGTGATCCCGCTGATTGTAACATTTGTTACACTTCCTTTCATTAAAGGCATAAGCTCACCGGTATCCACATCGCATATGCCATGTCCAAGACCGGCAAAGGCCTTGTTTGCCGGATTGATAAAGGTTACTGTTCCGATACCGGCAGTACTATCTCTAATCCAAACCCCCGCCTTATAGCGTGATTCGCTGGTCGAAAATATCGGGGTTAGGGACGTATGATGTTCGGTATTATTCCTCATATAGCCGATGCTTAGGGGCTTTCCGCCGCTTTCTTCAATGAAAGAGGTGATCTCCTCAACGGTATTAACCTCTTTGCCGTTAATGCTGGTGATGATATCCTTGACCCGTAATCCGCTTTCATAAGCTGGGCTTATTTTCCCCGAGCTGCTATCCACCTCGGTAAATCCGACAACAAGCACGCCCTGAGTGAAAAACTTTACGCCAAAGGGCATACCACCCGGATATAGCTTTATGTTGTCGTAATAATTGACATCTACAGACTTTATCGGCAGGATACCAAAAAGCTTTGCTCTCGCCGACGTTTCGGTAATGGCCGAAGGAAGACCATTTGCCACGGCAGACGCGGGAACAGCTTCTGGATTCTCGTCTAAAGTTACAAGAAAATAAGCCGGCGTCGATTCACCGGAAAAGACAGATACCTGATCGGGAACAAAGTAATCATAGATGCCTACTACTGCCGTAAACAGCAATAGCAATGTTAAAACAATGCTCAATCCAATCTTGAATTTTTTATTTTGCATGCTGCAACCATGATTTTTACCGGAGTCGATAAAAATCTTCCCTTTATAGTATTCACGAATTGACAATCCGGAAATCTCATTCATGCAATGGTGTCCTTTGACATTCGAATATATTTAATATTATCTAATATTTGCCATTGATTCGCCGGTTATTCATATTCGAGCACAATTATAATTTGCACCGCTATAAAACTTTTATGTGTAACAAAAATATAAGAGACAACCAATATTTTTTATAAAAAACGACGTATAAAAGAAAGGATGCACCTAAATAAAAATAGGGACAGAAAGAGAAAATGCAATTAACAGCAGAGATATCGCAAAAAATTGAATTCGGAAGATTTAAGGAAATAAAGCAGCTTGTTGAAAATGCACTCAATCAAGGTATCAGTGCCGAAGATATACTTAATTATGGTCTTCTGGACGGCATGGAAAAAATCGGAGAAAAATTTAAAAATAACAGGGTTTATATTCCGGAGGTTATGATGGCGGCACGGGCGATGCAGATCGGAATCGATACATTGAAGCCCTTTTTTAAAGAAAACAGCCAAAGAACCAGAGGAAGAGCGTGTATCGGCACCGTTAAGGGCGATCAGCATGATATCGGAAAAAATTTAGTAAAAATTATGATGGAAGGGCATGGCATTGAGGTGGTTGATCTTGGCACTAATGTGACCGCATCGGCCTTTGTTGAGGCGGCAAGGAATCAGGATTGCTCTCTTATTTGCTGCTCGGCTCTGCTGACAACTACCATGCCCGAAATGAAAAATGTAGTAGATCTGTGTATAACCGAGGGTATACGAGATCGTGTGAAAATTATGGTGGGCGGCGCGCCCCTTAATGATGAATTCTGCAAAAAAATCGGTGCTGATGCTTATGCTCCCGACGCCGCATCGGCTGCCGAGACAGCGTTAAAGCTGCTTTGCGAACTTCAATCTATGGCTACCGATAATGAGGCAATTTAATTCAAATATTAAAATTTATTTAAGGTTAAAATAAGGACTATGTTAAAACACTTGACACCTTTAAGCTTACAAAAAGAAACGGAGATCACAGCGTGAGCGGGATCTCCGACCGTCTGCGGTTTGAGCGGATATGCAAAGAGGATCCTTTGCGAAAGCTTACGGCAAGCGGGATCGGCACCTATAAGGAGAGGCGGTTGCATGCTGTTCTCAAACGCTTTTTTGAAGAAAATGAAGAGAATCATGAAATAAGTCTGCTTGGATATGTTGTCGATATTCAAGATAAAATGAGCATTATTGAAATTCAGACAAGCGATTTTTATCGAATGAAGGCAAAGCTGAAGTCTTTTCTTGATAACGGATATACTGTGACCGTTGTTTATCCGGTGGCAGCAAAAAAATGGATTTTATGGGTAAATACCGAGGACGGTAGCATCACCAACCGGAGAAAATCACCGCGAGACGGCACTGTATTTGATATTATTCCCGAGCTGTACAGTATACGAGAGCTGCTTTGTCACAAATCCCTGAATTTTTGCATTATGCTGCTGGAGGTGGAAGACTACAGGCTCTTGTGCGGGTACAGCAGGGACAAAAAGAAGGGCTCACGCCGATATGAGCGAATTCCCCTCTCCCTTCATGAGCAGAAATACTTAAGACACCCCTCTGATTATCATATTTTTTTGCCTGAAAACCTAACCGATAGCTTTTTTGCCGCCGAATATGCAAAAACAGCTAAAGTTCCTTCGTCTGTCGCCTATAAAGCTCTGGCAATCCTAATAGAAAAAGGACTTGTTCGAAAGGGAGAAAAAGAGGGAAGGGAATACCGATATCATAAAATATCATCTACCATATGAAAAAACCGATTGAGACTTATCAATCGGTTTTTTCATATATATCATAATTAAGCGTGCGATGAACCGCATTGTGCCAGCCGGCAATCAGCTTTTTTCTGTCGACATCGGACATATTAGATCTAAAAATATTGCTTTTTTGCGCTAGCATGCGTATTTCTTCGGTGTTTTTATATAGACCGGTCGCAAGACCGGCAAGATAGGCTGCGCCAAGCGCCGTTGTCTCGAAGCAATATGGACGAACCACCTCAATGTCGAGAATGTCAGACTGGAACTGTAAGAGCAGATCGTTTTTTGCGGCGCCGCCGTCAACCTTCAGGGAAGAAATCTTGATGCCGCATGCCGACTCCATCGCAGAAATGACTTCATAGGTCTGATAGGCCATTGATTCAATAGCCGCACGTACAATATGATGCTTGTTCGATGAACGGGTAAGACCGAAAATCGCTCCACGAGCATAAGGATCCCAATAGGGGGCGCCAAGACCGACAAAGGCCGGAACAAGATATACCCCGCCGTTATCGGGCGCAACTTTGGCAACTTCCTCGCTTTCGGAGGCCGAGCTTATCAGCCCGAGACCGTCTCGAATCCATTGAATAACCGCGCCGCAGATGAAAATAGAACCTTCAAGGGCATAATGCACCTTGCCCTCGACATCACAGGCTACGGTTGTTAACAGACCGCCACTGGCATTTACCGGCGAGGTACCGGTGTTCATCAGCAAAAACCCGCCTGTACCATATGTGTTTTTCAGCTCGCCCTCCTCAAAGCAGCATTGTCCGAAAAGAGCCGCCTGCTGATCGCCGGCAACCCCCGATATCGGCAAAGCGGCACCAAGCACCGAGGCATCGGTCATACCGAAAAAGCTGCAAGAGGGCTGTACTGTAGGCAAAATCTCAGGAGGAATATCAAAGAGCCTTAGCAATTCCTCATCCCATGAAAGGGTATGAATATTGAAGAGCATGGTGCGTGAGGCGTTTGTATAATCGGTTGCATGGATTTTCCCGCCGCTCAGATTCCAAATGAGCCAGGTATCAACGGTACCGAACAAAATCTCGCCGCGCTGAGCGCGTTGGCGCAAACCTTCGATATTATCCAGTAACCACTTTATTTTTGTAGCCGAAAAATACGGATCACAAAGAAGTCCGGTTTTTTGTCTGATAGTCGCTTCAAGTCCGTTTTCCTTTAATTTAGCACAATCCTCGGCTGTCCGGCGGCATTGCCAAACAATCGCATTTGATACAGGTTTTCCTGTTTTGCGATCCCATAGGATCGTCGTTTCTCGCTGATTGGTGATGCCAAGAGCGGCAATTTCCGACCATTCAATCTCCGCTGTTTCAACTGCTTTTTTTGCAACCGACAGCTGTGATGTCAAAATGTCGTAAGGGTCCTGCTCAACCCAGCCCGGTCGCGGATAAAAAAGAGGATATTCCATACTTTGCGCGGCCTTGAGCGCGCCGTCAAGGGAGAAAATAATGCAGCGGGAACCTGTGGTTCCCTGATCTAGTGACATGATATATTGTGCCATACATAAATCCATGACAGAGATATTATGCCATATCGCTGTCCTTCCTTTGCCTGAAGATTTGAGTTGCACATATTAAAGAATTCTGCTGCAAAGAGAGAAATAAAGTTTTAAATAGAACAAAAGAGCCTCCAAGGACTCTTCTGCAAAACAAAATATGAAAACAACATGAAATGCTAAGCTATCTTATTTCCACTGTTGCTTTTTTACCGGCAGAATTTGCCGCAGCCTTAACGACCGTGCGGATCGCCCTAGCTATTTTTCCGCGTCTTCCGATAACCATGCCCACATCCTCAGGCGCAACATTCAAAACAAGCAAAACGTTGCCGTCCGAGTCGGTTGATTCGGTTACTTTAACGCTGTCGGGATTGTCGACAATCGCACGTGCGATGTCGGTCAGAACCTGACTTAATACCAACATGCCTCTACCTTCCTTATTTTTATTTGTTCAATTCAGGCAGCGGGAAAAGCTTATTTCATTATTCCGCTTTTTTTGAGCAGAGAACGAACCGTTTCAGTTGGCTGAGCACCGTTTTCAAGCCATTTTTGAGCCTTTTCGGCGTCGATTTTAATATCGGCGGGATTGGTTAAGGGGTTGTAGTAGCCAATCTCCTCAATGGCTCTGCCGTCGCGGGGGGAACGGGAATCAGCAACAACGATACGATAAAAAGGTGCTTTCTTCGCGCCCATTCTTCTAAGTCTAATTTTAACTGCCATGTAAAACCTCCAAAAAGTTTCTTTGTTTAATTATATTTATAAAATCCGCATCGCCGGGATAAGACTCGGCAAAATCGGAGATTATAATTGATTTAAAAAGGGAAATGCTTTAGCAGAAGTGGAGTATTCTCAAAATCCGAAGCCGCCAAGACCCTTCATTTTGCGCATTTTTCGTCCGCTTGCCTGAGCGGTCAGCTGTTTCATCATTTTTTTCATTTGTTCAAACTGCTTGATTAGACGATTGACCTCCTCAACAGAGGTTCCGCTACCGGAGGCAATGCGTCTTTTACGGGAAGAATTGAGAATATCCGGCTTTTCGCGCTCCCGCTTTGTCATAGACAAAATAATTGCCTCTGTGCGTGCCATCAGCTTTTCGTCAATTTTAGCATCCTTGAGGGCCCCCGGCTTAACACCGGGCATCATACTGAGAATAGACTCAAGGCTACCCATGCTTTTCAGTTGCTTCAGTTGGTCAAGATAATCCTCAAGGGTAAAGGCTGCCTCACGCATTTTGCGCTCAAGCTCGGCTGCCTTCTTTTCGTCGATAGATTGTTCAGCCTTCTCAATCAGGGTGAGAATATCACCCATGCCCAATATGCGGGAGGCCATGCGCTCCGGGTGAAATGGCTCGATAGTATCCAGCTTTTCGCCAATACCGATAAATTTAATCGGCTTTCCGGTTATATAGCGAACGGATAGTGCGGCGCCACCCCGTGTATCACCGTCCATTTTTGTCAGTACGACACCTGTGATATCCAAAAGATCGTTGAAGGATTTTGCTACATTGACGGCATCCTGTCCGGTCATGGCGTCGACAACAAGAAGTATCTCGGTAGGAGTGACTGCCGATTTGATATCACTAAGCTCTCCCATGAGAACCTCGTCAATATGGAGACGTCCTGCGGTGTCGATGAATACCATATCATGACCGTGTTTTTTCGCATGGTCGATGGCAGCTTTTGCAATGGTTACCGGAGATGTTCCGGCAGGCATTGAAAATACCGGAATATCAAGCTGCTTGCCGATGATTTCAAGCTGCTGGATAGCTGCCGGACGGTAAATGTCGCAGGCGACAAGAAGGGGACGTTTTCCGCTTTTCTTATAAAGATTGGCTATTTTTCCTGCATGAGTGGTTTTGCCCGCCCCCTGCAAGCCGGTCATCATGATGACGGTCGGGGGTCTTGATGAAATCTCAAGCTTTGCATTTTCACGTCCCATCAGGGCGATAAGCTCTTCATTGACAATTTTTACAATCTGCTGTGCCGGCAAAAGGCTTTCCAGCACCTCGGCGCCCACCGCACGGGCACTGACAGCTTTGATAAATTCGCGTACAACCTTAAAATTTACATCTGCCTCAAGCAAAGCAAGCTTGATTTCCCGCATGCCCTCTTTAATTTCCGCTTCGGTGAGCTTGCCCTTGTTTTTGAATTTCTTAAAAGCATTTGTCAGTTTTTCTGTGAGACTCTGAAACATAGGCAATTTATCCTCATATATTTATTTGCAGTGACTGCTTTGTAAGCGCTATGGCTCGATCAAGCTTATCGGCAAGTCCGGGATTCCTGCCGTCCGAGAGAAGCTCGTCTCGCGTCGCTTTAAGTATATCGGCGATCTCATTGTAGGTATTTTTCAGATCGGAAAAACGCTTTGCAAGACCGAGTTTGTTTTCAAAGAAAAGAAGCTGATCTTCCCCTTTTTTAATATTATGTCTTACGCCTTGACGGGAAATTCCGCGATTTTCCGCAATTTCGGCAAGGGAAAAATCCTCATTGTAATATAAATCAAGTATGTCATGCTGATTCTTCGGGAGAATCTCGCCGTAAAAGTCCAAAAGAATGCTGATATTATAATTTTTTTCAAACATTTGATCACCTATCCGACAGTCATCGATAGAGTGTAAAGCAAAACACTTTACACAGTATAGCATATAAAGCTTTCATATGTCAAGTATTTTTTAAAAAATAAAAGCCGTAAACAGTAAAAAATCTGTTTGACGGCTTTTTATTCGTTTAGAGTATCGTGGGGTTGAAAATACAGACTGTTGATTACTGAAAATCGGCTTCGGAAGCATCCTCATCTCGCGGAATTTCGGTGATGACAGAGGATTTATCCTCTTCGTCACGACGGAGGGAGGCGGAAAGGATTGACTCGTCAATCTCGAAATCGTCATCATCGAAAAAGTCGTAATCAAGGTCTCTATTATCATAAATCTCAGTTTCGGGATCACGCAGATGAAGCCAGAACAAGAACAAACTTGCAGCTCCTTGAGCAGCGGAAAGAGCGAGAATAGCCCGTGAAATGCTTTTTTTCCTTGCCCACAGAATAAGGAAGAGTAACGCTAAGGTCACGGACTGAACCATAAGAGAAACCGCAACATACAATCTCATTTTTTTCAGCATGGGTAACACTCCTTTAATAATAATTAAGAAAAGGGATTTAAGCTATTTAAATATCATGATGCCTAACTATGAAAATAATTAATCATTAATACTGTTATTTGCAATTAATTTTAAATACGCATTGATAAACCCGTCGATATCCCCATCCATAACAGCGGTGATATTTCCGTCCTCATAGCCGGTACGGGTATCCTTAACAAGGGTATAGGGCATGAACACATAGGAACGGATTTGGGCGCCCCATTCAATATTGGTTTTTACACCCTTGATATCCTCAAGTTTTTCAAGCTTTTCTCGTTCCTTGATTTCTGCCAATTTAGAGCGAAGCATTTTCAATGCCGTTTCTTTGTTTTGGAGTTGGCTACGCTCCGACTGACAGCCTACAACAATGCCGGTAGGGAGATGAACGATTCTTATAGCCGAATCGGTCTTGTTAACATGCTGACCGCCGGCGCCGCTGGAGCGATGAGCGGTAATTTCCAGCTCGTCATCCTTAATTTCGATTTTGTCATCATCTTCAAGCTCGGGAATAACCTCAACCGACGCAAAAGATGTGTGTCTCCTGCCCGACGAATCAAACGGGGAAACACGGACAAGGCGGTGTACGCCGTTTTCACTCTTCAGATAGCCGTAGGCATTAGTTCCTTCGAATAGGACGGTAGCACTTTTAAGACCCGCTTCCTCTCCGTCAAGCCAGTCAAGCAGCTTCACCTTGAAGCCCCGCCTCTCACCCCAGCGAGTGTACATTCGGTAGAGCATAAGGGCCCAGTCCTGCGCTTCGGTGCCGCCGGCGCCGGGATGAAGGGATAAAATAGCATTGCTTTGATCATATTCGCCTGAAAGCAGTATCTCAATACGCTGTCTCTCAGCCTCTTTTTCTATTTCTGCCAGCTCGGATACAACCTCGTCAACGCTGCTTTCGTCATTTTCTTCAATAGCAATTTCGGCAAGCGTCAATGCGTCCTCAAGCCGTCTGTTCAGCAAGTCATAAGATTCTATTCTGTCCTTGGTTTGCTTTAAATTCTGAAGTATTTTGCTGGATTTGCTCTGATCAGACCAAAAATCCTCCGCATAGGTTTGCGCCTCAAGCTCCGCTGCACGCGTGTGAAGCTCGTCAATTTTCAAGGCAAAGCCAAGCTCTTCGAGAACCTTGCGCAACTCTATCAGCTTATATCTTGCTTCTTCAAGTGCAATTATCAAATAAAATCCCCCTAAACGAAGTTAAAATTTGTCTCAAGCTTTATAAAAATCAGGAAAACGATCTCCCTCTGCGGAGTATCGTCAATCCTACACTTTCAAGTATTATATCACAAAGTCTTCCACTATTGCAAGAGCTATCATAATATTCGCCGACCGAATGCATTTTGTGTCAAAAAACTGACCCTTGCATATAATAATCATGCGCCATTAAACTTTAATTTAGCCCCTGTTCATAAAATACACAAAAAGGACAGGTTTTTTTATGATTAGAAAAAGATTGATCAATGCCATCGACTTTTCAGGCAATGCCTATCAAGATATCAAAAGCTGCACATACGGAAGGGAAATTATAAAGATAAATGATATAAGCGGCACACAATGCTATATTGGAATTCTTCCGCCCTTTTTACGCATAACCTTTCGCGGAACCGATTCGGACGCCGATTGGCGTCTTGATATGCGCTTTTGGAAAAAGCGGATACCCTATGATAACAAATCATCAAAAATACGTGTACATAGCGGGTTTATCAATGCATACAAGAGCGACGACGTGCGCTTGAAAATACATAAATACATTACCGATGATATTTGCAACATACAGATTACCGGTCATTCCCTCGGCGGTGCGCTTGCTGTTTTGTGTGCGGTTGATTTGCAGTATAATTTCCCTGAAAAAGACTATGAGGTCGTTATTTTTGGCTGCCCACGGGTAGGGAACGCCGCCTTTGCCCGTTCTTATAATAAAAGGGTATTCAACACTATTCGGGTCGAAAACGGCAACGACATTGTAACAAAGCTGCCACCGGCAATTCTCGGTTATCGGCATGTCGGGGTCAAGTTTAAGATAGGCAATTGGTCGGTTCCCGGTGTTGTGAGCTTTAAATCTCACAAAATACAGAGGTATTATAAAAACTTGATCAAAAGGCTTTATTGATACCCCGGAAAAACAGCCTAGGTTTTTGCGTCAAAGCTGTTTTTGCATACGGGACACTTCACTCGTATATCGCCCTTGTTTCGGGGCACACGCAAGCTGTTTTTGCATTTTTCGCATCTGAAGTATTTGTGAGTCTTTTTGTCCCTGAATTTGTTTTTCTGTAGCATAAAGAAATTTTTACAGCGGCTTTTTATTTTAAGATACTGGTCATTTTCCTTTTTCCGCGCATATATGTTTTTGGAAAGCATCCTGTAAATGACGAAAAACACAAGAACCGGCGGGAAAAAGACCAGTATTTCCAAGCGAAAAAGGGAGACAAGCAGGGAAAAGATAAGGGATATTATAAGTAGCAGTTTAGAGAGGGCATCAAAGCCGTAGCGACCATGCATAAATTGCCTTAAAAAATTCATGTTAATCATCCTTACTTTGTTGGTGTTGAAATTTGCAAAATAGAATGTTGATAAGCAGCAATCATTCATTCAGAAGAAGACTTCTGATATATTGGACATCCTTTTCGGTTCGGGGCAAAAGCGAGTGAAAAAGTTTTTTTGTACCATTTGAAAGCCAAGATCAACCGATGTGACAGAGGGTTAATAAAAAAGCTGCTTTTATGATAAGCATACAAGGTTTTGTCCCTTATTTCAAGCATAAAAAAGCGACGAAATGTAAATAAATATGAACAAATTACTAATTGATTTGATATCGGTTGACAATTTGCAAAAAGGGAATTATAATGATTATATATAAAATATCGAAAGAAGGATGTTATAATGAAGATTACTAAGGATTTTATTATCGGTGATATATTGGACATGCATCCTGAGACCGCTCAATTCTTTTTAGAGATCGGCATGCATTGTCTCGGCTGTCCTGCATCAAGGGGGGAGACGGTTGCCGAAGCCTGCGCCGTTCATGGTACCGATGCAGACGCTCTTATTGACAAAATAAACACTTTTATCGCATCAAATAAAAAATGATCGTGTCTGTCCCGTCCTTTATTACTTGGTGCCGAACTAAAAGCAGCAATTTGCCTTCCCAATTTACCGGGAGGGCATCTTTCTAAACGGGGTGACAGAAATTAGCGAAAAACTCATACTCGATGATCGATTAAGCGCCGTCGCAAGCTTTGTTCGTGAAGGTGCTGTTTTTGCCGATATCGGAACCGACCATGCTTACCTGCCGATTCATCTGATTCTTGAGAGAAAAGTCGAGGTTGCCTTTGCTACCGATATCAATCATGAGCCCCTTCGACGAGCTGTTGAGAACGTGAAAAAATACCGCTTGTCCGATAAAATAAAATGTCTGCTCTGTGACGGTTTTTCCGCTCTCAAGGATTACGGAATTACCGATGGAGCCATTTGCGGCATGGGCGGGGAACTTATCTGCGCTATTATTGAGGATGCACCTTTTATAAAAAAAAGAGGTATGAGGCTTATTTTGCAGCCTATGACCCGTCCCCATGAAGTGAGAAAATATCTGCTTAAGCACGGCTTCAATATCACAGGAGAGAAGCTGGCCCTTACCGACGGCAAGCTATACAACTGCATTTGTGCCGATTATGACGGCAATATCCGCCGTTATTCCGATCTTGAGCTTGAGCTTGGTAAAATCAATATAGATTCCAACAGAACCCCCCTTTTCCTCAAGCTGCTTGAGAGAAAAATATCTGCCCAAAAGAAGATCATTGACGGAAAAATGCGCTCAAATCTCGACGTTACCCCAGATCAAGCAAGATTGCGCGATTATCTCAGGCTTTACGAAAACCGGTCGATATCTATTCTCAAAAAAGGAGAGTAACTGAACTATGACTATTTTACAAATGTATGAATTGTTCAATCGGCTGATTCCCCAAGCCCTCTCTGCTTCCTGGGACAACGACGGACTAATGTGCTGTTCGGACCCCCACCGCGAGGTTAAGCGTGTTCTTTGTACCCTTGATGTAACAGGTCGTGTCGTTGACTATGCAATCGAAAACGGTTTTGATATGATTATATCCCACCATCCTTTAATATTCAAGCCGATCTCACAGATGAATCCCTTCGACATAACGGCAGGCAAACTCATCAGATTGATGCAAAATGATATTGCGGTTCTCTCTTTTCACACAAGGCTTGATGCTGTACAGGGCGGTGTCAACGATCGTTTGGCAAGCATACTCGGCATTATAAATCCGTTGCCTTTTGGCGTTGAGAATGAGATGATTGGACGAATCGGAGAGATTTCGACACAGATGTCACTATATGATTTTGCGACCCTGGTAAAGGAGCGCCTCGGCTCCCCATCCGTTCTCCTTGCCGATAGCGGAAAAAGTGTCAGTCGGGTGGCCCTTCTCGGGGGAGACGGTAAGGATTTTATCATGGCGGCGGTGGCTGCCGGCGCCGATACCTTTGTCACCGGACGAGCCAGCTACAACACGATGATTGAGGCTCCCGAAATCGGAATTAATATTATTGAGGCAGGGCATTTTTACACTGAGGATATCATTTGCCGCTATTTTGCCGAAATTGTGTGGGAGGCAGACCCGTCTATTGAAACGGCTTACCTTTCCAGCAACGAAATTGTGCTAATATAATCAGAATATATAAAACCGGCACCTGTTTGTGTGCCGGCTTTATATATTACAATTTAAGTTCATTCTCGGACGGGATGAAAATATGCGATAAACGACGCGGTCTTCTTTTAAGGGGATCGTATGAAAATTTACGGCAGATATAGTTAACCGAAACAATTCCTCGGCTGGAGCACAAAACGTTGTTCGGATCACGCAACGAAGCCGATCGCTCGCAAAAAGCGCAGCAGCGTTCTATTTCGATTTTGTCACTGTCTTTGTACTTCATATCTATCTTCCTTACTCGAAAATTTACCCTTGATGATGACAGGGTAGTTAATTTCACCTTATCTCCGGGGCTATTATAGCATAAAACCCATTCCTTTTCAATAGCGAAGAGTGTAAATTTTTGTTAATTGGTGTATTTTTCCAATTATTTGTTCCTCTTGATAAAGATTATATTTATAATTTTTGTTGTCAGGAGGATTCCAAAAAGAATGTTCACAGTATATGTAAATGCGGGCGACATGGGTAGCGTCATGACCGGCAATGTAGCTGAAGGTGCGGTGTCGAGTATCAGGCGAGGGTAAATCATAATGGCGCACAGGACAAAGAATGCCGATAGAATGCCTGATAATAGCTTTCCGTAGAAATAGCGTTTTAGTGAAAGTTGGTGCGCTCCGGTAAAATGCATTGTCTGAAAATGCACCGATAACCCTGACCATCCAACAGTAAACGCAACAAGGGCAGCACCTTTGACGATGTCCTCCCCCCCTACAGCCGCTGACATCGCCGAGCCGGAGCCGACTTCAAACAGGGAATAAACAAAACTGATTATTACTGAGTTTTCGGTTATGCCGGACAAGGAAGTGATGATGACACGGGACATTACCAAGAAAAAAACAACATAGCCGCATACCGACAATATCGAAATTGATGCTTTTGATACACCTTCTGTAATTAAACAGGAAAGGGAAGGGGGATTGGCAGGGGGGGATGCCAACGGATTTTTATTGTAACACCTCTCTTTTTTTGGCACGGTAAGGGTAAGCAACAGCCCGACAATGATTGCCGATATGATTTGCACAGTGTAGAGCAGAACTCCGAAGGGGATGCTTTTCCAAAGGGTGAATCCGATCCCCCCGATGATAAAGGCAGGTCCTGTCAGATTAGAAAATGCTATCAGACGCTCGGTCTCCTCACGACCGAGCTTTCCTTGTTCATAGAGAGAAACGGCACTTCTTGCACCGATGGGGAATCCGCAAAGCGCCCCCAACAGAAAAGAGCAAAAACCGGTTCCGGATATCTTAAACAAAGGCGTAAAAAGACGTCCGGCGCCACGTCCAATTATTTCTGCTATATCGGAGCCGGTAATCATCTCGGACAGCACCATAAAGGGAAAGAGGGAGGGAATAATCGTCCGGGTGCAGATAACAAGACCCTTCGTTGCCCCGTCAATAACAACATCAATATTTATCAGCATAAACACAAGGAGGAATATAGGAAAAAATAAGAGCAGTCTGCGTTTTCTTGAAATCTTACAGCCTGTGGTTATGTTAATCACTCCGTTTTCATATAATATAGCAATCTATACTAAATATACAAGCATGAGAGGCTTAATATGCCCGTTTTTATTTCGCTGAAAAACGACATGAAAAGGAGCGATTGTTTCAGCATCCGATCTGCTGAAAGCTAATCACGGACAGAACTATGTTGAAAAAGAGATTTAGAAAGAATATTTTGGCTCGCAAAATAAGCAAATCCTTAGATATGCCCTTTGACGGCGTTTCCAGCAGCTTTAGAATTGAGATGCACGGCGATGCCGAGGTCTTAATCAGCGGATGCGAAAAAATATTGGAATATGATCATTCGCTGGTGAAACTGCGGCTTAAAGGGCGCAATATCGATATATGCGGCGACCGTCTGGAATGTATTACATATCTTGACGGAACGGTGGAAATTAAAGGTGTTATCACTGATTTAAAGCTTTGGGGGGATACTTAAGATATGTTTCCAATCGGTATTTTAAACAGTATTTTCGGTTATTGCAAAATCACGAGCGATGCAAAAAATGCCGAAAGCTTTTTAAATCTTTTTATGAAGAATAAAATTGTGAACTGGAAATTTCAAAAAAAGTCAGGCAGAACTACATTTTTTATCCTTGAACGGGATCTTACGCATTTGACCCGTATTTGTGCCGCTGCCGGTATTGTTTTTAATATCGAGGGGAGATACGGTCTTTTTCCTTATCTTCGGAAATACAAAAAGCGGATCGGGATTCCGATAGGGATCGTTCTCTTTTTCGGGATTCTATGGGTATCCGGTCTTTTTATATGGGAGGTCAATGTGTCGGGAAACGAAAGGATAAAGGAAGAATCCATTATCGCGCGGCTCGAGGAGCTTGGCTGTGGGATTGGCTCCTTTATCCCCTCCCTGAATCTTAAGGAAATCTATAACAAATTGCTGGTTGAGTCGGATGAAATATCATGGATATCAATCAATTTGCGGGGAACGGTTGCAAATGTGGAAATACGGGAAATTCTTCGCCCCGAAACGAAAAAGCCGGAAGGGGACGGTGCCAATTTAATTGCCGAGATGGACGGTCAGATAGAACTGTTTGAGATTTATGCAGGGGAGCCTGCGGTAAAAATCGGCGACACCGTGAGAGCGGGTGATCTTCTTGTCTCCGGGGTTATTGAGGGCAGAAATATGGGGGCGCGATATGTCTATGCCCGGGGCAGGGTATATGCGCGCGTGACCAAGGAAATAGTAATAGAAGTACCCCTTGAAAGCGAGCGAAAGATCTATACGGGGAAGGAAATTACCGATACAACCGTAAAAATATTCGGAAAAACGATAAATATTTCATCAAATAGTGGAAATCCGCCTGACTTTTATGATAGAATAGATAAGAAGGAGCAGCTAAGTTTTTTCGGCGTTGTAAGTGTGCCTATATATATCAGCACGACTGTATATCGAGAATATGAAAACCGCCCCTACACCTTAAGCGAAACCGAGGCGGTACGGGAGGCATATAATCGCCTTAAAACTGAAACCACCGCCGCTCTTGGGGATGGCGAATTGCTAAAAAAAACGGTGACCGCCAATTTTACCGAGGATGCCTATATAATCACCTGCACCCTTTACTGCATCCAAAACATTGCGGTTACCTCCGAATTTGAGATAGCAAAATAAAAATGCTTTTCCTTGAATAAGTAACATTTAATCGGGAAGGATACATCGGATGCCGGAAAAAATTGTTTTGACCAGTTCTAGTGAAATTACCGGAGTGATATTTGGAAATTTTGATGTAAATGCACAGCATTTAGAGAAAACCTTTGATGTAAGAATATCAAATAGAAAGCATAACGCCGAGGACGGCGATGCCATTGTCATCGAAGGGGAGAATCAAAGGCAGGTTGATCGTGCCGCCACCGTGCTTGAATATCTCAAGAAGATGTCGACAGCCGGAGATACCATCAGCGATCAATCGGTTGACTACATTATCAATATGGTTAAGGATGACAGAGAAGATGAGCTTGCCGGCTTTGACGATGACTGTATCTGCATTACAACTCGAGGAAAACCGATTAAGGCAAAGACGGTCGGTCAACGTCAGTATGTGGAGGCTATAAAAAACAACACCGTGGTACTGGGCGTCGGTCCTGCCGGAACCGGCAAGACCTTTTTAGCTGTTGCCATGGCGGTAAAGGCCCTTAGAGGCAAGGAGGTCAACCGCATTATCCTGACCCGCCCGGCAGTTGAGGCGGGTGAGAAGCTCGGCTTTTTGCCCGGGGATCTGCAAAACAAGATTGACCCCTATCTGCGCCCCCTTTATGATGCACTGTACGAGATGCTTGGCGCCGAGAATTATCATCGTCAGATTGAAAGGAACACCATAGAAATTGCCCCTCTTGCTTATATGCGCGGGCGCACCCTTGACGATTCATTTATCATTCTTGACGAGGCGCAAAACACCACCTCCGAGCAGATGAAAATGTTCTTGACTCGCCTGGGATTCAATTCTAAGGCGGTTGTAACGGGAGACCTTTCTCAAACCGACCTGCCCGCAGGCAAAAAAAGCGGTCTTGCTTCCGCTGTGAATATTCTCAAGGATATCGAAGGGATTGCTATTCATCACTTCACCGATCGGGACGTGGTTCGACACCGACTTGTGCAAAAAATAATTCTTGCCTACGAAAAACATGAGAAAAAAAGCGAAAAAGACGGCACAAAAGACCGAGGAGAAAGACATTACAAATTCCAAAAGAGGTAATTGCCGATTGTTCCCTTTAATTATGTATAAGGATGGACCGGACATCGTTTTAAGCGATTCTGCCGGTCACTGGTTTTGAAATGAAACTGAAAATTTTCTTTGAAAATTCGCAGAATAAAGAACGAATCACCTATAAACTGAAGATGCTGGTTCGTTCCGCCATTTTCAACACCCTTTCATTTGAAGGGCTTTTTCATGATGCGGAGATTTCGGTTACCTTTGTTGATAATGAGCAGATACGTGACCTTAACTGCCATTTTCGCAATACTGACAGCGCAACCGATGTTCTTTCCTTTCCTCAATACGAGCCTTCGGAGGGTTTTCAGCCATCTGCCGACGGCAAGGTGCATCTTGGAGATATTGTTCTCTCTCTGGAGTGTGCCCGACAGCAAAGCCTCGATTTCGGGCATTCTTTTGAAAGAGAGGTAGCCTTTTTGTGCGTACATTCCACCCTCCACCTTCTCGGCTACGATCATTTGACCGAGAAGGATGATGACGAAATGCGAAAGCGTCAGCGCAAAATCATGAAAATCATGGGCATGACGATAAACAACAATAAAACTCAGAAACCATCTGAAATTAATTCTGAGAATGTTTAATTTTAAAACAAAAAATACAACAGGAAGTATAATTTTATCCCTTTGATACAGGGCAAAAATTATTTGTAAGAAACAATGACAAAAACTGCTTTTATCGCCATTGTCGGGCGTCCCAATGTAGGGAAATCAACATTATTGAATGCAATGATCGGCGAGAAAATCGCCATAGTTTCCAAAAAACCGCAAACAACAAGAAACCGTATCCTCGGAATTTTGACAAAAGATAATCTTCAGTATGTCTTTTTGGATACACCCGGAATTCACAAGCCCCAGACAAAGCTGGGGGACCTTATGGTTCGCTCAGCGGACAGCAGTATCGGAGAGGCCGATGGTGTAATTCTTGTGGTAGAGCCCTATGCCTCGGTCGGAAATATTGAAGAGAGGATTATATCAAAGCTTGAGGCGCGGAGAATACCGACTATTCTTGTTATCAACAAAACGGACAATGCAAACCGTGAGATTATCGCCAAAACAATTGCCGCCTATGCCGCCAGATATAATTTCGACGCTGTCATTCCTATAAGCGCTCTTAAAGGAGATGGTGTTGACATTGTTCTTGACGAGGCTGAAAATTTCATGCGGGAGAGCGTGTGGTTTTTCCCGGCGGATATGATCACCGATCAGCCCGAACGCCAAATCGCAGCCGAAATCATACGGGAAAAGCTGCTACGCACCCTTGAGGATGAAATTCCTCACGGAACCGCCGTTATGATAGAGGGCTTTGAAGAAACACCGGATATGCTGAAAATACGCGCGGAAATCTATTGCGAGCGTGAATCCCACAAGGGTATCATTATCGGTAAGGACGGACAAGCCCTGAAGCGCATCGGCACCTATGCAAGGGAGGATATGGAAAGCTTCTTCGGCATAAAGGTTTATCTTAATCTTTGGGTTAAGGTCAGGGAAAAGTGGCGGGATAGCAGCTCTAGCTTGAATGCGTTCGGTTACAATGAAAAATAATTTGACCGGAGGTGTGATAGACAGATATGCTGATTGAGCTGAAAGGTCTTGTCATACGTACGGCCACTTTTACCGAAAGTGATAAAATTCTGACCCTTCTTACCGCTGAGCACGGCAAAATTGCAGTGGGAGCCAAGGGGGCACGGTCAATAAAGAGCCGAGTTCGTTCTGCCACCGAGCTCTATTCCTACGGCAGCTATGTTTTGTACAAAAAAGGGAACTATTATTGGCTTCGCGAATCTGAGCTGATCGAAAATTTTTTCGCCTTGCGCACCGATCTTGAGAAGATGGCTCTCGCGGCCTATGTATGTGAGGTTGTAGACGATTCCTCCATGGAAAATATGCCTGAGGGGGATCTTCTTAAGCTTACCCTCAACACCTTATACATCATTTCAAAAGGAACAAAGCCGCTATCCCTTATAAAGGGGGCATTTGAGATGCGTCTGGCCGCCCAGCTGGGCTTTATGCCGAATCTCTCATCCTGTGCTGTCTGCGGCAGCGATTGCATCTCAACCGCATGCCTTGAGATTATGAACGGACGCATTGTCTGTGCCCGTTGTTGTGAAAAAATAAGCAATAGACCGGATGACAAGGCAACCTCCCGTGGCGATTATGATGCCCTTGCCGATATACTGTGTCAGACTACCCATATTTGCTTTTTATCACCGGGGGCCCTTGCCGCTATGCGTTATACCATAAGCTGTTCGCCTGAGCGGCTATTTGCCTTTACCCTTGAGGCGGATGAGCTTAAAGTTTTTGCGGACACAGCCGAGCGTTTTTTGCTTAATCAACTTGAGAGAAATTTTAAAACACTGGATTTTTATAAGTCAATCCTGTAGCACGCTTGTTTTATCTAAAGCGGAGGACAACATGAGTTTTACCAATAAAACATTACAAACATTAGAATTTGATAAAATATGTGATATGCTGGCCGATTGTGCGCTGACCGATGGGGCAAAGGCTATGGCAAAAAAGCTGATGCCTTCCTCGGATGTGCTCACAGTAAAAAAAAGACAGCAACGAACCTTTGATGCAAAGCGTCTGGCAGGCACAAAGGGGATCCCCTCCTTCGGCAGGGTCAGAGACATCTCTTCGGCCCTCGGACGTGCGGAAAAAGGCGCCCCCCTCTCCCTGAGAGAATTGTTGGATATCGCTTCTTTGCTGCGCACGACGCGCTCCCTCCTTGACTATATCCATACCGACAAGCTTTTTGAAACGGTTTTAGACGAAATATTCGAGCGGCTGATGCCGAACCGCCATCTTGAAGAGAAGATTACCCGATCAATCCTGTCCGAGGAGATGATAGCTGATGAGGCAAGTCCTGCTCTTGCGGAAATCAGACGTAAGATACGTGCGGCTAACAACCGAATCAAGGATACACTGCACAAATACGTCGGCAGCGCCACCTATTCAAAGGCGTTGCAGGAAAACATAGTCACCATGCGTAACGGTCGATATGTTATACCGGTGAAGATTGAATATAAAAACGAAATAAAAGGTCTTATCCATGACACCTCTTCCTCGGGGGCGACTGTTTTTGTTGAGCCGATGGCTGTTGTTGAGGCGAACAACGAGTTGCGCATGCTAAACAGCAAGGAAGAGCGGGAGATTGAGCGAATAATTGCCGAGCTTTCATCCGATTGTGCAAATTTTGCCGAGATTCTTGTGTCGAATTATCATATCATCACCGAGCTTGCCTTTATTTTTGCCTGTGCGCAGCTTGCTTTTAATATGCGTGCAGAGGCACCGAAAATATCAGCCGATCACTCCATTTCCCTTGTACGTGCCCGGCATCCTCTCCTTGATAAAAACACCGCAGTACCGATAAATGTATCTCTCGGCGAAAGCTTTGACACTCTTGTAATAACCGGACCTAATACCGGCGGCAAAACGGTGACCCTCAAGACTATCGGGCTTTTGTCATTGATGGCACAGGCCGGACTCCAGATTCCGGCAGAGGACTCCTCCTCTGTCTCTGTTTTCGACAACATACTGGTTGATATAGGGGATGAGCAAAGTATAGAGCAGTCCCTCTCCACCTTCTCCTCCCATATGGTGAATATTATTCAAATAATAAAAAATATCGGTAGTCGCTCCCTCGTTCTCTTTGATGAGTTAGGAGCAGGCACCGACCCTGTCGAGGGCGCCGCCCTTGCCATTGCCATTCTTGAGGCTACCCGTGATCGGGGCGCATTGATTGCGGCCACCACCCATTATGCCGAGCTAAAGGCATATGGGCTGAATACCGAGGGAGTGTGTAATGCATCCTGCGAATTTGATGTTGAGACACTGCGTCCCACCTATAAGCTAATCATCGGCTCGCCCGGGAAATCCAACGCCTTCGCAATATCCGAAAAGCTTGGGTTGCCTTCGGAGATTGTTAACAGAGCAAAGTCACTTATCAGCAGCGACAACCGCCGATTTGAATATGTTATTGAAAAGCTGGAGGAGAGCAGAATCGAGATGGAGCGCAACCGGGACGAGATGGTCCGCTTGCGTGCCGAGTACGAACGCTTTAAGGTCGAGGCGGAAGCCCGCCTGAAAAAGCGGCTGGAAGAATCGGAAATGGCTGTTGAAAAAGCAAAGGCAAAGGCCCGACAGCTGATTGAAGGGGCTCGTGCATCCAGCGATTATATTCTAGCCAACCTTGAGGAGGTCCGGAAAAAGCAGGACAGCGAAAACTTCGGGAAAACCCTTGATGCCGCTCGCCGTGAAATTAGGGCGCAACTTAGGCAAAGCGAGGAAAAGTTTATCCCGATAGAGGAGCTTTCAGATGATGAATACATTCTGCCCAGACCCTTACGACAGGGGGATCAGGTGCTGGTGGTCAATATCGGGCAGCGGGGAATTACGATTGACGAGCCCGATAAATCGGGAGATGTAAATGTACAGATCGGTGCTGTCCGAATGAAAACCAATATATCAAATTTAAGACTGATTGAAGAAAAATCAAAAAATAGAAACAAAAATAGCAAATCCTCTGCATATATCAAGCCGGTTGGCAAAGCCTTCAGCCCGGAGCTGGATCTCCGCGGAATGTACGGTGATGATGCCTGGTTTGCTACAGACAAGTATCTTGATGAGGCTATCCTTGCAGGAATACGGGTTGTTCGCCTTATCCACGGAAAAGGCACCGGCGCTCTGAGAGCCGCCCTATGGCGTTATATGAAGGGGGACAAACGGATATCAAGCTTTAGACTCGGAGCCTATGGAGAAGGCGATTCCGGTGTTACTGTAGTTGAACTTAAATAATAATATTTATATGGAGGCGAAATTATTATGAAAGATATTAGGGTTTTAGCAATTGACATTGGCGCATCCAGCGGTAGGGGAATAATAGGACAATATGATGGCGAAAAGCTCAAATACCGTGAAATACACAGGTTTTTAAACGAGCCTGTCATGATTAACAATGTTTTTCAATGGGATGTTCTTCGCCTTTTTCATGAGATAAAAATTGCCCTGAGAAAGTGCGCCCTGTCCGATGACAAGGTAATCAAGGGTATCGGCATTGACACCTGGGGAGTCGATTACGGTTTGCTTGATAAAAGAGGCAACCTGATTTCAAATCCGGTGCATTATCGTGACGCCCGTACAAATAACATTACCGACTATGTTTTTTCCAAAGTACCATATGATGAGCTGTATTCTATTACCGGCATCCAGTCGTTAAACTTTAATACGGTATATCAGCTGGCTGTTGAACTGCGTGATGCGCCCGACAGGCTTGCTTTGGCTGACAAGCTGCTCTTTATGCCCGACTTGCTCAATTATTTTCTAACCGGGCAAAAGAAAACCGAATATACCATTGCCTCCACCGGCGCCCTGCTAAACGCACACAACAGAACATATGACTATGCTTTGCTCGAAAAGCTGGGAATTCCTTCTCATCTATTTACCGAATTAATCACCCCGGGTAACATACTTGGCAATCTTACCCCCGATCTGATCGATGAGATTGGCAGCCTTGATGCAAAGGTTGTCAACATTGCCTCCCATGATACAGCCTCGGCGGTTCTTGCCGTTCCGACCAAAACCGAAGATTTTGTTTACCTCAGCAGCGGCACATGGTCTTTGCTCGGCACCGAGCTTGACGAGCCGGCCATCAATGAAAAGACTGCCCGCTACAGTTTTACAAATGAAGGGGGCGCAGGACGCACCATTCGATTGCTCCGTAATATCATGGGGCTTTGGCTGATCCAGGAATCAAGGCGGCAATGGGAACGGGAGGGTGAATCCCTGTCCTTTAGCGACCTTTCAGATATGGCAACCGAGTCCTCACCTCTCGTCTCAATCGTTGACCCTGATGACAGCCGCTTTGCCGCACCGGGCAATCTCCCACGGCGTATTGCCGATTATTGCCGTGAGACCGGACAATATGTACCCCAAACTAAGGGGGAGATTGTTCGCTGCATCCTTGACAGTCTTGCCCTGAAATACCGGCATACCATTAACATGATTAATGAAATCAGAGGCAAAAAGGCAACTCATCTTCATATTGTAGGCGGCGGTGTGCAGAATAAGCTGCTTTGCTGTCTTGCGGCGGATGCCTGTGGCATACCCGTTTATGCCGGGCCCATTGAGGCAACCGCTATCGGAAACATTCTTGTACAGCTTATGGCACTCGGCGAGATATCAAGCATTTCTCAGGGCAGAGAGATCGTGAGAAATTCCTTTGAGCTTGATTGTTATGAACCTGCAGGCGATGCCACATGGGATGAGGCCTATGAGCGTTTCCAAAAACTTCTGGGTTAATCATAGTATTTTGCATCACCTATCATTTCATTGCGAGATTAATATTTAAAGGTGCCTTGAACACCATATAAATTTGATGTTCAAGCAGGTAATTGCTATGTGTAATATAAAACTATTGCGTTTATCATCATTCTTGCTTTTGCTTATTCTTCTTTCCTCCTGTGCGTCAGGTCTTATTGTTCCGAATCAGTACGAAAAATTGCCCGACACTAAGAATGTCGCACCTGTCGATCCTGAGCTTGATAATGTCCCCCCTCTTAAAGAAAAGCGCATCTCCTTTTTGGCTGCCGGAGATAATCTTATTCACGATGGCATATTTCATGATGCGAAAAGAAGGGCAACAGCAAATTCATACGAATATAACTTTGCCCCCATATATGAGGATGTGGCAGATCTGATTAAAAATGCGGATATCGCCTTTATCAATCAGGAGACCCCGATGGGCGGCGCTGAACTTGGCTATTCCGGTTATCCCAACTTCAACTCGCCCCAGGATCTGGGTCGAACTCTGGTCGATATCGGGTTTGACATCATCAATATCGCCAACAACCATATGCTGGATAAATGGGAAATCGGGCTTGCCAACACCATCAAGTTTTGGGAAAGCCAGCCTGTGCTCTTGCTTGGCGGTTATAAGGACAAGGAAGATTACGACAATATTCGGGTGCTGGAATATGACGGGGTGAAAATCGCTTTCATATCCTACACTTATTCGAAAAAGGATTTAGGCACCAACGGGATGCTCCTGCCTGCCAACAGTCCCTATGTAATCCCCTATGCCGACGATGCCGATATTATAAGACGGCTCGGACTTGCCAAGGAGACCGGTGCCGACCTTATCTTTGCATCGATGCACTGGGGGATAGAAAACGATTTTAAACCATCGAGCGAGCAGCGCCGTCTTGCCCGTCTGCTTGCCGACAACGGTGTCGATGTCATCATCGGGCATCATCCCCATGTCCTTCAGCCAATCGAGTGGCTGGATCGTCCTGATGGAGAAAGGACACTGGTCATCTATTC
Source organism: Clostridiales bacterium (assembly GCA_012519315.1). Taxonomy (GTDB): domain Bacteria; phylum Bacillota; class Clostridia; order Oscillospirales; family CAG-272; genus JAAYQM01. Next base: position 14,004 of record JAAYQM010000100.1, on the reverse strand, counting down.
CCTTGGCAACCTTTTGTCCATGATGAGCAACGGAATCAATATGCTCGGGGGATTTGCCACCTTTGACATTGTGCAATACGGCTTTGACAAGCCTTATATTGATAATGTATCCTTCATTCCGACAATCTGCCATTTTGACCAATCCTTTAGAAATTGCAAGATCTATCTTTTGGAGGACTATAGCGAATCCCTCGGACCTTTGCATGGCACATACAATTATAACACTTATTACAATCGTGTGTTGTACGGCTATTTTACCCTCGACCGCGCTAAAAAATGGCTGACCGATACCATTGCCTCCGCCTATCTTCCCGTATCGGTTGTCAACTCACAAAAATAAATAATATTAAAGGAATTGTCTGTCTTATATGATAGATTATGCAACCAAAAATGAATTTTCAAATGTTGTCCCCAGCTGAAAAAATTGTTGAAATCATGAACCGTATTTATTACGGAGGAATGACAACCGCCTCGGGAGGAAATCTTTCTATTCGTGATGCCGACGGCGTCATTTGGATAACGCCCAGCGGTACAGATAAAGGCTCTCTGCGTACCGAGGATATTGTTCGGATTATGCCAAGCGGCGAGATTATCGGACCATATCCTCCCTCGGTAGAGCACCCCTTTCACAGGGAAATCTACAAAAGGCGACCTGATATCGGGGCTGTGCTTCATGCGCATCCTCCTGCACTTGTTTCCTTTAGTGTTGTTCAGCAGCTTCCAAAGCTGTCTGTCTATCCTTTTGTTAAATATAAATGCGGAAATATTGCATCGATCCCCTTCAAGTTTCCCAGCAGTATTGAGCTTAGCGAGGCGGTGGGGGAGAAGTTTGAGCGGGGAACGGATATTGCCATACTTGAAAATCACGGCGTTGTCACCGCCGCAAAGGATCTGCATACCGCCTTTTCTCTCCTTGAGGCAGTCAACCTGTGTGCAAATATCGAAATTAACGCAATGGCAATCGGTCATATGCCCATCTCTATTTCACCGAAGCATATGGCAGTTTATATGCTCAATGTCGCCTCCCCGATGAAGGAATTTGTAGAACATATTCCCACCGAAAGGGAAAATGTCGCCCGACGAGAGCTTTGCGCCCTTGTCCGCCGTTCTTATCAAAGGCAGATGTTCACCGGCGAGCAGGGAACCTATTCAATGCGGCTTGAGGGTGATTCCTTTATTATTACACCCTGTGACAAGGACCGTGCGTATCTCGAGCCGGAGGATCTTGTGCTGATTAAAAACGGATATCGTCAGGGCGGTAAAAACCCATCCCGTTCGGCCGACCTACATGCGAGAATCTATCGTAACAATCAAGATGTCAACAGCGTTATTATCGCACATCCGCCGCATATTATGGCCTTTGCGGTGACCGATGCCGAGTTTGACACAAAATTGATTTCCGAAACATATATAACCCTGCGCGAGGTGAAGAAAATCCCCTTCGGAGCATCTATTATGCAGCCTGAGCTTTTCGCAAGGGAGGTAGATCTGAAAAACCCTGTCTGCATTGTTGAAAATGACTGCGTTATAGTTTGCAGTTCAAGTGCCTATGCCGCATTTGACTCCCTTGAGGTTTTAGAATACAGCGCCAAAACCTTAGTCGGCGCGGCACAGCTTGGAGGCTCTTACAAGAAAATGAATGACGACGAACTTAACGCTATGAAGCAAAAATTCGGATTGTGAGCTTGTTGTTGAGACTTTAGGAAGGTAGTTGATTTATGGAGATCTATACCATTAATTTAGAGCTTGGACGGCCCGATGTCCAATCGGCCTTAAAACACGCTGAATTCTCGATTGCGTCGGTCAGGGCGCAGGGCGGTCGTCTGATAAAATTCATACACGGTTACGGCTCTAGCGGAAAAGGCGGAAAGATCCGAACGCAAGTGCGAAAAATGCTCAATTCATACAAGCAAAAGGGAAGAGTTTCGGTCTGTGTTTACGGAGAGAATTTTTCGATTTTTGATGCGGGAACAAGATATCTCCTTGACCGGTATCCGTCACTGGCAAAGGATCCTGACCTTAACCGGGGCAACATGGGCATCACTTTTGTTTATCTATAGCTTACAAAATCAATGAAAAAGAGCATATACAATAACCTTGCATAGCAAGAGTTATCATATATGCTCTTTTCTTATCTTATACGGGGTAAATTCATATTATGAAACATTGGCGGCGGACAGGTAATTTACAACATCTCCTACAGAGATAAATTTGTGGATGTCATCGTCATTTATCTGAACGCCAAATTTTTCTTCGCATAGAAGAATTAAATCGGCAAGTTCCAACGAATTTATTCCCAGATCATTTGCAAGCTCTGCATCCATTGTAATATCCGACGGATCAATCTGAAGCTCGTCAACCAGCAGTTTTTTTACCTTTTCGTACATAAGAGTTCCTCCAACTTAAATATTAGCAGTATTGATGTTATTTCTTCTACCAACTGAAATTTATTTAATCAAATAGCGTTTAATTTTCCTGGATGTATTTTTTTCAAATGGTTCGTATCGAATTTCAATATCCTTGATTTGCTTGAAAACAGGCAGATTTTTATTAATTCTTGTAATTGCGTCCTTAATTGTGGAATAAATGTTGTCAGGGCTTTGATCTGTAAATTGTTCCATATCAGGAACGACAATAGCGGTTATTACAATTTCATCTTTATTGTTTTTCCTGCCCAACACCACGCTTTCAAGCACTTGCGGGATATTCGCAAGATATTCTTCAATTTCTTCAGGAAAAACGTTTTTGCCATTGCTGAGAATGATTACATTTTTTTTGCGTCCAGTAATATATATGTAATTATCCTTATCCATATACCCGATATCGCCGGTCCTGAAATAGCCATCTTCGGTAAATACTGCCTTTGTGGCCTCCTCGTTTTTATAATAACCCATCATAATGTTTTCGCCCTTGACAAGTATTTCACCGGTCGTTTGACCTTCGTCATAGTCGATTTTAACATCACAGCCTACAACCGGTTTCCCCACCGAGCGCAGACGAATTTTTCCTGCCGGATTGACCGCAACAAGGGGGGCACATTCGGTGATGCCATAACCCTCAAATATCGTAATGCCGAAAGCATAAAAATCCTTGACCAGTTGAGGATTAAGGGGGGCACCGCCGCAAACGATACTTTTAAGATTGCCGCCGAGGGAGTCGATAATCGGGGCGAAAAAGTCTTTTCGCTTGTCAATGCCGAGCCAGAGCAGGGCATTACTGATTTTCATTGCCATTTTGACCTTTTTGGTCATGTTGCGTTTTTTAATCTCGTCCCAAATCTTCTTGTACATTGTCTCGACAAAAAGGGGAACAAGAACCAAGGTGTTTGGCTTAAAGCTTGTAATGTTGCGCATGGTATGCTTTAAGCTGTCGTTAATAAGCATTGAACCGCCTATGTTGATACCGCCGAGCTGTTCACAGGTCATCTCATAGCTGTGATGGGGTGGCAAGAAGGATACAAAGGTATTCCTTGAATCATAAGACATGGATTGGCATGAAGAGTTGGTTGCTGCCGTCAGATTCTTTTGCGAAAGCATAACGCCCTTGCTTGTACCTGTTGTACCAGAAGTAAACAGTATCGCACACATAGCATCCATATCTATAACATGATCGACATAGGTGCGATTACCGGCATCCAATGCCCTTTTTCCCATTTCAATAAGGCTGTCAAAGCTGCGTAGGAGCGGTGAGTTGAGATTTTCCCCGTCAGAATGTATCGGAATGAAATATTTAATTTTTGGCACTTTATCCGCCAGCTTTATAAGCTTGTTATTAAAGGATTCTGTATAAACGATAGCTTCAACCTCAGCCAGATTTAAAAATCCGACAATCTGATCCTCCAACAGTTCCTTGTCAAGAGGAACGATTACGCTGTTTCCGTTTACAGCCGCCAAATAGGTTACAATCCATGAAGGATGCGTTTCGCCAATCACGGCGATATGCTTGCCCATAAGTCCAAGCTCCGCAAAAGCGGTGCCCAGACAGTTCATATTTTCCCACAGATCGTTGTATGTAAATTCCTTTTTTTCATCATTTTCAAAATAATAGTATAAAACTTTATCGCCGAAGACCTCTGCACTCGATTGTACGAGATGACGCAGGTCGGTTATCACCTTTGAAGGCGCCGCATCTTTGAAGCTGTTGATTATTCTCATAAAATCAATACCCCTTCTGCTTTAAATAAGATAATTATATAAAAATTATGCAATTTTGTCAAGCGTTCGCCACAATTCTACCCCTTTATCTTCTTATGAGTATTGCATATATGGCAATACCTACCAAAGCAAGGACAAATACAATAGCAAAAATGTAGGCTATCATTATTTCAGCATCAAATATCCTATCGGTAACGATAACAGTTTTAGTTGTATTACGGCTCTCTTTAGAGGTGGTTGACGATGGCATTTCGTTTGTGTCATCCGGCGATGAGGTGGTCACCTCATCGGTAACCGGTTCGGTCTCATATTCGCTGAAATCAATATTTTCAAAAAAGTCGCCGCCCGTAACATCAGCCCCGACAGTGCTGCGATAAAGACCGAAGGCCCGGCAATCGGATACACCGCTGCGCCCGACAGCAAGGTTATAGATATGCTGAGAAATGTGGCATTTATAGCCGACCTCCGCCATCTGGAATGCGGTTTTCCCTCCAAAATTCTCAAGGGGGATATCCCAATTCATGCTAACTGTATTTTCATGCCACAGATGAAGATAGGTTTTAGGAACATCCCAAACGCCGTATTTTTCGGCCGATTCGGGATATTGCTCCGGATCGGCGCTGATAGTCAGTGCTTTCATCAAAGATTCGGTATTGAGCATATGAGCGCCATGACCGTATTCACCGTTGACATCATGACCGAGGATGACATAGGGCTTAAAACGGCGAATATTTTCGACCTGAAATTCTACCCATTCGTCAAAATTGTACTGATTTTTGGCCTGTGCCAGCGCCTTTGCCAGCTCTTGCGGGTTTCTGTAATCGGAGGCAAGAGATTGAAGATCAGGAAAATCACTGATAACAGGATATGCAACAATGCCCACCGTCCAAAGACCGTTCAAAAGCTCATGAATACGCCGAGTGTCGTGCCAATACAAGCTGGAGGGAAGTGAGTGATTTGTCAGGTAAACAACCTGAACACGATAACCAAGCTCACCTCCGTAATAGGGCATTGTCCCGCCGAAAAACAAATGCTCGTCATCGGCATGGGTTGGAAGAAGAAGCATGTCTGCCTTTTCGTATGGGGGTTGCCACACCTGTATATCATCGGGAAGAATACCCTTGCCAAACAAACGAATGTCGCACAAAACAGCACCCTCAGGCAAGTGTAGGGTAATGCTTCGATACTCGTCCCCAATTTCTATGTACTCATGAACAAAATCGTAGAGCCCGCATTCAATTGTCCGGTCACCAGCTAGAATCTGCCATTTGCCCGGGGGCTGATCCCAAATAAGATAGACTCCGGCAACACCTTTATCAGAGAAAATAGCAAGCTCGGTCGGCTCACTTATCGTGATTTTTGTAGATATCTTATTATCGGTGATGTCTGACAGCTTTTGTGTGGAGGACAGGGTCATCTGAGCGCTTGCGGTCAGCTCTTCGGCTGACTCATCGGCATCGTTTTCAGTTAAAGCGAACGGCGATAAATAAAGCAATATCGGCAACATACAGCAGGCAATCAATAAGAATACCGTCCGTTGCACTGTTTTTTCATGAAAAATACCTTGCATTTTGCCTTACTTCCTCTCGTCTGAACAACACATAAATCAGAATCAAAATAAACAATTCCAACTGTTATGTAATATTTAGATTATAAAAAAATCAAAAAACACTTGACTTAGCATATACTATAGGCCTTATAATATATATAATCTAAAATTTGTCCGAACATTCCAACTTACCGACTTATTATAACATACATTAAATGCAAAATCAACAACCATAACATATATAGCAACAAAAGAAAGCGGGGTTTATTATGGAATACAGAAGCATGAAGGACACAAGCACCAGGGTATCGATTTTAGGATTCGGATGTATGAGGTTTCCTCAGCTGAAGGATGGCTCAATCGATGAAAAGCAGGCCGGCGAGATGCTGGATATGGCTTATAAAAGCGGGGTTAATTATTATGATACCGCTTATATCTACCACAACGGCAAAAGCGAGGAATTTATAGGTCGCATGCTAGACCGTTATGAGCGAAGCACCTATTATATCGCCACAAAGCTCCCCTGCTGGAAGGTGAAGAGCCTTGAGGATGCAAAAAACATTTTTGATGAACAGCTTAAACGCTTAAACAAGGATTACATAGACTTTTATCTGCTTCATTCCCTCACAGCCGACAAATGGCGCAATATGGTCAAATTGGGGGTACTCGAATATTGCGATCAGTTAAAGGCGGAAGGGAAGATCAGGCAATTCGGGTTTTCCTTCCATGATGAATATGAGGTTTTTGAGGAAATTATTACCTATAGAGAGTGGGACTTCTGTCAAATTCAACTGAACTACATGGACACAGAACTGCAAGCGGGCATGAAAGGCTATCATCTTGCCGAAAGGCTCGGTGTGCCTATGGTGGTTATGGAGCCTGTTAAGGGTGGGGCATTGGCAAACCTGCCGTCCGAGGTTTGCGATATATTCAATAAGATTGATCCTCATCGATCGATTGCCTCCTGGGCGTTGCGTTGGGTTGGTAGCCTGCCGAATGTCAAGATCATTCTAAGCGGTATGTCTAATCTTTCACAGGTAGAGGATAATCTGAAAACTTTCGACAAGCCTCAACCCTTATCTGTGGTTGAAGCGGAGGTGGTCGAACGTGTTGCCTCGATCCTTAGAAACAGAGTGAATAACGGATGCACCGGCTGTGAATATTGTATGCCTTGCCCCAGCGGTGTTGATATTCCCCGAAATTTCGAGATTTGGAACAATTACGGAATATACAGGAATGTTGCAAGCACCCGTCGAAGATGGCAGTCGTTGAAACCCGAAAAAAAGGCGGATAAATGCATTGCCTGCGGTGCCTGCGAGAAGGTTTGTCCTCAAAGTCTTTCCATTATCGCCGATTTGGCAAAGCTCAACGACGAGCTTGAGGCACTATGAAACGGTTGCATATCGAAAAAGCAACCTCAATTTAACAAATACAAATTAGGAAGAAATTATGAATATTAAAAAATTAACCTACGGCGCTCTTGTTATAGCAATAACTGTTTTGTTTCCTCAGCTCTTTCATTTTGCGGGTCCGCAGATGGGACAGACCTTTTTGCCGATGCACCTGCCGGTGTTTGTTGGCGGTTTTGTGCTTGGTCCTGTCTACGGCTTTGCAATCGGGTTCCTGTCCCCTTTGCTAAGCTCCCTCAGTACTGGTATGCCCCCTTTAGATCGTCTGCCCTATATGATGCTTGAGCTTGCGGCATACGGCCTTGTTTGCGGCATGATATATAGATTTGCAAGAAACAAAATAGGTCTTGTGAGCATATACCTCTCTCTGATTGCGGCTATGATTGCCGGCAGATTGGCCTTTGCGATCTCCCTTTTTGTTGCGGCAGAGCTGTTAAGTATCTCTTCGGCAGGACCGGCAGTTGTTCTTACCGCGATTGCCACCGGCGCTGCAGGCATTATTATACAAATCCTCTTTATTCCGCCTGTTATTATGCTACTTGAAAGGAGCGGCTTCCTTGATAAATTTACCGAAACTCGCAAACAGGCTTAAAACTGAAAATTTAACCCTCATTGCGTCAAAGGGGCAGGAGATTATAATATCGAAGGAAAAGGGAATAGCTCGTGTGCTTAGCTTATTAAACAAAGCCCCCGACCTTCTTTATGGCGCTCTGGTTGTCGATAAAATTGTAGGGAAGGCAGCCGCACTCCTATTTATTAAGGCAGGGATAGCCGGGCTTTATGCGCTGACCTTGAGTAAACCGGCACTTGAGTGTCTGAATGAGCATGGAATCCCTCTTCAATACGAAACCCTTGTCCCCCATATAAAAAATCGAACGGGGTCCGATATCTGCCCAATGGAGAAGGCGGTCATGACAATTTCCGACCCGGATACGGCTTATACCGCTTTAAGGACGGCGGTAAATGCCATAAAAAAGCAATAACAAGGTATGCGCAAAAAACGATTTATTTTTAAAAAGAGCAATGCCGACGGCATTGCTCCCGGACCGCTGACATAGCTTTGTCAGCGGTCTTTACTCTGTTATTTTTTCTTCTAAAAATGCCTCCGCTATTTTAATCTGACTCATTACCGATTCATATGCGGGACCACCATAGACCTTTCTTTCGTTAACACAGATTTGAAGATCGATGGCATGATAAAAATTCTCATCAAACAAACAGGGAAGGGACAGCTCCTCACAAACAGCTTTAAATTCATCAATTGAGAGCTGCCCCAATGTTTTTTCCTGCTTAATGCAATAGGCGACCAGTCTGCCTGATATCTTGTAAGCATCGCGGAAGGGCAACCCTTGCTTTACGAGATAGTCGGCGCAGTCGGTGGCATTGATAAATCCGTGAGATGCTGCCCTACGCATATTCTGCTTTTTTACAACAATCGTAGCAAGCATTGATGTGAATATCTCAAGGCAGAGCTTAGTGTTGTCTACAGCGTCAAAAATAGCCTCTTTGTCCTCCTGCATATCCTTGTTGTAGGCAAGAGGAAGCCCCTTCATCAAAGTCAGAAGAGCGGTAAGGTCACCGTAAACCCGCCCGGTTTTACCCCGTACAAGCTCGGCGATATCCGGATTCTTCTTTTGAGGCATAATCGATGAGCCGGTGGCAAAGGAATCGTCCAGCTCGATAAATGAAAATTCGGATGAGCACCAGAGAATTATTTCTTCTGAAAAACGACTAAGGTGCATCATGGTAATAGACAAAACGGCGGCAAGCTCGATCGCAAAGTCACGGTCGGACACACCGTCTATGCTGTTATCGGAGATAGCCGAAAAATTCAGCAGGGAAGCGGTTAGTCTGCGGTCGATAGGGTAGGTTGTCCCGGCTAGAGCGCCCGAGCCGAGGGGCATAACATCCGTGCGCCTGTAAGTGTCCCGCAGACGGTCGAAGTCACGCATGAACATCTGAGCATAAGCCAGCAGATGATGGGCAAAGGTGAGGGGCTGTGCCCGCTGCAGATGGGTATAGCCGGGCATAACGGTATCTACATTTTCCCTCGCCTTTTCCACGATTACCGCAACAAGGCTCTGGATCAGATTGCCGATCGCAACAATCTCTCCCTTGAGATACATCCTTAGATCAAGCGCAACCTGATCATTACGACTTCGTGCGGTGTGCAGCTTTTTTCCGGCATCACCGATCCGCTCGGTAAGAACACTTTCGATAAACATATGAATATCCTCAGCTTCGGGATCGATTAAGAGCCGTCCTGAATCCAAATCCTCCCGAATCTTTTCAAGGGCTGCGCAAATTGCCTGCGCCTCTTTTTTATCGATAATTCCGCAGGCTCCAAGCATGGTAGCATGGGCAATGGAGCCCTGAATATCCTCTCGGTACATACGGCGGTCGATTTTTATTGATGAGTTGAAATCATTAACTCGGCTGTCCAGTGCCTTTTCGAAGCGTCCATCCCACATTTTCATAAGGAGATCTTCCTTTCAAATTCAGACTAAGTATAAATTTTTAAGTAAGATACCCGGCGCTGCTGCCGGGTATCTGGAGGTATTTAAGAACAGTACAAGCTTAACAAGCTTATTTAGAATTCCGCTTTGCATCGAGCATCGCCTTTACCTTGATCGGTAGACCAAACAGGTTGATAAATCCTTCGGCATCCTTCTGGTTGTAAACATCGTCCTCGCCGAAGGTGGCGATAGCCTCGTCATAAAGGGAATAGGGGGATGTAATGGAGGCAATAATAATATTTCCTTTATACAGCTTCAGCTTAACCTCACCGGTTACTGTTTCCTGTGTTTTATCAACAAAGGCTGAAAGTGCCTCCCTTAGCGGAGTAAACCATTGACCGAAATAGACAAGATCGGCAAATTTGCCGGCAAGCATCTGCTTTGTATGCATTGTATCACGGTCAAGAGTGATAGTTTCAAGGGCTTGATGCGCCGCGTAAAGAATACTTCCACCCGGTGTTTCATATACACCCCGGCTCTTCATGCCAACCAGTCGGTTTTCTACCATGTCAACAATGCCGATGCCGTTCTCCCCACCGACTTTATTTAAAGTCTCAAGGAGCTGGATAGAATCGGTTTTCACACCGTTGAGGGATACCGGAATGCCCTTATCAAAGCCGATGGTTATGTAGGTTGGCTTATCGGGCGCCGCCTCGGGAGAAACACCTAACTCAAGAATTTTGTCATACATCGGCTCATTCGCCGGGTCCTCCAGATCAAGTCCCTCATGGGACAGGTGCCATATATTTTTGTCCTTGGAATAATTTGTCTCCCGGGTTACCGGGATAGGTACGTTTTTAGCAATAGCATAATCAATCTCATCATCACGGGATTTAAGATCCCACATACGCCAGGGCGCGATTATGGTCATGTCGGGAGCAAAGGCCTTTATCGTCAGCTCAAAACGAACCTGATCATTTCCCTTACCGGTGCAACCGTGTGCAATTGCATCGGCTCCCTCCGCCTTTGCAATCTCCACTATCTTCTTGGCAATAATCGGGCGAGCAAAAGCAGTACCGAGCAGATAAGCATTTTCGTACTTAGCGCCGGCTTTCAGGGTAGGAAAGATATAGTCCTCTATAAATTCACGGCGCAAATCCGCAACATAGAGCTTTGATGCGCCGGTTTTCTTGGCCTTTTCCTCAAGACCGGACAATTCCTTGCCTTGACCCACATCGCCGGCAACGGCGATTACCTCGCATCCCGGATAATTATCCTTCAGCCACGGTATAATGATAGAGGTGTCAAGACCGCCGGAATAGGCAAGAACAATTTTTTTAATCGATTTTTTCATATTGTTTCCGTTCTGCGGCTGATATTTTTGTCGAAAGAATTACTCCATTCTGCCGCTAAATGGTTCTTTCGTCTTTAAGTATCCAATTGATGATATTATACAATATTATGAATAAACTTGCAATAGAAAAAAATCACAATAAATATATTCTTTTTGAATGCAATACTGCGCAAAAACTATAAAACCGGTTAAAATAAGCCTGCAAATCAGGTATTTAACCGGTTTTTTAGTTTTACGATATTTAGAAATCAGTTGTCTGCGCAGAGATATCATGAGATTGATATTTCACAGCAACTGTCTAAATATCGAAAATACATGAATATTAATACATAGCAACCAAAATAGTATAAAATAATATTCCTCGGCTGCCAACTTGTATCAAATATGATTATACTAAATATATTTCGTTATGTAAACCATCAAATTATACGATTTTTAAAGAATATTTTGTAAAAAATGATTATAATCGATTAATCCTGCATTTATCCTAGGTTCTTATCAGATTTATTGCCGAACGGCGCTGCGCCATCACAAGACTGTAATATCGCCCCTTTAATGCCATAAGCTCGCTATGAGTGCCCGATTCTATCAGCTTTCCCTGATCGAGAACGATTAATCTGTCCGCGTTTCTGAGGGTGGAGAGGCGATGGGCGATGGCTAGGGTGGTTCGATTTTTCATCAGTCGGCTAAGAGCCTCTTGAATCAACGCCTCTGTTTCGGTATCAAGGGAGGCTGTGGCCTCATCAAGGATAAGAATGCTGGGATTATGAATCAATGCCCTCGCAATAGCTACCCTTTGCCGCTCTCCGCCCGACAAAGTATATCCCTTCTCCCCGACAATTGTATTATATCCCTCAGGCAGGTTGACAATAAAGTCGTGGGCATTTGCCATTCTTGCCGCATGAATAACATCCTCATCGGTTGCATGGGGTTTGCTGTATCGAATATTATCATGTATAGAGCCGGAGAAAAGATGGGTTTCCTGCAGCACAACACCGATTTGAGAACGGAGGGCATTCTGGGAAATATCCTTAATGTTCACCGAGTCAATTAAAATTTCCCCCTCGTTAACATCATATAAGCGCATGATTAAATTGATCAGTGTTGACTTACCGCTGCCGGAATGACCGACAATTCCGATCATCTCTCCCTTGTGTATATCAAAGCTGATGTTCTCAAGTACCGGATTATAGCTTTCATATCCGAAGGTGATGTTGCGGATAGAGATATCCCCTTCAATTTTGATATCGATCGGGAGGTCGATATCGGATACCTCCGGCTCTTCTTCAAGAATTTCAAGAATTTTTCCGAGGGAGGTCAAAAAGTTGGATATATTTCTTGGTATAAAGGTAATCCAGATTAACGGACCGTAGATAATATTCGAGTAGGAAGTAAACTGATGCAGTGTTCCGATATCCATCTTCCCTGAGAAAAGTCGAACATTTCCATATAGCAGTATCAAATAGCTGCCAAATCGCACAATAAAGCCGAGAATAGGGAAGAAGGTATCAAAAACCTTTGCATTTGATTCTGAATTTTTAGTATGACGGTATGTGCTTTCCGCAAATTTTTTTGATTCCCTTTCTTCATTGCCGAAACTCTTGACTACACGAATGCCGTTGAAAATATCCTGTAGCATTCGATTTGTACGGTTCCCTAAAACCCAGTTTTTACGGTTGCGCTGTTGTATGTTAGACCAGAATTTATAGATGCAGAAAATCGCAATAGGCAAGGGGACAAAGACAAAGAGACACATGACCCAGTTCATGTAGAGCAAGAGGGTAAGGGCAATGACAAAGGACATCCCCTGAACCACCAAATTAGGAAGCTGACCGACAATAAAGCTCTGTACAGTGTTGACATCGCTGTTGATGCGCCCCATTAAATCCCCTGTGGAACGCCGCTGGATAGATGAAAGGGAGAGGGACTGAATCTTCTCATATAAAAGATTGCGGAGCATGATGGTAAACCTATTTCCCGAAATCGAAGCCATGCGTCCCTGTATCACCGATATAGCGCGATGGAAAAGATCAAGGGTGACAATAGCGACGACAATTACAAGAAAATGTGAAATTGCTCCTCTCTGAATACCCTCAGCCGGCTGAATATATTTATTGACCGCAATTTTTTGTATGGCGGGTACCACAAATTGAAGAATCATTGATGTCAATGCCGCAAAAACAGGGAAGAAAAGTATCAGGCGCAGTCCCTTTGTCATACCCCAAAGCTTTTTATAAACATCTGATTTATTGCGACAATAGGGACAAATGGCAGTTCCTTTAATATACGGTCGATTACAGACCGAGCAAAACCGCTCCGGCTCATTACTTGTAATCGGTTTGTCAGAGATACCTGAAGCCAACAATTCACAGGCTTTTGCAATAACACTGTACCGCGGCAAATATCTGCCTGAGCTAAATTGGCAAAGCAATTTTGTATACCCGTTTTCCTTAGCATAAAAGCCGCCGCTGCCATACATCACTTCACAGACAAAGTCTGACATGGCAGACAGGTTATGTGTTGCCAATACTTTGCCTTCAAGTATTTTATATATTTTTTTGTTTGTAAAAGCCATATAGCCGGAGACAAAGCGGTCACCCTCTATATTGTAGGGCAGGCAGTACATCAGGCGTTCGTCCTCCCCCATAACCGTTGACAGGGCATGACTGTCCGCCTCCCGTAGCGTATACATTAATTTCATACCAGAATCCTGATCAAATCAACCGGATTTGATCTTCCTTAATCAATGTGATGATCGATCCTCAAAATCGTTACAGATAAACATCAAGCTTTTTATAACTGGCCTTGTCAAGGGATCGAGGATCGGGCAAAATGAAGCAGTTTCCGTCCATGTCGGTAATATGAACACTACCGTTTTCGAGCCTGCGAATATTGTTATATGGATTGTTAAGGATAAGTGAAACCTTGCCCGATGTTGTTTCCACATCCCAATAATAATAGCCGAACTTTTCTTTTATGGAGAGAATTTTTATAATATTCGGGGTGAAATAGCGTAAGGAAAGTTCCTCCTCAATCAGCCTTATCGTTTCCTCGTCAAAGTCGGACAGGCGACGAATCAAGC